>JAFGPX010000279.1 GCA_016935975.1 Deltaproteobacteria bacterium
AGCTTGGTCATCCACTTGTCCAGCGTCACGGTCATGACGTAGGCGTCCGAACCGGTGTACGGGAAACCCAGCTCTTCGAACAACGCGGGGTAGAACGCTTCGCGGCTGCGGCCCCGCCGCCCCTCGGCGGTGTTGAAGATCAGATCCGGCCCGTACGACTCGATGCGCGCCGCCAGGTGCGAGGCCGGCCCCGTGACCTCGATCTTTTCCACCTCATGGCCGCCGGCGCGCAGGCCATTGGCGATCGCGTCGACGGTTTCTACGCTGTCGAACTCGGCCTCCTCCTCGCTGTCGGTGAGGCGAAGGTTGTGGGTAAATGCGATCTTCACGCTATCGACGCCGCCTGCAATGGCTCGCTTTCTACAAGCTACAACTTAAGCAAAAACTCACCTCCCCCGTCAACCAACATCCGCGCGGCGCAAGGGGCACGAACCACAGAGACACAGAGGTCAGAAAAGAGCACGGAGAAGGAAAGGGCTCGGATCCGGAAACCCTTCCTTCTCCGGCTCTGCGATCTCATCCGCCCTCCGCGTCTCTGTGGTGAATCCCTAGCCCAGCAAGATGCCGCCGTGGCTGCGCAGGGCGCCCGCCACCTTCTCGCCGAGGGCCTTGAGATCCTGGTTCGGCCGCACGAGATAGGCGTCGACGCCCAGCTCGAAGGCTTCCTTGACGGTCTCGTAGGACGGATAGGCGGTGTAGAGCACGGAGGCGCAGTGAGGCAGCAGGCGTTGGGCTTGTTCGATCACGCGCAGGCCCGACATGCCCGGCAAGTTGCGGTCGGCGATGACCAGATCGAACTTCGATTGCTGGAGCTGGGCCAGCGCCTGGTCACCGTTCGCGGCGGTCACGACGTCGTAGTCCTGGCCGAGGAACTCGGCCATGAGCTGTCGCCGGGTGCCCTCGACTTCGACCACCATGATACGCGCTCGGTGCTGCCCCTCCTTGCTGGACTCCAGGCTGCGCGCCAGCTGTTCGTTGCGCCGCGAGAGCGCACGGCGGATACGGAAACGCAGGGCCTCGACGTCGCGGATGGGTTTCTCGATGTAGTCCTGCGCGCCGATGTCGAGGGCGGTGACCGCCGAATCGTAGGACGAGTAGGCCGTGATCAGCACCACCGCGGGCGGTGGATGCAGAGTACGTGCAACGCGCAGAACGTCGAGGCCGGAAGCGCCGGGCAAGTTCTTGTCCGTGAGTACCAAGTCGAAGGTACGCTTCTGCATGAGGTCGATGGCTTCCTCGGCGGACGCCGCGGTGGTCACGCGATAGCCGCTGCGGCGGAGTAGCTCGCGCAACACGGTGAGCACCACGACCTCGTCGTCGACCACCAGGACCTCGTGCGCCGAGGGGACGAAAGGAACGGCTTCTTTCGACGCGGCATCGGCGATCAGGCTTGCGTCCAGATCCTGCGTGGGGGGCGTGACGGCGCGGACCGGTTCCTCCATGACACCGAAACGCGTCAGGGTCTCCACGAGCTGGCGGCCGGTTAGCTCCGCGCGCCGGCGCGTGCCCGCGGCCGCCACCACCCGTCCCAGCCTGGGCAGAAAGTCGCGTCGCAAGTAGGCACGCACGCCGCCGTAGGCCGCGGCGCAAAGCCGTTCGGGCGAAGGCGTGGCGTCGACGGCAACGACCGCCGCGCCGGTCGCGCGCTCGCGTGCCTCGCGCAGTCGCGTATCGACGCGATCGGCGGCTCCCAGGCCGACGACGATCACGTCGACCTGGCCGTGGATGGCCGTTCCCTCGGCAAAACGGGCCAGCTCGCCGTCGCCCAGCACGGCAACCCCGGGCGACGCACGGCTGGCCTCCACCACCGTCCCCAGCGCCTCTTCGAGGGCAGGCTCGATGCCTTTGAGGGCGGCGCGGTTTTGCGCGATGACGTGGTTGAGCATGAGGGCCCGCGTGCGCGCCCGACGGCAGGAGGCCAGATAGCGGAGATGGGCGCGAAAGAGCGCGTCGCTTGCCGGGAACGGCCGAGGCAGCACGGCGGCCGCCTCCTGCGTGAACATCTCCGTGGCCTGCGTCGGATCGGCGGCAACGATCGGCACCACGTCGGCGAAAGGCCGGATCTCGCGGGCCGCGGCCAGGAGGTTGGGTGCATCATTTCCGGACTGTCGTGCGCCCTGATCGAGCACCACGAGATCGAAGGACTCGTCGGCCAAGCGCTCGAGGGCCAGGGTGGGGGAGGGCAGGGCCACGACCTCTCCCTCGGCGGAGAGCGCGGCCGTCACGCGCTCTCGTTCCACGGCCGCGGCAATACCGACCAAGAAGCGCTCTTTGCTGAGGCGAGCCGCCGCGCGAAGCGCAACGAGAATCTCTTCGTACCCGGTCTCCGCCATCGAGAAGTCTATTCTAGGATACCTCCGCGTCCTGCGCCCTCGGGATCGAGGGGAGGAACACAGCTAGACAAGCGAGCGCAACGCCTCGCGGTCGGTGAGGATGACTCTGCGACCCTCGGTGGTGATGTAGCCCTTGCGCTTGAACTGGGACAGGGTCAGGGAAACCGTCTCGCGGGTCGAGCCGATGAGGTTGGCCATCTCCTGATGCGTGATCTTGAGGCCGAGCACCAACCCACGGCGGTGCTCGACCCCGTGCTCGGAGCCGAGGCGCAGCAAGAGCTCGGCCAGCTTCGAGCCGACGTCCTTGAACACGAGCTGTTCGACCTTGGTCTGCAGGCTGCGCCAGCGGCCGACCAGCGCGCGGGCGAAGGGATAGGCGACCTCGGCGTGGCTCGACAGGATGTGGTCGAGCAGGGCGCGATCCACCTCGATGGTGGTGGTGCTTTCCATGGCCTCGACCATCTCTTCCCGCGGCCCCCCTTCGAGCAAGCAGGTTTCGCCGAAGAACTCGCCGCTCGACCGGTACGCGAGAGTCAGCTCTTTGCCGTCGCGGGTGACCTTCGACACCTTGACCCGGCCGCTGGCGAGAAAGTGCACGCTGGCGGCGCGATCGCCGGGCAAGTACACGACCTGTCGCGCGCGGTAGCTTTGCGTTTGCGCCGAGGCCGCGAGCCTGGCCAGCACGTCGGCAGGGGCATCCACCAGGACCGGGCACTTGCGCAGGATCTGGGCTGTGCGCTTCTCTTCTGCTTGGGACATGGGGCAACCCATAGCAGAGCCTCCGAGTCCCCGGCAACTGGAATTGTCATCTGGCCTACATTTTGAGATTTCGGCGGGCCTTGCGCAGCAGCACGAAACCCGCGGTCGTACCCGCCACCGACGCGAAGAGGATGAGGGTAAGGGTGCGATGGCTGAGGCTTTCCATGTCTTGGTCGAGCCCGGTCTTGGCTAGGGCGATGAGGATGGCGTTGTTGCAGAGGTGGGCCAGCATCGACGGAAGAACCGAGCCGCTTTCGAGCGCCACGAAGCCCAGCAACGTGCCGAGCAAGGTTGCCGGCAGGATGCGGTACACGTCGAGATGGAAGAGCCCGAAGAGTATACCGGTGATGACCGCGGCCCTGGCGGGACCGGCGCGCGTGCGCAGGCCGCGGAGAATGGGGCCGCGAAACAGGGTTTCCTCGCAGACGGCCGGGGATAGCGCCATCAGCAGCAAGGTCACGGCGAACCCGCGGCTGCCGTCGGGGGGGACGATGGTCTTGCGCAGCTCCTCGACCAGGTGCTTGGGCACGGGCAGCAGCCATTCGCAAAACAGGGCCACCGCCGCCCAGGCGCTGCACCCGATGAGCAAGGCGCCGAGGTAGGCCGCGGGCGCTGGCCGTCCAAGTCCGATGGTGTCCGCGAAGCGCTGGCCGGAGAGGCGGGCGAAAAGGAGCACCAGGCCGAAGAGCCCCAGCCATTGTGCGGCGAGCAGCCCGACCACTAGGCTGTGCTGTTCGATGGGTAGGAAGACGAAGTAGAGCAGGAGGAAGGCGAGAGCGAAGAGCACGAGGGCGTCGCCCGCGCTGGTGGCAGGGGGCAAGCCCGCCCTCTCGCGCTGCCGTCGGGGCGGCGGCCCCACCAAGCGTTCGGAATCGTAGATACGCGCCGCGGCCGCGAGCGCCGCGGCCGCGAGCAGCACCGTCGAGGCGATGGTCGCCAAACCTCCCGCCCAGGTCGCGCGGCCGACCAAGAGGTCGCGCGCCAGCAGGGTGACATTCATGCCCGGAACCCAGGCCGCCAATCCGGCCAGGCGGTATTCGCCGACGGCGCCGGCCATGGCCGGCGCGATGGTGAGGAAGTAGACGGGCAGGAGCAAGGTCTGGGCCTCCTTGAAGGTGCGCGCCGTGGCCCCCAAGGCGACGAAGGTGGCGGCGAACAGCAGCGCCGCCGGGAAGATGACCAGGCTGCTCTGCAGGGCGTTGCCCCAAGGCACGTCGAGCAGGGTGTTCTGCGCGGCCAGGCGCAGAACCTGCAAGAGCGTGATGGCCATCGAACCCAGGTTGACCACGCCGGTGAGCGCCGCGAGCGCCGCGACCGCCAGCACCTTGCCCAGCATGAGATCGAAACGGCGGATGGGCGAGCACAGGACGGTTTCCAGGGTGCCGCGCTCCCGCTCGCCCGCGGTCACGTCGATGGCGGGATAGAACGCGCCCAGGAGCACCATGAGCACCACGAAGAGCGGCAACGCCTTGGACAGCACGTAGCCGCCGAGGCGCGCCTTGGGCGCGAGGCTGTGCCTTTCCATGGCGAAGACCGGCGCGCAGCCCTCGGGCAGGGCGCTGGCCAGAAGCTCGCGCAGGCGCTCCTCGGCGACGCGGGATTCGTCCCGGCTGGCGTCGTAGACCACGCGCAGCCTGGCCGCATCGTCCTTGTCGGGTTCGACCAGGGCGTCGAGACGCCCGCTTTCCACGTCGCCCGCCGAACCGTGCGCCGCGAGGGCGAAGAGCGCGGGGTTCTTCCTGATCTGCCCCACGAGCGCGTCGCACGCGGGTCCGCTGCCGTTGACCGCAACGGTCGACGGCCGCTCCTCGCGCTGCTTCTCCCGGCTGGTTGCAACCTGCGCCGCGAGCATGGCCAAGAGCGGATAGACCACGAGCGGCAGGAGGATCATGATGGCCAGCGTGCGCCGATCGCGCAGCGCCTCGCGCAGCTCTTTGCCGAAAGTGAGAAGGACGTGCCGGGGATTCACGCGCCGCCCTTGTCCCGGTCGGCCAGCGCGAGGAAGGCCTCCTCGAGCGTGCCGGCCCCGCCGCGAACCTCGGCCGGCGTGCCCTGCGACAGCAGCCGGCCGTGGTGCAGGAACCCGACCCGGTCGCACAAGAGCTCGGCTTCGGCCAGGTAATGGGTCGAGAACACCACGGCCTTGCCACGCTGGCGCTCGCCGCGCACGAAGTCTCGCAGAAAGCGGCTGGCCAGCACGTCGAGCCCGCTGGTCGGCTCGTCCAGAATCAGCACGGCCGGATCGTGGAGCACGGCGCGCGCGATGGAGACGCGCTGGCGCTCGCCGGTGGACAGGACCTCGCAGCGCCGGTCGAGGACAGCCTCCAGCGCCAGGGCTTGGGCCAGGCCGCGCAGGCGCTCGCGGATGCGGGCGCGAGCCATCCCGTGGATCTGGCCGAAGTAGTCGAGCACCTCGCGTCCCGTGAGGCGGCCGAACAGGCCGGTGCTGCCGCTCAGGTAGCCGAGATGGCGCTTGGCCTCCGTCGTTTTGGCGTCGCGGCCGGCGAGCAAGGCGCGGCCGGCCGTGGGTGCGAGCAAGCCCGCGAGCATGCGCAGGGCGGTGGTCTTGCCGGCGCCGTTCGGCCCGAGCAGCCCATAGATCTCGCCCCCGGCTACCGACAGCGACAACTCGACGACGGCGTGCACGGCGCCGAAGGACTTCGATGTGCTGTCAAGGACTGCCAGGGGCTCGGGCATCCCGCCAACTCTACCCGTTCCGGCGGCATCGTGCTTGCCCGGACAAAAAAAACGGGAACCCGGGAAGGGCTCCCATTTCTTGGCGGAGGCGCGATGGCAAGCGCGCCTGCGGCCTTAGCTAGGCAACGGCGTCTTTGGCAGCCTTGACGGCGCGGGCCTTGACGACCTTGCGCGCCGGCTTGGCCTTGAACACAGTCTCTTGACCGGTGAAGGGATTGATGCCTTTTCGCTCCTTGGTGGCGGGCTTCTTGACGACGACCATGCGGACCAGGCCGGGGACGACGAACAGGCCGCTCTTCTTCAGCTCGGCATAGCCGATGGCGGCGACGGCTTCGAGCACGCCTTTGACATCCTTGCGCGTGAGCTTGCCGGCGGACTTGTCAGCGATGTTTTGGATCAGGGCTGATTTGGACAGGGGACCTTTGGCCATCTTCGCTCCTCTCGGTTAGTGGACGCTATACGCTGCCGTTTGCCCAGACGATCACCGTTTCGAAGTCAGGTGCTGCCCTGCGAACGACTGCCGGCGCACTCTACAGGAAATCGCCATGGGGGTAAGCAAAAAAAGCGGGGGAATACCGCGGTTTCGGGCTGGTCGGGCGAAAAGGTGCGAGATCAACGCAGGTTGCCGCGGCTCGGCGGGCGGGCTCGGCCGGACGGCAAGCCCATGCGGAGGTTGGCGAAGATGCTTGCGAGATCCGGACAAAGCAGCCGTCGGCCCGCGTCTTTGAGGCCGATCCCCTCCGCGCGGCTCCGGAGTCCGACGTCGGTGTAGAGAGCAGACCTTGCCCGCCGCGCTTGCGCGGAGCCGGTCCAGTCCGCCCGCGCCGCTTCGTCGGCAGTCCGCACCTGGGCAGAGAAGCGGGCTTTGGTGCCGCGTCCGCTTCGCCTCGCGCTCGCCACCCTATCGGCTCCACCCGTCCTGTGGCAGATTCGTCGCACTCGCACTTGGAAACCGCCATGCCACCTCGGAAGCAGATTCGATGCGAGACGCCTTTCGATCCATGCAGCCGCAGGGGCGTGCGTGCGGTGCTCGGTTCGAATGGCAACGGGATCGAGGAGGCCGGCGCGCCGGCCGGGAGGGCAGGGCGGTGAGCGGGGCGCAGGACGCCCTCTCTTCCCGAAGCGGTCGGCCGCGGTCGTCCCGCTGGCTTTCCGCGGGGGTGTTTCTCACGATCTTGTTCGCCTACCTCATCGGGGAAAGCCGAACCCCTCCCTATATCGACTCCAGGCAGATCTACGACGTCGCGGAGTCCCTCATCTACCGGGGCACCGTCCAGATCCCGGCCGGCGGAGGGGTCGGCTACGCCCAGCAGCCGTTTCTTCCTTCCGCGATCCACTTGCCCGGGGTTGCACTGCGCAAAGCGATTGCCGCCGGCAATCCCGAGGTCGACAAGCTGGTCAAGCCGCTGACTAGCCATATCGGGTCGCAAATCGTGGGGGCGATCGGGTGCCTGGTCTTCTTCCGCCTGCTGCTCTTTCTCGGAGTGTCCGCCGGCGCGGCCAGCCTGGGAACGCTCGTGCTCGTCTTCGCCACGTTGTTGCCCATCTACACCCGCACGGCTTGGTCGGAGGCCCTGCAGGCCGCAGGCTTCATCGGCTTCTTCTCCTCGTTGCTCAGGCTCTACGCCGAGCCTCGCCGTGGCACCGCTCTCTGGCTCGGCGCATGGGCCGGCGTTCTCGTCAACGCGAAGTACGTCTTCGCCGCCGCGCTTCCCGGCGCGTTGCTCTTGCTCGCCTATCGCGTCCTGCGATCGCGACAGGTGCGCGCCTATCTCGTAGCCGGGCTGTGGACTTGCGCGGGCGGCGCTCCCTTCCTGGCCATCGCCATCTGGTACAACCGGGCTCGGTCGGGCGGCAGCGTCGTCGATACCGGGTATGCTCCCGTGCAGACGCTCGTGGTCAGTGTGTTCCGCGAGGAGCTGTGGCTGGGGTTGTGGTCGCAGTTCTTCGCGCTCGGCAAGAGCATCTTCCTTTACAGCCCACCGCTCGTGCTGGCGGTGCTGGCGCTGCCGCGATTGCGGCGGACGCGGCCCGCCCATCTGTGGGCCTTGCTCCTGACAGTCGGTCCCGTGCTTTGTGTCTACGCCAAGTTCGCCTATTGGGCGGGCGACTGGTGTTGGGGGCCGCGCTACCAACTGTTCTTGGTTGCGCCCGTCTTGGCCCTGGGAGTCTCGTCCCTGCACGACGCCATCCGGCGGCGGCGCAGCGTCGTTCTGGCGGCCTGGGCCGGGGTGTTCTGCCTCGGGCTGTGGGTTCAGGTGGCGGGGGCCAGCCAATACTGGGACCATTTCATTCGCGTCAGCAAGAACGTCCAGACGCAATGGCTGGGGGCGCCCAATCGCCGGGGCGCTTTCGTGCCAGAGCTGCGCGGACAATGCGATCCGTGCTTCGAAGATCTCTACGCACGCACGTACACGCCCGCGTTCCAACCCATCGAGGCCCACGGCTGGTACTTGCGCCACCACCTGCGCTCGCATCCGTGGGCCGTCGCCGCGCAGGACATGCCGCTGCGGCGCTACACATCGCTCGATTTCGACATCGTCAAGCGCTGGTACGAGAACCCGGCGTGGGATTGGTGGAAACTCGGCTTCGTCGGACGGTACAAGTCTGCCGGCGACGTGCTGCTGGTCGTGTTCGTGGCCGGTTTGCTGGCCGGAGGCGCTATGTGGCTGCGGGGGCTCCGGGGGCGCTGGGGCCTGGGGCGTCGGTCGCCTGCCGCGTCGGCGACGGCGCCGCAGGGGGGCGGCGCAAACGGCGAAGCGCCTGCACCCACAACGTGACGCCGCCGGCGCTGCCGAGAAGCAGCAAGGCGAACAGCAGCCGGCCAGCGTTGGCGAACTTGGGTGCAAAGCCGAGGTACCACCAGTCGATGGGCGGCCATGGGTACCAGCGCTTGGTCGCATCGAGCGGCAGCGACGTGTAGCGGCGCCAGGGAGCGTCGTTCGCGGCGGTTTCCCAGGTGTCGCCCCGAAGGGCGTGCTTGAGGAGCCAGTAGTGGCCTTCGATCGGCTGAAACGCCGGCAGGTAGCTGTGCGCGTGGAGATCCTCGAAGCACGGATCGCAATGGTCGCCACGCGGTGGCGTGTACGCGCCGGCCCGGTTGGGGATCCCCAACCACTGCGCGCGAGCGGCCTGCGACAGTCGGATGAAATGATCCCAGTAGAGGCCCGCGCCGACGAGCTGGACGAACAGGCCCACTACCGCCACGCCCGTCACGCAGGCCAGAGCCAAATGCTTGCGCCTGTCCCAGAGCTGCTCGAGGAGGAGCGCCGCTGGCACCATCAAGATGGGAACCAAAAAGATGATGTAGCGCGGTCCCCAGGACCAGTCGCCTCCCCAATTGGAGTACTTGCTGTAGAGCAGGACCACCGGGCCAGCCATGGCCGCGACCGCCCACCACCAGTACCGGGGCAGCTTGCGGCTCGGCCAAAACCCGAGGACGAGAGGCGGGTTGTAGAGGAAGAGGCCTTTCCCGGTGGAGAAGAACAAGGCGTAGAAGCCCCAGACCAGGGATTCCTGAAACGGCTCGACGTCGTAGCCCGTGTGGAACAAGGTTCCGTTGCGGACGTAGTTGAACCAGAGCACGGGCAGCGCGAACGGTAAGGCGGCGAGCGCGGCCCAGCCGAAAAGCCGCACGGTCGGACGCCAGCCAAGCCGGCGGAGCGTCAGGGTTCCGACGAAACACAGCCCACCCAGCAGGGTGAGAACGTACAAGTACTTCGAGTTGACCAGGATCCCCGCCCAGACGCCGAGGAGCAGCGCTTTCTTGCGCTTGGGATCGCGCACGAACAACAGCGTTTCGGAGAAGAAGCCCCAGAAGGCAAAGGCCTGCACGATGTCGGACCACACGACGCGGCCGAAAACGAAGAGCATCGTGCAGAAGGCCAGCGCCACGCTGGCCACGCTGGCGATGCCCGCCGCAACCGAGAGGTGCAGCAGGAATCGCAGGAAGAGCACGCAGGTAAGCGAAAGCAACGCCGCCGGCACGAGGTGCGAGGTGACGATGCGCGTGAGCTGGTCGGCCTGCGGAAAGAAATGGCCAAGGGCGCGGCGCAAGGCCACGTCGGGAACGTGGACGAGCGACACGAGAATCGGCCGCGGGCTGTAGAAGACTATGCCGGGCGCCAGGTCGATGCCCAGCTTGCCGTGGTAGACGAGATTCTCCGCGTGGGCGAAGATCTGTTTGCCGTCGTTGTAGGGAGGCGTGTTGCCACCGAGGAGGAGCACCGGGAAGAAGGTCGCAAGAAACGTCCCGGCGTAGAGCCGCCACCATGAACGCGGCTGCGTTGGAGGATTTTCGCTACCTTTGTTTGCGGACATGGGCCAAGGACCGGCGCGGCCAGAATAGCAGGGGATAGCGTACTACAGCACCTTGCGCAGGAAACGGCCCGTGTAGCTGGCGGCGACCTTGGCCACGTCCTCGGGGGTGCCTTGCGCGACGACCTGGCCGCCGCCGGGACCGCCCTCGGGCCCGAGATCGATGACGTGGTCCGCCGTCTTGATCACGTCGAGATTGTGCTCGATGACGATGACGGTGTTGCCGGCATCGACGAGGCGGCCGAGCACGTGCAAGAGCTGATCGATGTCGGCGAAGTGCAGGCCGGTGGTGGGCTCGTCCAAGATGTACACGGTGCGGCCGGTGGCGCGCTTGCCGAGCTCCTTGGACAGCTTGATCCGCTGCGCTTCGCCGCCCGAAAGCGTGGTCGCCGCCTGGCCCAGTCGGAGGTAGCCCAGCCCGACCTCGCGCAGCGTCTCCAGTTTCTGCCGCAGTTTTGGGATGTTCTGCAGAAAGCCACAGGCCTGGCTGACCGTCATGTCGAGCACGTCGGCGATGCTGGCTTGGCGGTACTTCACCTCCAGCGTGTCGCGGTTGTAACGCCGGCCGCCGCATTCCTCGCACTCGACGTACACGTCCGGCAGGAAGTGCATCTGGATGCGTAGGAGGCCGTCGCCCTGGCAGGCCTCGCAGCGGCCGCCCTTGACGTTGAAGGAGTAGCGGCCGGCCTTGTAGCCGCGCGTCTTGGATTCGGGCAGGCTGGCGAAGAGGTCGCGGATGTGGGTGAAGACGCCCGTGAAAGTCGCCGGGTTGCTGCGCGGGGTGCGGCCGATGGGCGCCTGATCGATGTCGATGACCTTGTCCACGTAGGCCAGGCCCTCGAGGCTGTCGAAACCCGCGCTCGGCGGGCGTGCGCCGTGCAGGCGGTGCTTGAGAATGGGCAGAAGCGTGTCGACGACCAGGCTGGACTTGCCGGAGCCGGAAACCCCGGTCACGCAGGTGAGCACGCCGAGGGGGAAGGACAGGTTCAGGTTGTGCAGGTTGTGCGTGCGCGCGCCACGCAGGACGAGGCTGCGCTGGTTGGCCGGCCGGCGGCGCTTGGGGAGCGCGATGGCTTTTTCGCCCGACAGGTACGCGCCGGTCAGCGACTGCGGGTGCTTTTCGATCTGCGCGGGCGTGCCGGCGGCGACCACCTGGCCTCCCAACTCGCCGGCGCGCGGCCCCATGTCGATGACGTGATCGGCGGCGCGGATGGTGTCCTCGTCGTGCTCGACCACCAGCACGGTGTTGCCCAAATCGCGCAGCTTGACCAGGGTGTCGAGAAGCCGCGCGTTGTCGCGCTGGTGCAGACCGATCGACGGTTCGTCGAGGATGTACAGCACGCCTTGCAGGCCGCTGCCGATTTGCGTGGCCAAGCGGATGCGCTGGCCCTCGCCGCCCGACAGGGTGGCGGCCGAGCGGTCGAGCGACAGGTAGTCGACGCCGACGCTGATGAGGAACGAGAGACGCGCCATCACCTCGCGGAGAATGCGGTGGCAGACTTGCCAGTCGCGCCGGCGGAGCGGTAGGGCGCGGAGGAACTCGTGGACTTGCCCGACGGTGAGCGCGGTGACTTCGACGATGCTCTTGCCGCCCACGCGCACGTGGAGCGCCTCCTTGCGCAAGCGCGCGCCGCCGCACTCCGGACAGGGCACATGCGACATGTAGCGATGGAACTCGTCGTACACGGCCTCGAAGTCCTCGTCCGTGTTGCGGCCCTGCTCGCGCCGGCGGCGCTGGTACTCGTCGAAACGGCGCTGCAGGTTGGCCAGCACGCCTTCGAATTCCTTCTTGAAGACATGCTTACGCCCGTTCTTCTCGAAAGTGAAGGTGATCTCCTTGCCGGCCGAGCCCTCGAGGATCAGCAGGCGCTGCTCGGGCGGCAGCTTGTGCCAGGGTTGGTAGAGATCGACGCCGAAGGCGGCCGCCACGGCGTCTAGGACCTGCTGGAAGAAGGCGCTGTTGCGCCGCTCCCACGGCTCGATGGCGCCCTCGCGCAGGCTGAGCTCGGGGTCGCCGACCACCAGGTCGGGGTCGAAGTGCATGGTGGCGCCGATGCCGTCGCAGACCGGGCAAGCCCCGGCCGGGTTGTTGAAGGAAAACAGCCCGGGGCCGAGCTCGGGCAGGCCGACGCCGCAGTCGGGGCAGGCGAACCTCTGCGAGAAGAGCAGATCGTCGCCTTCGAGGGGCGAGATCTTGACGAGGCCGGCTCCGAGCTTGGCGGCCAGCTCGAGCGACTCGGCCAGGCGATGTTCGATCCCCGCTTTGCGCACCAAGCGATCGACGAAGACCTCGATGGTGTGCTTGGCCGCCTTGTCGAGCTTGGGCGCGTCCGCGAGCTCGCACAGCGAGCCGTCGATGTTGGCGCGCACGAAGCCCTCCTGGCGCAAGCGGGCAAGCTCGGCGGCGTGGTCGCCCTTCCTGTCGCGCACCACCGGCGCCAGCACCGAGAAGCGGGTGCCCTCGGCAAACCCCAGCACGCGGTCGACCATCTGCGGGATGGTCTGCGAGAAGATGCGCTGCCCGCACTTCCAGCAAAAGACCTCGCCGGCGCGCGCCCACAAGAGGCGCAAATAGTCGTAGATCTCGGTGATGGTGCCGACGCTGGAGCGCGGGTTGCGGCTGCCCGACTTCTGCTCGATGGCGATGGCCGGCGACAGTCCCTCGATGGAATCCACGTCGGGCTTGCCCCGTTGCTCGAGGAACTGGCGGGCGTAGGCCGACAGCGACTCGACGTAGCGGCGCTGGCCTTCGGCGTAGATCGTGTCGAAGGCCAGCGACGACTTGCCCGAACCCGACAGCCCGGTGATGACCACCAGCTTGTCGCGCGGGATCTCCACGTCGATGTTCTTGAGGTTGTGCTGGCGCGCGCCTTTGACGACGATCTTCTTCATTGCATCCGGGCCGTACCGCCGGATGGATCGGGGCGGGTAGCCCTAGCCAGCTTGGTAGCGTACCAGAAGCAGCGCGGGCGAATCGAGCGTCAAAACGCCAGGCCCACCGTGGCACGCGCGTAGGGTGCGCTGCGCTCGACGCGGCCGATGGACACGGAATTGCCTGGGATGGGTTCGGTGTCGGACGACGACGGCGGCGAAGCGCGCAGCGCAAAGTCGCTGCCCGTACCCACGGCGTAGCCACCCTCGATGCTGCCCACCAGGCCGAGCCATGGCGCGTAGGCGCCGTGCCAGAAGCGGAGGCTCGGGCTGCGCAAGAAGACCCCGGCGCCGGCCGAGCCCTCCCCGAAGTACTCGCGGCCGCCCAGCGCCCCCACGCTCAGCCTGTCCCAGCCCATGCCGCCCGACAGCCGGGCGTAGGGGGCCAGCCACCGGGAGACGTGGAACCGCAGCGACGCGCCGACGGCAAATGCATGGGTCACGAGCTTCTCCGCGAGCGTGCCGTGGCTCGTGAGGCCGTTGCCGTACTGGTAGGAGCTGGCCGAATGGGTTCGCCAGCCCACGTCGAGGCGCAGAGCGAGGCGGTCGGTGGGACGGAGGATGTCGACCTGCAGCGAGGCTCCCTGGCCCGAGATCTCGCGGCCGCTCACCAGGCGCTGGGCGGCATCGTCGAGAAGCCAGGTGCGCCGCAACTCCAGCGCAACGGCGAAGCGCAGGGGCTCCCACGAGGTCACCGGCCCCTCGGGCTCGACGAGCTGGGGCTTGCGCCGTTCGGCCAGCACCGGTCTTTGCGGCGGGGCGGGTGGGCCAAAGGGAGAGGCCGGGGCGCCGGCACGGGCCGGTCCCGGGGGCGGGGCCAACACCGGGGCCAGGCGCAGGATCGGAGCGGCGGCAGCCCCGGCCTCGGCGGGCGGGGCTGCGACCGGCGCCGACTCGGGCTCCGGGGCGTCGGCGTCGCTCGCGTCGGCAGGCTCGGCCAGGGTTCGTCCGGGCGCCGTGAGCGCGGCCGCCGCCAAGAAGGTCGTCGCCACCAGGGATTTCCACATCGGCATTCGCTTGGGTTTGCTCATGGCTGTTTCCGCTCGAGGTAGTTCGTCAGAAGGAAGCCATACGCGGCGCGCGCGTTGGCCCGGTCGGGATGGTCTGCATCGAGGATGGTCAAGTTGCCGATGGCGCCCGGGTCGTTGTGGCCCACCACCAGATAGCGTGGGGGGATCGTGCCCGCCGCGACCGGTTGGCTGCCGGCCGTTTTGAGGGGGGTGATGCTGACGATGTTCTGGTCGAGCCAGATCTCGCCCGTGGCCAGGCGGGGCTCGTCGAGGAGGCCGGTTGTGGGATCGAGACGCTCGGACAGATTGAGGTAGCAGAGCCCCGTGCCCTGGTCCACGCTCCACAGCCGGCTCGGGATGCGTGTCTCGAAGGTGGGCAGGGCGAGCGGGCTGCTGGCCCCGAACGTCGAGAACGACCGGGTCGCCAAATCCACCACCGTGACCGCAGCGCTGCCCGAGTAGTTGCCGGCCACCAGCACCACGCCCGCCACGCTACCGAGGACGTCGAACAGGGGGTGCACCTCCTTGGCCGCGGCGCCCAAGGGATAGTCGGACAGGGCCAACCCGCCCGTGGTCGCCACCTGTTCCAGGTCCGCGAACAGGACGCTGGTGCTGCCCTGCGTTCGGTCGACGAGCAACGCCTGCTGCTTGTCCTTGCCGTCCACCTTCGTGACGAAGGAGACGATGTGGTCGACGGGGACGAGGGTCGCGACCGAAACGGCCTGGCTGGTCGAGGGATCGATGATGACCAGGCGGCGCGCCTCGGACGAGGCCACCGCCAGGCGACTCTCCGGCTGGGGGCCGTGTATGCCATCGTCCACCAGCACGGGGTAGAGCGCCATGTCGGCCGGGGTCGAGCCCACCGCCAGCATGGACAGGGAGGCGGAGAAGTCGTTGCTGGGTGGCGTCGGCGGGAGCTGCCCTGGCTGCAGATCCTTCACGAGGTCGGTGAGCGTGATCTGGTAGATGTCTTTCGCGCCGCTGACACGCACGTAGATGCTGAGGTTTCTCGGGTCGAACACCACCTGCGCCGGGGTCAGGTTGCAGCTCGCGGCCTGCGGGCAGAGGGGCACCGAGATCTCGGTGTGGTCGGGGTGATCGATGTCTTGCACGGTGACGTAGTTCTGCGACAGCACCACGGCCAGGGTGCGCGGGCCGGAGGCGAACGCGTAGCTCGGCGAGAAGGCCACCGCGCTGGGCACCCCGCCCAGGCTGCGGATGGTCTTGGGCGTCACCTTCGTGGTGGGCGCCGCGGGGTTGCCGAAATCGACCAGTGTCATCTCGTTGGGGTTGTACAGCGCGCTGTCCGCCTGCGACTGCCCGCTCGGCGAGTGGTGAAGGACCAGGTGACGGCCGTCGTCCGACTGGGCCATGGCGTCGAAGCGGCCGGTCAGCGGATAGCTGTCGGAGGTCGCTGCCACCGCGTCGATGACGTGCAGCTCGGCCGGCACCGCGGGCTCCGACGGCGAACCACGGTCGCCCTTGGTCAGCACCAAGAGCTGGTTCGCGCCGTTGCGCTTGACCGCGGCGACCGGTGCCTTGCCCACCGGCACCAGGCGCGGGGTGAGCGTGGGATCGCCGGGGTCGAGCAGGAAGACGGTCTGGGAGATCCGCTCGACGAACGCGACCCGGTCGTCGAGCGCCACCATCGGCAGGAGGTCGTTTGGCTGCTGCCAGAATTCGGCGTCGTTGTCGTCGCAGGCCGCGAGGGCAGGCAAGAGCAGCGAGAGGGCCAGGCAAAGGCGAGTCATTGTTGGATCCTCCCATTGAGAGCGAAGCCGGTGACGGTTTGCACCTCGCCGCTTCGCCAATCGATGAAACTGATGCGGCCCTCGGAGTAGACTTGGCCCACGAAGACCTTGTTGACCTCGGCCAGGGCCGCGATCGAGTTGGGCGGGCTGCCGAGCGGGAAATCGTCGGCGATGTAGCTCGCGAGGTCGATGCGCTCGGCGAGGCGCACCCCCGCCTTGTCGTCGCGCAGGAGCACGAAGGCGTGGCTGGAGCTGGGGGTGATGGCAAAGGGATTGGGGTCGGCCGCGGTGAGCTGCAGCTTGGAGAAGCCGTCCTCCAGGCGCACCAGCGTGTAGCCGTATGCCTTGTCGACGGCGCTCGACGAAGAGCCTGCGCCCGAGGTGCCGCCTGCGCCCGAGCTGCTACCCGAGCCGGAGGTGGTTGGCGGGGTGTGCAGGACCAAGGCGGTGTTCTCGTCCGGGGCCACCGCCACAGCGCGAATCGGCTTGTGGAGGTCGACGGTCAGATAGCTTTCGTTCACCGGGTCGAAGACGACGACGCTCTTCGTGGGCTCCGCGGTCGTGTAGAGCAGGCCGTAGCGGCCCCTGCCGCTCATGGTCACCGAGCCGAGATCCTCGTTCGCGAAGGTCCAGTCCGTCCGGTGCGCGGCATCGCCAAAGCCGGCCGGGATATCGATGCGCACGAGCCGACTGCTCTGCCCGCGCAGCACGGCGAAGGCGGCGGCTCCCGAGGGCAGGATGTCGAGGTCGGTGATCTGGCTCGGGAGATTGAGCGGGGTCACGGCGTGGGTCCGCAAGTCGACCAGCAGGAGCTGCGCCGAGCCCTCGCGGCGCGCGACCGCGTAGGCGCCATCCGGGGTCACCGAGACGTCGACCGGCTTGCCGGTCACCACGATGCTGCCGGGCGGTGGCGCGGTCGCGTCGGCGGGCGGAGGCAGATCCCGATCGGGCGTCGCGAGGTCGGGCCCCGCGCTCTGGCCGTCAGGCGACGCGCCGCCGTCGAGCGGGGCGCCGCCGTCCCAGGGCGAGCCGCCGCCGTCTTGGACCGCGCCAGCGTCCAGCTCGTCGCCCGGGCCCGTGGCGGGCGGAGCGTCGGGAGCGGATTCTGCGCCGGGAGCGGCGTCGGGCAGCACGGGCTGCGCGTCCGGGAGAAGGGCGATGCCGGCGTCCGGGCGGGCCAGGCTGGTCGTGCTCTTGTCGATGCGCGTGAAGGGTGCGATGCCCGGGGCCGTGAGGTTGGCGAAGCGCAGCTCGGAGATACCGTCGTCGGTGACCACGAAGGCGGCGGCGCCGTCGCTGGAGAAGACCACCGCGCTCGGGTTGTAGCCGACGCTCATGGAAATGGCGCTGCCCGTGGCGGCGCTGGCCGCGGTCGCTGGGGTCAGGGTGATCACCGAAACCTCCTGGGTGCTCCCCGTGGTGGAGGTCGAGGCCTGCGTCGTGGTGACGCCCGACTGCGCGGCATCGTACCAGACCACCGCGTGCCGGCCGTCGGGCGCGATGGCGATGGCGTTCGCCTTGCTGACGATGGGTATGGGGTCGCCGGCCAGCTGGTCTGCGCTCAGTACCCGCAGCGTGTGCGAGCCCACGTTGATGACCAGGGCGACGTCCCGGCCCGGGATCGTCGCCATGTAGGTCGGCGAGTCGCCCGGGGCGCGCTCGACGATGCCCAAGTCGACGGAATCGATGATGGACACGGTGTTGCGGCTGGGGTTGGCCACGTAGACGTAGCGGGCGCCGGCGCGCGGGGCGAGGAATTGGACCTTCACCTCTATCTCGGGCGGCTGCGTGGTTGTGCCCGAGCTCCCGGCTGCGCCGCCCGAGCCGGCGGTCACGTTCATGGAGCCGCCGGAGCCCCAGGCGCCCACGGGGAAACCCGCAGCGTCCATTCTTCCGGACCCTTCCGGGCTCTTTCCGGAGGTCTCCGATCCTCCACCACTACAACCACCCCACGCTCCGAGCACCAATGCCAACAACACGAAGTCTTGTTTCTTCATGGCGGGTATCTCTCCGCAGCAACTAGCGTGCCGGTGGCAAAGCCCGCGGAACTCTTCGAGTTCCCCGCGAAAAACGCAGTGCAACCGCGACAAGATTGTCGTGGTTCTTCGCCGGCCTCCCGAGCACCCCGAGGTATGCTACAGCCCAACTCGATTCCGCCGAAGTACTAGACTGCAAGGATCCTGACGGGCTTCTTGCCAGGGAAACCGGCAGTTACGAGCAGGTGCACGATGCAGATCTCAACGGTTCGGGCCGCGGGCGGCAAGGTGAGTCTACGCGTCGACGGGGACACCGTCTTCGTGGCGGGTGAAATCGATCAATTGAGCCCCCGCGATTTCATGGCGGGGTTCCTCGAGATTGTCCACAACATGGCGCTGGGAGAGGGCCTGGCGGAGGTCAAGGTGGACGTCACGGCGCTCGGCTTCCTCAATTCGTCGGGCATCAAGGAGTTCCTGAGCTGGATCCTGCGGCGCAATCGCATTCCCCCGGAGAAGAAGTACAAGATCAACTTCCTCTTCGACCCGGCCGTGGCCTGGCAGCCCATCACCCTGCCGCGCCTGCGCGACTTGGATCCCGAGGGCATCCTGCTGACTTCGATCAGCCAGTCCCGCCAGGGCACGGTGAAGACGGAGCGTTAGGAACGAGAGCGAGAACTTGTGGGGATTCTCTCGCGGTTGGGCGCGTTCAACTCGCGGTCTGTTCTCAGAAAAAGTGTCACCTATGTGCCCGGTCTAAAACGTCACCCATCTTCCCGCTTGCACACGTGTGCGGCCCGCGGCCCGGGTTCTTCGCGCCACGCACACGAACACGCTACCGCCCTCGCTCACGCGTCTCGCTAGCCGCGCCCCGCGGGCCGGCCCTGCGGGCGGCCCGAATTCCTCGACAAGCCGTAGCTAGGTTATCTCGGGGCCGCGGGTCATCAGGACCTTGCCCGAGCGGACCAGCTCGATCACGCCGAACGGCCGCAGCAGCGAGATGAGGCTGTCGAGCTTGTCGCTGGCGCCGGTCACGCGCAGGATGAGCGATTGCGCGGTGCAGTCCACGACCTTGGCCTGGAAATGCTCGGCGACCTGTAGGATCTCCGTGCGTTCGCGCAAGCCGGCCTTGATCTTGATCAAGGCGATTTCGGTTTCCACCACGGCTTGCCCGGTGTGGTCGATGGCGCGCACCACGTCCACCAGCTTGGCGACCTGTTTGATGATCTGTTCGAGCGTGTCCGGATCGCCGCTGCAGGTGATGGTCATGCGCGAGAAAACGCTCGACACCGGGTCGGCGCTGACCACCAGGCTTTCGATGTTGTATCCCCGACGGGCGAAGACCAGGGCCACGCGCACGAGCACGCCGGGTTGGTTGCGCACCAGCACGGAGATGGTGTGAAGGGGCAGGCTGGCTATCGGGGCGGGGGCAGTCGTCGCTGCAAAAGTCGTCATGTTCTACCTTCGGTTGAGGATGGTTCGATCATCACGTGGATCCCGCGGGCTTCTCGAGCACGGTACGGGGCGGCTCGATGATGATGTCGGACAGAGGAGCGCCGGCCGGGATCATGGGGAAGACGTTGCCCTCCTTGACCACCTCCGCGTCGATCACGCAGGGGCCATCGTTGTACTCCATCGCCGCCCGCAGCACCCGGTCGACGTCCGCGGCCCGGCGCAGGTGAAAGCCCCGGATGCCGTAGGCCTCGGCCAACTTGACGAAGTCGGGATTGCCCTCGAGATCGGTGCCCGACAGGCGGTTGTCGTAGAACAGCTCCTGCCACTGCCTCACCATGCCGAGGAAGTGGTTGTTGATGATGAGCACCTTGACCGCCAGCTTGTTGACCGCGGCGGTCGCCAGCTCGGACAAGGTCATCTGGAAGCCGCCGTCGCCGACCACCGCCCAAACCGTCTTGTCGGGACAGCCCAGCTTGGCGCCTATGGCGGCCGGAAAGCCGAAGCCCATGGTGCCGGCGCCGCCCGAGGACAGCCAGTGTTGGGGCTTGGTCGTGCGCAGGAACTGCGCGGCCCACATCTGATGCTGGCCGACGTCGGTGACGACGACGGCGTCGCGACCGCCTAGCTTGTCGAGGCGGTCGAGGATGTACTGCGGCCGCAGCCCGCCCTTCTTGGGGTAGTGCAAGGGGAACTGCTCGCGCCAGGCGGCGATCTGCTTGAGCCAGGCCTGGCTGTCGCAGGGGCCGACGAGCGGCAGCAGATCTTCGACGACCAGCCGGGCGTCGCCTGCCAGACACACGTCCGGCTTGATGACCTTGCCGAACTCGGCCACGTCGATGTCGACGTGGATCTTGATGGCGTCCGGGCAGAAGGCCGACAGCTTGCCGGTGATGCGATCGTCCCAGCGCGAGCCGATGGACATGATGAGGTCGCAGGCGTCCACCGCCTTGTTGGCGTAGGCCGTGCCGTGCATGCCGAGCATGCCCAAGTGCAGCTCGTGATCCTCTGGCACCGCGCCCTTGCCGAGAAGGGTGTTGACCACCGGGGCGCGGAGCTTCTCGGCGAATTCGAGAATCGGCTCGCCGGCTTCGGACAGCACGGCGCCGTGGCCCACGAGCAGCACGGGCCGTTGCGACTTGGCCAGGTAGGCCACAGCTTGTGCGAGAGCGGCGGGATCGGCGTGGTCGGGCACGTGGTAGCCGGTCAGTTCGACGCGCTCGACGAACGGCGCCGGGCAGGGAGCGGCCTGCACGTCCTTGGGCAAGTCCACGAGCACGGGCCCGGGCCGGCCCGTGGTGGCGATGTAGAAAGCCTCCTTCATGATGCGGGGGATGTCGTTCACATCCTTGACGAGGAAGCTGTGCTTGACGGCCGCGTAGGTGATGCCGGTGACGTCGGCTTCCTGGAAACCGTCCTTGCCGAGCATGGGTCGGATGACCTGGCCGCACAGCAAGACGACCGGCACCGAATCGGAAAGGGCGGTGAGCAGGCCGGTCACCGTGTTGGTGGCTCCCGGCCCCGAGGTCACGGCCACGACGCCGGGATTGCCGGTGGCGCGGGCATAGCCGTCCGCCATGTGCATGGCGCCTTGCTCGTGGCGGGTGAGGACCAACTTGATGCGCGACTCGTAGAGGGCGTCGAACAGGGGGATGGCGGCGCCGCCGGGCAGCCCGAAGACGACCTCGACCCCTTCTTGCTCCAGGCACTGCACCACCTTCTCCCCGCCCGAGGGCACCTTGCCGGCGGCCGACGGGCGAGATGCCTTGGGACCATTGTTGGCATCTTTTCGTGAAGTTTGATTCTTCGCCGGCTTCTTCTTCTTCATCTTGTCGTCTTCCTCGTCAATTTGACGTCAGCTTCGGGTTGCATGCCACAAAGATGACGTCCAAACGCCAAAGTTGATAGCACACCTCGATGACGGTTGCACGAAGATAACGAATCTATCTCGACAACGCGTCGCAACGTCGCTCGTCTTGAGTTTCTCACCACAGAGGACACGGAGGACACAGAGGTCGGAGCTGAAGAATGGTTTTCGGAACCGGGATCCGGTCCCATCCCCATCCCCTTCTCTTCCGGCCTCCGTGTCCTCTGTGTCCTCTGTGGTGAACTCCGTTTCCGTCGGCGCTCTATTCGACGGTCACGCTCTTGGCGAGGTTCCTCGGCTGATCGACGTCGGTGCCGCGGGCCACGGCCATGTTGTAGGCGAGGAGCTGCAGGGGCAGCACGGTGAGCAGCGGTTGCAGGAGGGCCGGCGCGTCCTCGACCCAGAGCACGTCCTGGCACTGCGCCTTGATGGCCTCGTCGCCCCGCGTGGCCACGGCGATGACGTGGCCCTCGCGGGCGCGCACCTCGGCCAGGTTCGACAACACCTTGTCGTGGCCCTTGCCCCGCGTGGCGATGACCACCACGGGTAGTCCGTCGTCGATGAGCGCGATGGGGCCGTGCTTCATCTCGCCAGCCGGGTAGCCCTCGGCGTGGATGTACGAGATCTCCTTGAGCTTGAGCGCGCCCTCGAGCGCGATGGGGTAGTTCGGGCCGCGGCCGAGAAACAGGAAATCCCGCGCGTGCATGTATTTGCGCGCCAGCTCGCGCACCGGGCCCGAGGCGCGCAGGGTGTCGCTCATCTTGTGCGGGATGTGCAGAAGCTCGCCGACGAGCGCCGTCGCCGCCGCGTCGGACAGGGCACGGTTGCGCCGGCCGAGATGAATCGCGAGCAGGGTCAGGGCGGCGAGCTGGGCGGTGAAGCACTTGGTCGAGGCCACGCCGATCTCGGGGCCGGCATGCGTGTAGAGCACGAGATCCGACGCGCGCGCGATGGCGGAATCGACCACGTTGCAGATGGCCAGGGCTCGGGCCCCGCGCGCTTTCGCTTCCTTGAGCGCGCACAGCGTATCGAGGGTTTCGCCGCTCTGGGAAATCGCAACCACCAGATCCTTGGCTCCCACCACCGGCTCGCGGTAGCGAAACTCGCTCGCCAGATCCACCTCGCAGGGGATGCGGGCCAAGTTCTCGACCAGGAACTTGCCGACCAGGCCGGCGTGGTAGGACGTGCCGCAAGCCAAGACGACCACGCGCGTGGGCGTCTCGCCGAGCGTCTGCCCGTCGAGGGTCACGTCGCCACCGTCGAGAAGCAGGCGGCTGCGCAGGGTGTCGCTCACCGCCTGCGGCTGCTCGTAAATCTCCTTGAGCATGAAGTGGGGGTAGCCGGCTTTTTCGGCCTGCGCCGCCGTCCAGGTGATGGTCCGGGGCTTGCGCACCCGCGGATTGCCGTCGACATCGGTGAACTCGACCGAGTTGCGCCCGAGCGCAACCACGTCTCCTTCTTCGAGGAAGATCATCTCGCGCGTGTATTCGAGGATCGCGGGCGCATCGGAGGCGAGGAAGCATTCGCCTTGGCCCAAGCCGACGACCAGGGGCGAGGCGTTCTTGGCGGCGACGATCTCGTCGGGATGCCGATCCGAGAGCACCGCGATGGCGTAGGCGCCCTCGAGCTGCTTGAGCGCGCAACGGACCGCGGCGGCCAGGTCCGGCGCGCCGGCGGCCACGGCCTCGTCGACCAGATGGGCGATGACCTCGGTGTCGGTCTGCGAGGAGAAGGTACGGCCCGAGGCCCGCAAGCGGTCGCGCAAGGCCGCGTGGTTCTCGATGATGCCGTTGTGCACGACGGAAACCGAGCCGACCTTGTGGGGGTGCGCGTTCTCGTCCGAGGGACGGCCGTGCGTGGCCCAGCGGGTGTGTCCGACCCCCACCGTGCCGCCCAGGGGCTGCTCGGCCAGGAGCTTTTGCAGGGCGACCAGCTTGCCCCGGCAGCGCACGACTTGCGTCTGGCCGGCGGCAATCACCGCGATCCCGGCCGAATCGTAGCCGCGGTACTCGAGGCGGCGCAGGGCGCTCATGAGGACTTCGGTCGCGTCGCGCCCACCCGCGTAGCCGACGATTCCGCACATGCGAAGAGATTTACTCGGCGGTGTCCGGCACGGCAAGGCTCTTCTCGGCCACAGCGCAGGCCAGGTCGAGGGCGGTCAGAAAGGCCTTGTGCTTGGCGCGGCCAGTGCCCGCGATGTCGTAGGCGGTGCCGTGATCGGGCGAGGTGCGCACGAAGGGCAGGCCGAGCGTCAAGCTGACGGCCTCCTCGAAGGCGAGGAACTTGATGGGGATCTGCCCCTGGTCGTGGTAGAGCGCCACCACGGCGTCGTGGTCGCCGAGCAGCATCTCGCGGAAGACGGTGTCGGGCTCGTGTGGGCCGCTTACGCGTCCCGCCAGGCCCGATGACGACAGCAGACGCTGCGCGAGGTTCACCGCGGGCAGCACCAGGTGCGTCTCGTCGTCGCCCAGTCGCCCCCCCTCGCCGGCGAGTGGGTTGAGCCCCGCGACCGCGACCCGCGGCAGCCGAATGCCGAAGTAGGTGGACAGGGCTTGGGCGGTGAGCACCGTGGTTCGCGCGATACTCGTGGTGGAGAGCAGCGCGGGCACCTGGCGAAAGGGGACTCGCCCTGTCACCAGCGTGACACGCAAGCCGCCGCCGAGTTGCATGGTGGCGTATTCCTTGGCCCCGGCCCGGCTGGCCAGAAACTCCATGTGGCTGGCGAAGGGCCGGCCGGCGCGGGCCGCCCACTCGCGCGAGATCGGGGCCGTGACCAGGGCCTGCACCTTGCCTGCGAGCACGGCGTCCGCGGCGGCGGCCAGATAGTCGAGCTGCGCGCGCCCGGTGATCTCGCTCGGCTCGCCCGGCTGGGCCTCGTCCTCGGCGAGCCGGGTGACGGGGACCACCTTCACATGGTCGGACAGGCTGGCCCCGGTGCGCGCGCTAGCTCGCGTCAGCACTCCTTCGTCGCCGAACACCGTAACGTCGAGCGTAGGCCGCGCGGCGAGGGCGCGGGCAATCACCTCCGGCCCGACACCTGCCGGACAGCCCATCGAAACCCCGATTCGCGGCGACATCATAGTCCCTCTGATCATACACCCAGGCGCCAGGCCTCCCCAGCGGTTGCGCCACACTTCACGGCTGCCGAGATTGCAAGCGGAGCACGAATGGCGGGCCTGCGCAAGCACGATTCGGCAGGGATCACAGAATCGATGCCTTCCCCTTGGCAGCCCGAGTCTCCCGGTGCAATACTCGATCTAGGATATGGACGACTTCCACTGCTCCTTCTGCCAGAAGCGCCGGCGCGAGGTGCGGAAACTGATCTCGGGGCCGCGCGTGTTCATCTGCGACGAGTGCGTGGCCCTGTGCAACGACATCATCGCCAAGGAAGAGGCGGCCGAGCGTCCACGCTACCCGCGACCGCGCGAGATCTACGACGAGATCGACAAGTACGTGATCGGTCAAGATCGGGCGAAGAAGGCGCTTTCGGTCACCGTGTACAACCACTACAAGCGCATCGGCCAGCGCGGCAAGGCGGCCGACGTCGAGATCCAGAAGGGCAACATCCTGCTCATCGGACCCACCGGCTGCGGCAAGACCCTGCTCGTGCAGACCCTGGCGCGCAAGCTCGACGTGCCCTTCGCCATGGCCGACGCCACCACGTTGACGGAGGCGGGCTACGTCGGCGAGGACGTCGACAGCGTCATCAAGTCGCTCTATCGCAACGCCGGCAACGACGCCGACAAGGCGTCACGCGGCATCGTGTGTATCGACGAGATCGACAAGATCTCGCGCAAGGGAGGCGGGCCCTCGGTGACGCGCGACGTGTCTGGCGAGGGGGTGCAGCAGGCCCTGCTCAAGATCCTCGAGGGCAAGCACGCGACCATCACCCCGGATGGCGCGCGCAACCGGCCGCAGCAAGAGCTGATCCAGGTCGATACCACCAACATCCTGTTCGTGTGCACGGGTTCGTTCAACGGCCTCGAGGAGATCGTCCGCCGTCGTGTGGGCAAGAGTGGGCTGGGCTTCGGCGCCGCCATCAGCAAGGGCGAGGAATCCAAGAACGAGCTGCGCGCCATGGCCCGCACCGAGGATCTGATCAAGTTCGGCATGATCCCGGAGTTCATGGGGCGCCTACCCATCATCGTGGGCGCCGACGAACTCGATGTCGACGATTTGACGGAGATCTTGTGGAAGCCGAAGAACGCCCTGTCCAAGCAGTACGAGAGGCTGCTCGAGATGGAAGGCGTCAAGCTGCGCTTCACCGAGGACGCTTTGCGCAGCGTGGCCGAGGAAGCCGTGCGCCGCAAGTCCGGGGCGCGTGGTCTGCGCGCCATCCTGGAAGAAGTCATGCTGGACGTCATGTACGAGATCCCTTCGCTTACCGGGGTCACGGAATGCGTCGTTACCCGTGACGTGGTCGTGTCGCGCGGGCGCCCGCAGCTCATCAAAGAGAAGAAGGCGTCGTAGATGCTGGCTTCCGCCACTGCCGACGAGAATTGTCTCTAAACTCGCCGGCCTGCCCTGCCGAAGCTTTGTAGTAGGACCACTTTCCGCGAGGACATCATGCTGAGCAATTCCGAGAAAGAACAAATCCGAGGCGTGCTCGAGGCCGTCCGACGACGCCTTGCGAAGGTGGGACAGAGCGCCTTGAACTACTCCATGAACCACGAGCGCAACATCGGCCGCGACTCCATCGACGAATCGATGGAGGAGGAGATTTTCTCGACCGAGATGCGGCTGCACGACCGCGAGAAGTATCTGCTCGGCAAGGTGGACAAGCAGTTGGTGCGGCTGCGGGACGATGTCATCGACGTGTGCGAGGGATGCGGCGAGAGGATCGCGTTCAAACGCTTGCTGGCTCGACCCGTGACCACCTTGTGCATCGACTGCAAAGAGCAGAACGAGCACGAGGAAGCCGCCGTCGAGCAACCTGGCCAAGGAGCGGGTTACGAGGGGGGCGGGGGCAGCGAGATCGGGGCGGCGGACGAGTAACCGGGGTGGAGATTCGGGATCCGCTGTTGTCGACGCGAACCCCTTGTGCCTGTTGTATAATCCGCCCCACCCAGCCTGGCGGCCCGCGCAATGCCTGAAAGTCGCTATCGCATAACGGACAAGATCGCCGCTGGTGGGATGGCCGAGGTTTTCAAGGGCGTCGCCGAGTCTTTGCAGGGTTTTCGCAAGACCGTCGCCATCAAACGCATCCTGCCCTCGCTGACCCGAAACACGAAGTTCGTGACCATGTTCCTGGACGAGGCGCGCTTGTCGCTCTTCCTCCAGCACGCCAACATCGTCCAGGTCTTCGACATCGGCCACGCCGACGACACCTATTTCATCGTCATGGAGTACGTGGACGGGGTGGATCTCAAGGCCGTGCTCGAGTGGCGCCGCCGCATCGGCCGTCGCCTGACCATCGGCCAGACCATCTATCTCATCATGGAGGTGTGCAAGGGCCTGGCCTATGCGCACGATCTGCCCCACCCGGAGACCGGCGAGCGTTTGGGCATCGTCCACCGCGACGTTTCGCCGGCCAACGTGCTCATCTCGCGCAATGGCGAGGTCAAGCTGGCCGATTTCGGATTGGCCAAGGCGGCCAGCCAGCTCGAATCGACGGATCCCGGCGTGGTCAAGGGCAAGATGAGCTATTTGTCGCCCGAGGCGGCGCGCGGCGAGAACGTCGACCACCGCGCCGACATCTTCTCGGTCGGCATCCTGCTCTACGAGATGCTGACCAGCAAGCGCCTCTTCTACGGCGACACGGACTATCAGACGGTCGAGCTGGTACGCAACGCGAAGATCCCGCCTATCGCCGCGCAGAACCCCGAGGTCGAGCCCGAGTTCGAGGAGATCTGTCGCAAGGCCCTGGCCCGGCGTACGGAGGATCGGTTCCAGAGCGCGACCGATCTGCAGGACGCGCTGGCGCACTACCTGTTCTCGCGCGGTCTCAAGATGATCCAGCGTGACATCGCCGAAATGGTCCGCACCTGCATCGAAGACCAGGCTACGCAGTCCACCGGCGGCGGCAGAGGCAGGCGCTTCGGCACGGTCGACAACGTTCTGCACAAGGAGCTCGAGGCGTTCGCCTCGTTCGATTTCGATAACGTCGAGGCGCAGCCGGTGGCGCCGGTGGCGCCCGCCCAGTCCGGCGGATTCATCGATCCACGAGCATGGTCGGCCGAGGCCGACTGGCCCGACAAGCGGCTGAGCATTCCGCGCGACGCGATCCGAGAGACGACGAGCGGGGCCGTGCCGGCCCTGCCGCGCGACACCATCCAGGAAATGCAGGCGCGGACCAGCCAGGTGCTGACCGCGCCAGCCCCGCCTGTGGGTCAGGAGCCGAGTCCCCTGCCCAGCGTTCAGGTCCTCTCGCAGCCGACCCAGCTGCCCATGGCCTATCCGCCGGTGGCGCCACCGATGGCTCCCAAACCGGCGCACCGGGGTTTGATCTTCGGGGCCATGGCCGGCGCGGTGGTCATCGGCGCAATGTTCGCCTATTGGCTGTTCAGCGGACGGTAGCTTCTCGGCGGCACCATTCGTGAGGGCGGTCCGGCCAACGCGTACGCGGTCGGCGACGTCTTCGTCAAGGCCGCGTACGAGACCTGTGTCGCGGCAGGCGTGGACCACCGCGAGATCGGGGGCAAGGCGGCCCGGCGTCTGTTCGCGGCCGGTGCGTTTCTTCGATCGAATGACCGCCGAAGCCTGGCCCGCACGCGTTGGGGCTCTATACTGGCTTCGCATGATGCGGAGCCGGGTCGACGGATCTCTCAACGGGGGCATCGCATGATGGGTGGCCCCCTGGGTTTCTTTCTGCTCGCAGCATCTGCTCTGGCCGCGCCGGCCGAGGTCAGTGCCTTGCTGTCGCGTCTGGGCGATGCGGATCTGGTCGTGATGAACAACCCGCAGACGGCGCGTCCGGTGCGCGTCTTGCTGGCCACGCGTGTCGCCGCGCGTCCCCGAGTGGTCAGGCGAATCGTCACTTCGCCCGCCTCGTATGGAGAAGCCATGCCTTCGTTCCGGCGCGTGGATTTGCTTGCCCGGCGCAAAGGCCAGTCTGGACAAACCGATCTCGAGGTGGCCTGGGAGCTCGATGTGCCGCTGTGGAACCTGGAAGGCAAGCTCTGGCTGCGGCCACGGCGCGACGGCGCCGACCTGGAACTCGCCGAAGGCGATTTCGCGCCGGGGCTTTTCCACGTGAGCGTGCGCGGAGAACAGGCAGGCAAGCGGGAGCGGGCGATTCTCACAATCGAAGGGCACGCCAACGTGCGTGACGCCAACCTGGCCACACGTCAGCTCGTGCAGCGCTCGGCCTTGGCCGAACCGGCCATGACGGTGGCCGCGGCCTACGTCATGCTGAAGTCGCTGGCGCGGCTGGCCGAGGAAGGCGCGCCCGGTCGTCCGCGGGCCGCGATGTCCTCGGCAGAGCCCAGCACCCTGGACGGGACGCGAACGGGCGCGGCGGTGCCTGCGTGCCTGCCGGCGGCCGCTCTGCTGGCGGCCGTGCGCAGCAAGCCGGACGGCCGGTTGGCTCGCGTCGAGGTTGCGCTGCCACTTTCGCTGGCGGGGACGAAAGCGGCTGCCGCGGTCCACTCGCCCGAAACCTTCCGCGCCCTGCCAGGCTGGAAGAAGGTGGCCACGGTGACTGCCGAGCCGAAGGTGTGCACGGATCCTTTGGCGCCCTGCTGGGCCGTGGAGAACGACTTGCCGCTGTTCTCTCTTGACGGGATCTGGAAGGTGCGGCAGCGCCCGTGGCGGGCGCGCATGGTAGCGGGCGAGCGTCAGGGCGCGCTCATGGGTATCGACCTCGTGCCGTCGCCATCGCCGGGTTCGTCGATGATGGTTTTGTCCGAGCATCCTCGCTTGGATCGGGCCGGCTACGCGGCACGCAAGCTGATCGCCGCGGAGCCGTACCTCGAGCACGGCCTGGCCCTCGCCTTGACGCTGGTCGAGGCCACATCGCTCCAGCGTGCCTTCGAAGCGTCTGCAAACATCCGCTAGGCAGGCAGGAAGAGCCCGTGACCGTCCTACGCGCTCCCTTGGCGGGACCCGCGGGCGGAGCACCGGCGATGGCCGCGGCCAGAAGCCATGCGAGCAGCGGATGTTGCAGAAAAGACTGAAGATGACCTTGAGACGGCCGCCGCGCAGGCAGATCGCTCCCCCACCGAGTCCATCTGGGGGCGTCGCGGCATTGGCCAGCGCCATGCTCTGAATGACCAGTGACGGGTTGGGCGAGTTGGTGCAGTCGCCAGCGACTCGCTCCGGGCTCGGGTCACAGGCGTCCTGGTGAAGGAGTCTTGTTCGTAGGCCACCGCTTGGCACCACCTTGCTTCCCCCGTCGATGACCCTGTGGCCAAGACCATCAGGCCCGGCGTTGTCGAGGAGTCAGATTTGATGGTCGAGGGTGCGGGAAGACGGGCAAGCGAGAGGACGACGATTGCGTTGCGCACAGCCCCTTCCACGACCAGGACTCCACCTCGACTTCGCGATGGTTCAACCGGGTATGGGGCCAGTTGACGAAGAAGTAGCCGATTGCGGGAGTCGAGCGGAGCGGGAGGCGGAGCCCGCGTTCCCGCAAACGCGAGGTGAGCGAAACGCTGGCGCGGCAGCTTGGCGGCTTGCTCGCCTATGCAATCGTCGTCCGGCTCTCGGGCCAATCGCCATCGCAGTTCTCGGCTTCTACTGTGGTCGTGGGGGGGTCTGGACGGAGTTGCAGGCACAAGCCATGCACGGGAAAGAGAGAGTCGCGAGAGGCCGTGAGCCATTGGCCAGCACTACGGATTGGAACTCGGACCGAGTTGTCGCGCCGCGAGGAGCCCCGCCCGCATCGAGCGACGAGGGAAGATACCTCAGCGGCGATGCGAGAACGGCCTTTGGATGGACTTCGCCCACTCGATCGTCCGAGCGAGGAATCTCGCGGTCCGCGGGCGCGCCTCGCGGGTATGATCTCGGCACCGGTCTCCCGCGCCGACGAGCCGGGCACGGCCGCTGGCACCGCCACTGTGATCGTCGCGACATCTGGCGCGCATCGGGCGCCGGGACGACGTGACACGCGCCGCGAAGGAGGCGATGGTGATGCCGAGCCTTTCGGCTCGCTACCATGAACCCCCGGCTCGTCCACCCGAGATCCGCATGCCGTCCAGTCGACTGATACGCACACCGCCCTGGTTGCTCTTCGTCCTCGCCCTGGGGCTCTTCTACTTCTACTCCGGGGGAGGCCCCAATCAGGGCTCCCGCTTCAACCTGGACCGCGCGATCCTGGCGGAAGGACGGCTCGCGATCGAGAGCTACCACACCAACACCGAGGACAAGGCGCTCTATCGGGGAATACACTACTCCGACAAGGCTCCGGGGACGTCGTTCGTGGCGTTGCCGGTCTTGGCGGCGAGCCGCGCGTTCTTGCGCATGGCGGGCGTCGATCCCGAGAGCGCGAGCGGGCTTTCGGTGCAACTCCGCATGGCCACGTGGAGCACCGCCACCCTGCCCGCGTTGCTCTTGTGCTGCCTGGTGTTCGGATGGGTCGTCCGTCTGGGACATTCGCGTATCGCGGCCGCCAACGCTTCCCTGGCGTTGGGGCTGGCCTCGCCCCTGTGGGCCTACGGCACCCTCTTCTGGAGCAATGCCCTGGCGGGCCTTTGCATCGTGTACGCGACCTCGGCGGTGCTGGAGATCCGGCGAGCGCGCCATCCGCACCCCATGGTCGGCGCGGCGGCCCTTGCCGGCGCGGTCGCCGGCTGGGCGGTGCTGACCGAGTTCCCCATCGCCCCGATGGCCGTCGCCCTCTTCGTCTTGCTGCTCGTGGCGCTGCGCCCCTGGGGAGTCTACTGGCGACGGCTGCTCTGGTTCGCCGCCGGGGCGCTGGCGGTGGCCGCGATCCTGGGCGCCTACAACCAGGCGGCCTTCGGCTCGCCCTTACGCCTGGGCTACGGCAACGTCGAGGGATGGGACGACATGAAGCGGGGGCTCTTCGGCGTCCGCTGGCCCAGGCCGGAGGCCATGGCCGGCATCTTGTGGGGCTCGCACGGCCTGCTCGTGACCGGGCCCCTGCTCCTGCTCGGGCTCGCGGGTCACGTGGTTTCCCTCGTTCGCGGACGGAATCGTTTCACCATGGCGGTGTGCCTGGCGTTCTCCGTCTATCCGTTCCTGCTCAACAGCTCGTACGCGTACTGGGACGGGGGCTGGTCGTATGGCCCGCGACACATGAGCGCCGCGTTTCCCTTCTTGGCCTTGGGGCTCGCGCCTCTCTACGATGCCCTGCCGCGTTGGAGCCGGGCGGTGGCGATGGTCGCCCTGCTGGGGGGGATCTTCATGACCACCGTCGCGGTGGGCACCCACGGCATGACCCCGCACTCGAACTCGAATCCGCTGGCGGATCTCTACTGGGCCGCCTTCCAGACCGGGCACTACGCCAAGCACACGGGCTGGGTGGACACGGGGGGCCCCGCCACCAACTGGGGGCTGGCTTTCGGGCTCGGGCGGGCGCGCTCCTTGATCCCGCTCTGGATCGGGCTGGGGATCGGCCTTTCGGGCCTGTTCCGCAGCTTGCTGCTCTCGCCTCGGAGCTGGCGGCACTCCTGAGTGGCTCGCCGCGCAGAAGGACCATTCGCGACGTCCGCGCCGTCGGCGGTGGCGAGGAGCGGCGCGAGGCGCGGACTACGGTCGGGCCCCGGGCATGGGGGCTAGTTGGTATTCGGGGATTGTCGGACACCCGAGATGCGATGCGGCGACGGCAAGCGGGGCTTGAAGGGACTGGCGCACTCGCCCTGAGGTGAAGTCCTTGCCCCTGGCGAGGCAACTAGGTGGATCTGACGATGACCTTGAGGGGCAAGCGGGATAGCAGCGGCCAGAAGTCGATCACTCCCCGACGCGGTCGGGGGCATGCGCCCTGATCGATGGGAGAGGAGGTATCGTCATTCCCCCGCTCGAAGAACTCGATTTCGAAGCGCTCGAAGTCTCCATCCACGCTTTGCCGGCGAACCGCCGCGTCGCGCGCCGGGCTTCCAGAGGGAGCCGCGACACTCCAGGGCGGGAACTGCCCATTGCTGTTGGCTGGCATCTTCTGCATGTTTGGGACACCGGCGACGGGTTTTCGATTGCCGAAGATCGCTGGCTGTCGCACAGAGTCTCAACTGGCGCGCGAGCACGGCGGTTCTTGGGGGCCTTGGGGCCGGAGGCCACGGGCTGCGAGGGATCGCTAGTCGGTCAGCACCGGTCCGGTGTCCACGGCCTCGAAGTCGCTCCCGTGCAGCTGGCGCAGGCCGGAGAGCAAGCCGTCCATGTACGGTTCCCACCCCTCGTTCGATTCGCCCGTGATGTACCAGTTGCTGCCGTTGTCGGCCAGAATGAGGCCGTACTTCTTCATGGCGGTCAGGATGACCAGGGTGGGGCCCGAGAACTTGCTGCTATCGAACGAGGCCTTGAGGCGCAGGCGCAAGCCCATGGGCGGCAGCGAGGTGTTCGAGTTGCCCGCCGCGTGCGTGGCGGGGTGGATGAAGCCCTGGGACGTCCTGCTCACCGTGAAGCGAATGGCGTGCTTGATCTCGCCCGCGTTGATGGTTTCGTCGAATCGCACCAGGCCCGGCAGGATGGGCAGTCCGGCCGCGTCCGCCGAGGTATAGCCGTCCTTGCGGAGATCGTTGGACCCCAGGTGGAAGATGGCGCCGTTGGCCGCGGTCCAGCCCGAGCCGCCGGTCGGGTTCTGCGCGTTGTAGAGCTCGTAGAGCGTGCAGTTGTCGGGCGCGCCGGCGGTGTCGATGTAGAGCACGTGCCGGTCGGCGTCCGTGTCGGCATTGGGACCGCCTTCGATGAGGTTCGCGTCGAGGGGAATCGGGTAGCAGAACTTGTTCGTTCCCGTCGGACAGGGCAAAGGATCGCTCTCCGAGGCGCCCCAGCTGGCGGTCCAGGTGATGGGCTGTGGCGCGGCGCCGGTTCCGGAGCCGAAGGGGATGCCGTAGTGATCGGACATGGTGCCCCAGTCGGGATGGAAGGCCGTGCCGGGCGACATGTTCGCGATGTAGGTCGCGCTGTCGGGGTGCAGCGGATAGCCGGAGATGTCCAGGTTCCAGGGATTGTCGGGCGGAAAGATCCGGCAGCCGCCCAGTGTCGGCGAGACTCCGCTCCCCGCGCCGCCGCCGGTGCCGGTCGGGGGCAGGCCGCCGCCGGTTCCCGGTGCGCCGCCCGTGCCGGGCGGGACGATGGCGCCGCCCGTGCCGGTCGGGGGCAGAGCACCGCCGGTTCCCGGTGCGCCGCCCGTGCCGGGCGGGACGACGGCGCCGCCCGTGCCGGGCGGGACGATGACGCCGCCCGTGCCGGCCGGGACGATGACGCCGCCCGTGCCGGCCGGGACGATGACGCCGCCGGTGCCGGTCGGGGGCAGAGCACCGCCAGCTCCCGGCGAGCCGCCCGTGCCCACTGCACCGCCGCCTCCTCCGCATCCAAGGCAGACCACGCCCAAGCCGAGCGCCCAGGAGCACACGATTTGGCCTTGTCTTGTCATGCTGAGCCTCCGCGTTCGGTTTACGAGCCACTCGATTATACGCCGATCCGAACCGGCGCTGGGAACGCGGTGGGTTCCCCGACCACGCCCTTTGCCCTCCCCGCGTTCTCCTTCGGCTCTGCGCTCTCCGTCGTCCCCCTTCCCCCTGGGCCATGCGCTCGAAGGCCGCTAGTATGGCTCCATGCCCGCGCTGCTCGCGCTTTTCGGACCCAAGCAGGGACTGCGGATTCCCTTGACGGGGTGTCTTGTCCTCGGCCGGGCCCCGACGGCGGATCTGCAGCTTGTCGACGGCAAGGTGTCGCGCGAGCACTGCCGCATCGACGCCACCGGGGCGCGGGCCATGCTGGAAGATCTGGGCAGCCACAACGGCACCTATGTCAACGGCGAGGTGATTCGGAAGCCCACGCCGCTCGCCGAGGGCGACGAGATCGGGCTGGGCGACACCTTGTTGCTGGTCGCGGGCGACGACGTGTCGGTGGCCAATGCCCGCTACGGTTCGGGCACGCTGATCGTGTCGCCCCAGGGGCGAGCAACCACGGCGGCCAATCCCGGGCCGCCTCTGGCCGTGACGCCAAGCAAGGATGGGATGCGTGGCCTGGGCGTGTTGGCCGGCCGGCTGGCCGCGGCGGCCGACGAGGAGGAGGGCGCTACGGCCTTGCTCGATGCCATCGAGGCGGAGCTGGCGCCGAAACGCGCCATGGTTCTGCTGCGCCTTTGGCAGGGCGGGGATGCCCCGAGCAAGGAGCGCGTGGTGGCCCTGGCCACGCGCGGGAAAGAGGCCGTGGTTTCTACCTCGCGCACGCTGCTCGAGCGGGCCGCGACCGCGCAGCGAGGGATCCTGGTCGAGGACGCCTTCGATAGCCGCGAGCTGCGCGGCGTGCGCAGCGTGGTCTTGCACAGCCTGCGCTCGGTCATGGTCGTGCCCTGGGGCCAGCGCGAGGCGGCGCCGCGCGGTTTCATCCACGTCGATCGCGAGCCCGAGCGGCCCTTCGGCGTCGTCGATCTGGCCTGGCTGGAGGCCGTGGGGCATCTGGCGACCTTGCGGCTGGCCGAGCGGCCGGCGGCGCAATCCGTTGTCGCAGACGAAGGGCCGGTGGGCGCGAGCCCCGTTTTCGTGGCGGCGTTGGGCCTGGCCACGGCAGCGGCGCGCGTGGATTCGACGGTGTTGCTGCTCGGCGAGACCGGAACCGGCAAGGAGGAGATCGCGCGCCTCATTCACGCGCGCAGCAGCCGCAGCCGCGCCCCCTTCGTGGCGGTCAATTGCGGCGCCATTGCCGAGGCCATTGCCGAGAGCGAGCTGTTCGGCCACGAGAAGGGCGCCTTTACCGGCGCGCTGTCGACGCGTCTGGGCGCTTTCGAGGCGGCCGACGGCGGGACGCTTTTTCTCGACGAGATCGGCGATCTGTCGCTGCCCTTGCAGGTGAAGCTCCTGCGCGTGCTGCAGGAGCGCGCCGTGGTGCGCGTGGGCGCCAGCCTGGCTCGTCAGGTCGACGTGCGCATCCTCGCGGCCACGCATCGCGACCTCGCCGCCGACGTGCAGGAACGCCTGTTTCGCGAGGACCTCTACTTTCGGCTCAATGTCCTCTGCATCACCTTGCCGCCCCTGCGCGACCGTCGCGACGACATCCCGCTTCTGGCGCGCGTGCTGCTCGACCGCGTCGCGGCCCGCCTGGGGCTGCGCTCGCCGGAGCTCGGCAAGGAAGCCGAGGCCGCGCTTTGCACCTGGGAGTATCCGGGCAACGTGCGTGAGCTTTGCAACGTGCTCGAGCGCGTGCTGGTGTTGCGCGATCCGCGGGACCCCAGCCCCATCGATCGCGACGACGTGATGGCGGCGCTGGGCAGCGCCCTGCGGCCGCCGTGCCCGCCGCAGGCGAGCGGGGAGGATCGTCTGGCCGACGCGGTGGCGCGGGTCGAGAAGGCCAACATCGAGGCGGCCATGCGGCGGGCGCGTGGGGTCAAGAGCCACGCGGCCCGCATCCTGGGCATCAGCCGGCCCACGCTCGACAAGAAGTTGGCCGAGCTCAAGATCGACATCTGGGCCAAGGAGTAGGCCGGGAGTACCATAGGGCCGTGCCTGTCGCTCCAGGGCCCGGTTTTCTCTGTCCCGCTTGTCAGGCGCCCCTGCCGGCGCCGTCGCCGGGCGCGTGCTCGCTGCGCTGTCCGGCCTGCGAGGTCGAGGTCGATGCGGCGCGCTTGGAAACCCTGGTGGGCAAGCCGCGCTTCGTCGCCGAGCGAAACTGGACCGGCACGGAGCTGCCCGGCATGGTGGTCGAGGACGTGATCGGAGCGGGCGGCATGGGCACCGTGTACCGCGCGCGCTCGCTCGGCGAAGGCGAAGGGCCGCTGGCCGTGAAGTTCCTGTCGCCGAGCCTCGGCGGCGAGCCCGAACTGGTGGCGCGCTTCTGGCGCGAAGTGGCTCTGCTCGAGAAGCTCGACCATCCGGCCATCGTCAAGATCAAGGGGCACGGCGAACGCGAGGGCCTGCCCTATTTCGCCATGGAGCTGGTCGAAGGCCCGACCCTGGCCGCGCGGCTCGGCAAGGGTCCGCTCGCGGTGGAAGATGCAGTCGCGATCTTCACGCGTCTGCTCGATGCCCTGGCCCACGCGCATGAGCACGGGGTCGTGCACCGCGACCTCAAGCCGGCCAACGTTCTTCTGGCCGCCGACGGCGCGCGCCTGGCCGACTTCGGCATCGCCCGCCTGGACATGCAGGCGGCGACACGCAAGACGCAGCTCACACGCACCGACGCCATCCTCGGCACGTTCCCGTACATGTCGCCCGAGCAGCGAGCCGGCCGGCCGGTGGACGCGCGCAGCGATCTCTACTCGGTCGGCGTGATGCTCTACGAGGCGCTGGCCGGCGAGCGGCCCGAGGGGGCGTTTCCGCCGCTGCACAGTCGCCGGCCCCTGGTGCCGGCCCGCATGGATTCGGTCGTGCGACGCCTGCTGCAACCCGATCCGTCGGCGCGTTTTGCCTCGGCGGCCGAGACCCGGCGCGCCCTGGTGGCCGCGTTCGCCGGACGCGGCGCTGCCCGGCCGGCTCTTCTCTGGGCCGCAGCGGCTGCCATGGTGCTCGCGGGGGCCGCGGTCGTCGCCGGACGCGAACGCGCAGTGCCGCCTCCCGCGCCGCAGCCGGCGGTCCAGGTCCAACAGAAGACATCGCCGACGCCATCGGTCGTGGAGAAGCCCACCCCGGCCATCGACCAGCAGGCCCGACCTGTACCGCCTACGCCACCGCCCGGGAAGATGCAGGCCGACCTCCTGCCCAAAGGCAAGAAGGCCGGGCCGCGGCAGGGCACCAAGCTCGACACCAAGCTCAAGGGCAAGCGCAGGGCCAAGGCCAGCCTCGGCGAATCCGGCAGGCTCAAGCAGATGAAGGCACTGGAGCAGAAGAAGAAAGAGTCACCGGTGCCGTCCTCCAACCGGGGCAAGGCCGACATGCAAGAGTGGGCCCCGATGCAGACGGCGGCGCAGACCGCGCCTGCCAACGTGAACGACTTCGAGGGCAAGGGCGGCGGCAAGCCGCAGGCGCCGCGCAAGGCGACGCAGAAGGCATCCAAAGACATCGACGATCGGCTCGGCAAGGAACGGGCCATGAAATAGGCAGACCCGCGTCTCGGCCGGGTCTTCATGCCCATCGGCAACGTCCGATCCGCCTCTACTGCGGCTGCCCGGCAGCGCTTCCCCTGCCGACACTGCGCCGCGGGCGCCAAGTCGGCGCAGGAACGCGCCGCCCAGAAAGCCAATAGTCCACCAGGCGGTCGTCCTTGAAGATCGGAGTAACCACGTACCCGCGGCGCCGCGACAAAGCGATGACGGCCGATTCCCCGAGCGCCTCGTCCACGACTTGCTGGGGCGGCGCATAGCTGGCGTGGACCACGCGTACCGTGCCGGCTTTGATGACCAAGAAGCCCGTGTGGATGTTCAGGCCGACGATGTAGACGCCGTCGCCCAGCGCGAGCAAACGCCGGGTGAGCACGTCGAGCCGCAGGCCCGGATACCGGTGCAGGTCGCGCGCGTCGGGCGTCAAGGCTCGTTGCATGAGCAGCGAAGGAGCCTGCGCAAAGCGCGCGCGGCTCGACAGGCGCAGCCCTGCGTTGAGCAACACGCCCGTCACGAAGTAGCTGCAACCGACGACCATGCCGGGTTGATGTGGCCGAAGCGCCGTGCTGTCGGGCCCCAAGCCCCAGGGGGTTGCCATCCAGGCCGGGAATATCGTCTCGGTGACGGCGTTGAGCACGGTTCTGCGCGCTTGCTGGCGGATGGCCGCCCGCTCGGCGGCTGACCTCGCTCGGCTCAGCCGGCGGCAAAGATCGATGCGCTTGCTCTCTAGGGCGGCCAGGGCTGCCTCGTACGCAGCTCGATCGAAGGACTCGCCGGCCAGCGCACCAGAACAACGGAGCGCTGGCAGGCAGGCCAGGAGCGCCACGAGACTTCGTCGGGGAAAAGCCATGCAAACCTCCTCGCTTCGCAGGGGACTCGTTTCCGCCTCGGTGCAAGCGGAGCGCCAGATGTGCGGTTGCTCCAACGAACAAGCTGCATGCCCGCGCCGGCGCGGTCTGTCGCGATGGGGGCGTAAAGCGGCTTTACGAATCGCCAACGGACTTGGGCGACCGGCGCGCGCAAGCCGGCCGGAAACCGCCGTTTTCGGATCGCAGCCCTCTGGCCTCGTCTTTGCGATGGCACGGTCGCAGGAGGTGCCCAATGAAAAACGCCGTTGCTTGCTTTGCCGTTGTCGCCGCGCTGTTCGCCCTGCCGCTGCTCTTCGCTCATCGGCGCGCGGCGGCCCAGCCGGCCGCCGCCGTGCCGGCGCTCGCGTCCCTGGAGCTGAGCGGTCCCTACGTCTTTCGCAACCTGGCCATCTTCGCGGTGCACGACCACAAGGCGGCCAAGCACGAGGACATCCTGACCCTGCAAGAGGCGCTGGCCCAAAAGGTCGTCACCATCAAGGAGACCGGACGGGTCAACCAGCTCGTGGCCAGCAACAGGGGCGGCAAGAGCGTCTATTTGCAGGCCGGCGACATCGTGAAGGGCGGGCAGCAGGACCGCGTGCTCCGGCACGACACCCTGCTGCCGCCGAAGAGCCGGGGGGTGCCGCTGGCGGCGTTTTGCGTGGAAGCCGGGCGCTGGCACGGCCGCGCCAACGAGCCCGTGCGCCGCTTCGCCTCGTCGAGCGCCACCATCATGACCAAGCGCCAGAAGATTGCGGTCAAGGTCAGGGGTGAGCAGGGCGCGGTCTGGGATTCGGTCGCGGCGGCTCAGGCCGACATGAGCCGGAACGTGGGGCACTCGGTGCGCTCGTCCGCGTCAGCGACCAGCCTGCAACTGAGCCTGGAGGACAAGAAGCTCAATGGCACGGTCGAGGAGTACGTGCGGAGCATCGAGAAGCAACTGCCCAAGGACGGCAACGTGGTGGGCTACGCCGTGGCCGTGAACGGGAACGTGGACTCGGTCGAGGTCTTCGCCTCTCCCCGTCTGTTCGGCAAGATGAAGGGCAAGCTGCTCAAGGCGAGCGCGAGCGAGGCCGTGTCGGCCCGGTCGGCGAAGCAGGGGCCGCCACCCACCGCCGACGCGGTCCGCGCCCTCATCACCGACGCCGAATCCGGCGCCGCCAGGCAAGAGAAGCAGACCCTGCGCACGCAAGTGGTGCGCAAGGAGACGCGCAAGAACGTGGTCTTCGAAACCAACGACCCCACGGTGCCGAGCAAAGCCGTGCACAAGAGCTACCTGGCGAAGTAGCGGCGAGCGCTCAGGACATGCACCACGGAAAACACAGAGGACACGGAGGCGGAGGAAGCAGGGCTCGGATCTCAGGCTCCGGGCCCTTCGTTCGCTGAGAGGGCGTCTGACTCGTTGTGCAGGAGGAGCACCCGCTCCCCAAGATCCGAACCCTTCCCCTTCCGGCTCTGTGTCCTCTGTGTCCTCTGTGGTGGAAACCTATTCCATCGTCGACTTGACGATGGCCGTCAGTTCCTCGTCGGCAAGCACGATGGGATTGCCGCGCATGCTGCTGGCGGCCTTGGCTTTCTCGACGAGCAGGGACACCTCTTCGCGTTTGACGCCCATGCTGGCCAGCTTGGGGATCGCGAGAGCCGCGACGAGATCGGCGACCCAGCGGGGGGCGTCCCCACCGTCGGCCAGCAACCGATCGACCTCGCGATAGCGAGCCAGGCTCGGGCTCTGGGGGGCGCGTTGCGAGAGCGCGGCGACGTTCGCGGCCATGACCGGCGGCAAGAGCGCGGCGCACACGGCGCCGTGCGGGGCCTTCCACATGCCGCCGAGCGGAGCGGCGAAGCCGTGCACGGCGCCGAGGCCCGAGTTGGCCAGACACAGGCCTCCGAACAGGCTCGCCACCGCGAGATCCTCGCGCCGTTCGGGCGTCAGGCCGTGCTCGAACGCCGGCCGTAGCGAGCGGGCGATGCGCGCCATGCCCTCGCGGCCGAGTCCGAGTGTGAAGGGATTGGCGCGAATCGAGACGAAGGACTCGACTAGGTGCGAGAGGGCGTCGAGCCCGGTCCGAGCGAGGATCGTCTGTGGAATTCCGTCGAGCAGATCGGGATCGATCAGCGCCAACACGGGCAAGAGGTGTGGGCTGCGCAAGCTGGCCTTGACTCGCTCCTCGGGCGAGGCGAGCACGGAGTTCTTGGTGACCTCGGCGCCGGTCCCCGCGGTGGTGGGAATGGCGATGCAGGGCAGCCCGGGGCGGGGCAGGGGCATGGCCTTGCCCACGACCTCCATGTAGTCGAGCAAGTCGTTGTCGTTTCTCGCCAGCGCGGCGATGGCCTTGCCCGCGTCGATGGCGCTGCCGCCGCCAAGCGCGACCACGGCGTCGCACTGCTCGCTTCTTGCGAGGGCGCGGCCTTCGGTCACCATGGCGAGGGTCGGCTCGCCAAAGATGGCGTAGGACACTGCCGGGAGCTTCAGGCTGGTGCGGAAGCCATCGGCGTGGCGGGCCGACTTGCCCGTGACGAGCAGGATCCGTTTCGCGCCCAGCGCCGCGAGGGCGGGGCCGGCTTGGGCGGCCACGCCCGGGCCGAACGCGATACGGCCGGGCGCGGCCAGTTCAAACCCGCTCATCGAAGGTCCAGGTCGCGGCCGGGGTCACGGTCGCGTACGACTTGCTCGTGCGCGGCTCGGCCATCATGGGCGCCACCGTGTCCCGCCAGGTCTGGTAGTGGGCCGTCTGTTTGTGCGCGGATGCGCCTTCCTGCCCGCGATACACCTCGATGAGCACGAAGCGCGTGGGATCCGCCGCTTCCTGCACGACATCGAAGCGCACGCACCCCGGCTCGCGCAGGCTCGCCGCCGCATTGGCGAGGCTAGCCGCCCGAAACGCCTCGATCGACTCGGGTAGGACATGAGCGTCGACAAACACCGCGAGATAGGAGTCCGACATAGGCGAAGACTACTCCAGTTTTTCACCACAGAGGACACGGAGGACACAGAGGCCGGAAGGGGACGGGTTCGGATCTCAGGTGGCGACTGCAACGAAAACCCGAGCCAAAGACGAGCCACGTGAACGGCAGACGGTGATGAGGAGGCCGGGGTTCGCCCCAAGATCGGAACGCGACCTCATCCTCCTCTGTCGCTGTGTCCTCTGTGGTTCAATATCCGAGGCGCGGTGACAGCAGCCACTCCGCCTCGCCCACGCTCATCCCCTTGCGGCGCGCGTAGTCCTCGACCTGGTCGCGGCCCAGGCGCCCCACGTCGAAGTAGCGGGCTTGCGGATGAGCCAGGTAGATGCCGCTCACGCTGGCCGCAGGCCACATGGCGGAGCTTTCGGTCAGGGTGATGCCGACCGACGGGGCTTGCAGCAGCTGGAAGAGCTTGCGCTTCTCGCTGTGGTCGGGGCAGGCGGGATAGCCGAACGCGGGGCGGATGCCGCGGTACTTCTCGGCGATGAGGTCGTCGTTGCTCAGTTTCTCCCCGGCCCCGTAGCCCCATTCGCGGCGCGCGCGCGCGTGCAAGTACTCGGCGAACGCCTCGGCCAGACGGTCGGCCAGGGCCTTGACGAGGATGGCGCCGTAGTCGTCGCGCGCCCTTTCGTGCTGCTTCGCCAGCTCGTCGGCGCCTAGGCCGGCCGTGACGGCGAAGGCCCCGACGTAATCGGCCAGACCGGAATCGCGCGGGGCCACGAAGTCCGCCAGGCAGCGATAGGGCGGCTCGCCGCCCTGCTGCCGCAGCATGGGGAAACGCGCGACTTCTCGGTCGCGCCCCTCGTCCGCAAACAGCACGATGTCGTTGTCCTCGCTCGCCGCCGGCCAGAAGCCGAAAACGCCCGCGGCGCGGATCGATCTGTCGCCCACCAGCTCGTCAAGCTTCTTCTTGCCGTCGGCGAAAAGCTCGCGCGCCGAGGCGCCGTATTTGGGGTGATCGAGGATGGCCGGGAAGCGGCCGCGCAGCTCCCAGGCGGTGAAGAAGAAGGTCCAGTCGATGAATGGAACCAGCTCCGCCAGCGGCTGGTCGTCGATCCGGCGCAGTCCCACGAAGGCCGGTTTGGCGCTGTCGTCGGGCTTCCAGGCGATGGCCGGGCGTTGCGCGTTCGCCTCGACGAGCGCGACCAGCGGTCGCTTGCGCTTGCCCGCGTAGAGATCGCGCGCTTCCTCTTGCTCGGCGCGGTTCTTCGCGTCGAAGGCCGCCCGCTGCTTGTCATCGAGCAGGGCGCTTGTCACCGGCCCGGCGCGCGAGGCGTCGAGCACGTGCACCGTGCTGCCGCGGTAGCGCGGCGCGATCTTCACCGCCGTGTGCTCGCGGCTGGTGGTGGCGCCGCCGATGAGCAAGGGCAGGTCGATCGCTCGGCGCTCCATCTCTTCGGCCACGTGGGCCATCTCGTCCAGGGATGGCGTGATGAGCCCCGAGAGGCCGACGATGTCGCACTTCTCGGCGACGGCCGTGTCCACGATTCTTGCGCAAGGAACCATCACGCCCAGATCCACGACCTGGTAGTTGTTGCAGCCGAGCACCACGGACACGATGTTCTTGCCGATGTCGTGCACGTCGCCCTTCACGGTCGCGAGGAGTACCTTGCCGCGCGGCTTGGCCCCGGCGCTCTTCTCCGCTTCCATGTGGGGGAGAAGGTAGGCGACTGCTTCCTTCATGGCGCGCGCGCTCTTGACGACCTGGGGCAGGAACATCTTGCCCGCTCCGAAGAGATCGCCCACCACGGCCATGCCCGCCATGAGCGGCCCCTCGATGACGTCGATCGGCTTGCCCAGCTTGTGCCGTGCCTCTTCCACGTCGGTGGCCACGAAGTCCGTGATGCCGTGGACCAGGGCGTGCTCCAGGCGCTTCTCGACCGCAGCCTGCCGCCAGGACAGATCCGTCGCGCGTTTCTTGCCCTCGCCCTTGACTTGCCCGGCGATCTCGAGCAGCCGCTCGGTGGCGTCGGGCCGGCGGTTCAGGATCACGTCCTCGACTCGCTCGCGCAGCTCGGCCGGGATGTCGGCGTAGACCCCGAGCTGTCCGGCGTTGACGATGCCCATGTCCAGACCCGCGGCGATGGCGTGGTAGAGGAACACCGTGTGCATCGCCCCGCGCACCGGATCGTTGCCGCGGAACGAGAACGACAGGTTCGAGATGCCGCCCGAAACCCGGACGCCGGGGCACGCGGCCTTGATGGCCGGGATGCTGGCGATGAAGGCGCGGGCGTAGTCGTTGTGCTCTTCCAGGCCCGTGGCCACGGCCAGGACGTTGGGATCGACGATGATGTCGCTCGGCGAAAACCCCGCCTCGTCGACGAGCAGGCGGTAGGCGCGCTTGCAGGTCGCCACCCGTCGCTCGACGGAGACGGCCTGCCCCTCCTCGTCGAAGGCCATGACCACCAAGGCGGCGCCGTAGCGACGCACCCGGCGCGCCTTGGCCAGAAACTCGGCTTCTCCCTCCTTGAGCGAGAGCGAGTTGACGATGCCTTTGCCCTGCAGGCACTTGAGCCCGGCTTCCAGCACCTCCCACTTCGAGCTGTCGATCATGATGGGCAGGCGCGCGATTTCGGGCTCGCTGCCGAGGAGGTTCAGGAACCGGGTCATGGCCTTCTCGCCGTCGAGCAAGGCCTCGTCCATGTTGACGTCGAGGATGTTGGCGCCGCCACGCACCTGATCGAGAGCGATGGCCAGGCCGGCCGCGTAGTCGCCGGCCTTGATCAGGTTGGCGAACTTGCGCGAGCCCGCCACGTTGGTGCGCTCGCCGATCATGATGAAGTTCGAGTTGGCTCCGACGGTGAGCGTGTCCAGCCCGGCCAGGCGTAGGTCAGTGCTTTGGGGTGCCGCCGGCATGCGCGGCGGCAGGCCGGCGACTGCCGCGGCGATGGCGCGGATGTGCTCCGGCGTGGTGCCGCAGCAGCCGCCCACGATGTTGACCAGACCCGCCTCGGCCATCTCGCGCAGCAGGCGAGCGGTCAGCTCGGGGCTTTCGTCGTAGCCGCCCATGGTGTTGGGTAGACCGGCGTTCGGGTAGCAGCTGATGTAGCAGTCCGCCAGGCCCGCCAGCTCGGCGACGTAGGGCCGCGCCTGGGTGGCGCCACCCCCGCAGTTGATGCCGATGGACAACGGGTTGGCGTGTGCCAGAGAAGTGTAGAAGGCCTCGAGCGTCTGGCCCGAGAGGATGCGCCCGCTCTTGTCCGTGATGGTGCCCGAGATCATGACCGGCAGGCGCAGATCCTTTTCGACGAAGACGTCCTCGATGGCGGCCAAGCACGCCTTGAGCGACAGCGTGTCGATGACGGTCTCGGCCAGCAGCAGATCGCAGCCGCCGTCGACCAGACCGCGCACTTGCTCGGCGAAGGCGTCGCGCATCTCATCGAAGCTGACCGCGCGGAAGCCGGGGTCGGTGACCTTGGGCGACAGCGACAGGGTCTTGTTGGTCGGTCCCATGGCGCCCGCCACCAGGCGCGGGCGGCCGGGGGTCTTCTCCGACCAGGCGTCGGCCGCTCGACGCGCCACCCGCGCGGCCGCGAGGTTCAGCTCGTAGACCACGCCTTCGAGCTGGTAGTCGGCCTGGGCGATGCGCGTGCCGGAGAAGCTGTTGGTTTCGATGATGTCCGCGCCGGCCTCCAGATAGGCCGCGTGGATGGCCTCGACTATCTCCGGCTTGGTGAGCACGAGGATGTCGTTGTCGCCGCGCAGCTCGTGCCCGTGCTCGGCGAAGCGCTCGCCGCGGAAGTCGGCCTCACCCAGTCTGTGGCGCTGGATCATGGTGCCCATGGCGCCGTCGATGACAAGGATGCGGCGGGCGAGCTCGCGGTGAAGGTGGGCGATGCGCTGGTCGCGGTTCATGGCGATTCCTGTTTGGCTGGGGTGGCAGCGGCCGGTTTGCGGGCGAAAGCCGTGATCACGGAGAAATGCGGCGGCCGCTTCTCGCGCGAGGTGACCTCGCACTGCTCGACCTGGAGCCCGGCCTCGCGGGCCAGGAAGCCGTGCAGGGTGCGGGGAGAGAATCCCGCGATCACGTGGCCGTAACCGGCGGTCACGTCACCGTGTTGGTGGCGGGCCAACGTGCCGACCACGAGGGCGCCGCCCGGTCGCAGGACGCGGCTCGCCTCGCGCAAGGCCAGCGCGGGATCTTGCGCGCACGTCAGCACGTGCAGCAGCAACACTTGATCGAAGCTCTGGTCGGCAAAGGGCAGGGCTTGCACGTCGCCGGGCGCAAAGCTGACGTTGCGCTGGCCGGCCAGCCGTTTGCGCGCCGCCTGCAGCACGCGCGGGCTCTTGTCGAGGCAGGTCAGGCTCCGGCAGCGAGGCAGGAGCAAGGCGGCCATGGCGCCGTCGCCCGAGCCCGCGTCGAGCACGTCGCCGAGCTGGATGAACCCAAGGAGAGCGAACAGCGTCGCTTCCCAGGTCCGGCCGGGCGAGTAGTGCCGCTCCATGTGACCGGCCACCGATTCGGGCCAGCTCTTGGCTCTGCGGCGGGCGCGCAGGACCTCCTGGCAGCGCTGCCGATCGTTGCGCACGACCGGTTCGTCCCGGCTTTCGGCCAGAAGGCTCCACAGGCGTCGCACGGGATCGGGCATGCCCGAGTCGTTCCGCGCGTAGTAGGTCGAGGCGCCTTGGCGCCGGTCGCGCAGCACGCCCGCCTCGCGCAGCTTGCCGAGGTGGGTCGAGACGCGCGACTGCGGCAGCAGCGTGATCTGTGTGATCTCGGCCACCGAAAGCTCGTTGCCGTCCAGCAGATGCGCCAGCCTGACCCGGGTTGGGTCGGCAAAGAGCCTCAGAGTATCGACGGCTTTGGCAAGTGCAATCATCGTATTATCCAGATTTGCGGATAATAGCACAGGTCTATGGAAGAAACACTCAAGCGGGCCGGCTCCTACGTCGATGATGGGTTTCGTGACTTCACGTGCGGCTGCGGTGTGTCTACCGGATCGCTATTTGCTCAGGAAGCAGGCGGGTAAAGGCGGCATGGGCGCGGTCTACCAAGCGCTCGATCGTCGCACCCGAGCCTTGGTCGCCATCAAGATCCTGCGCTCGCAAGGCACGGTCGAGCTCGCCAGATTCGACCAAGAGGCTCGCGTGCTGGCCGAGCTGTCCCATCCTGGAATCGTGCGCTACCTGGACCACGGCGTGACGGCAACTGGGACTCCCTACCTGGCCATGGAATGGCTCGAGGGCGAGACCCTCGAAGACCGGTTGCTGCGCGGCACCCTGGGGCCGTTCGAGGCCGTGCGCGTCGCTTGCCTGGTGCTGGAGGCGCTCGCGGTCGCGCACGCGCGCCACATCGTCCACCGCGACATCAAGCCCGGCAACATCTTCCTCGTGGGGCGCAAGCTCGACAACGTGCGCCTCATCGATTTCGGCATCGCCCGGCGTGTGGTCGAGAGCAAGCGGCTCACCCGCAGCGGCTCTACCGTGGGCACGCCGCTATACGCCTCGCCCGAGCAGGCGCGCGGCCGCGCCGATCTGGATGGTCGCGCCGACATCTTCTCGCTCGGCTGCGTGCTGTTCGAGGCGCTGGCCGGCGAGCCGCCCTTTTCGGGCGATTCGCCGCTGGAGGTGATGCTTAGTGTCTGCGCAGGGAGCGCCCCTGCGCTTTCCGCGAAGCGGACCGGCCTGCCCAAGGCCCTGACCTCGCTGGTGCGCGCCATGCTGGCGCCGGATCCGGCCCAGCGACCGCAATCCGCGGCCGTCCTGGCCGGCGAATTCGCCGAAATCCTGCGCGGGCTCGAGCCGGCGCGCCAGGCGGGCGGCCAGGCCGAGCCGCTTGTGCACGAAGCAGGCGGCGAACGCCCTGCAAGCTACCCGAGCGCGCTGGTCGCGATGTTGGTTGCCTTGAGCAATGTCGCGAAGGACGAAGAGCGGGCCCGTGTGGCCGAAGTCCGGCGTGTGCTGGAGCACGCGGGCTGCGACGTGGATCGTCTCGGGGATCGCCGGCTGCTGGTGACCGCAGATCTGGCCACGCTTGCCGAACAGGCCGTGCGGCTTGCCGCGGCGGCCTTCGCCCTGCGCGAGCTGGAGCCCGCGGCGAGAATCGCCATCGCCACGGGGCGCGCGACCGTGCTCGAAGGTTTGCCCACAGGCCCGCTCATGGACCGGCTGCCCGCCTTGCTGGAAGGCCAAGACGCCGGCACGATTCGCGTCGACGACGCCACCCGGCGGCTCTTGCCCACGCGCTTCGTGGTCGTCACTGCGCAAGGCCACTACTGCCTGCTGGCCGGCGGCGCCACCATGGACGCCAATCGGCGACACCTGACCCCGGTCGGCACCCCGATAGCGACGCCGGGGCAGCTTTCCGCGCGGCCGCGGCGGCCCTCGGTCACCGATGGGTAGGAGCCTGCTGCTTCTTGCCCGCGAGCACCGCACGGGGGTCGTGTCATTCACGGCGCTTCGGCGGCGCTACCCTTTCTTGCTGCGCGCTCCACCGCCGTCGTTTTTCACCTGTTCCATGGTGGTGCGCAGGTTGCCCCCGATATCGGAGGCGCGAACGCCGGGCGGACGTTCCCAGGGGATTTCCTGCAGGGTTTGGCCGACGGTGACTTCCTTGAGGTAGCGGGCGGCCATGGGCACCGTGAGCATGAACGCGGCATCTTTGAATCCCAGAGGTCGCTCGCGGCGGTCGTCGCCAATCCAGGTGGTGACCATCCAGCGCGAGGTGTAGCCCACGAACCAGGTGTCCATGGTGGCGCTCGATGTGCCGGTCTTGCCGGCGACCAGAAGGCCCGCGCTGCGCAAGGATGGGGCGTGCCCTCTGGTCACCACCCGGCGCAGAAGCTGCGAGGTGAGCCACGCCGTGCGCGGCGGGACAACGTCCTTGCTGCGCTCGCCCGCCAGCGCCACCATGCGGTCGAGGCGTTCGTCGGGGGAGCTCATCGGATCCGAAACCGCGGTGTTGTCTTCCAGCAACCGGCCCGAGCGATCACGCACGCGGCGCACGTAGACCGGCTCGGCAAGCGAGCCGTTGCGCGCGAAGGCGGAGAAAGCGCGGGTCAGCTCGTCGATGCGCGTGCAGGACGCGCCGAGAGCGAGCGCCTGGTCGGGAATGATGGGCGTGGTCATGCCCAGGTTGCGGGCCCAGGCCTCGACTTCCTTGCCGCCGACCAACTTGAAGAGCTGCACCGACGGCACGTTCTTCGACCACACCAGGGCGTATTCCAGGTTGACCTGGTACTCGACGGTGTTGTTGAGGTTCTGCGGCACCCAGACCTCGCCGGTGATGGGGTCGACTTCGGCGCGGGGCGTGTCGTTGAGCAGCGACGCGTAACCATAGCCGCGGTCCAAGGCCAGCGAGTAGTAGACCGGCTTGTAGGTCGAGCCGGGTTGGCGGCAGGCCTGCACCACGCGGTTGAACTCCGAACGATCGAAGTCGAGCCCGCCGACCATGGCCACGACGTAGCCGGTCTGGTGGTCGTAGGTGTAGATGGCCCCCTGCACCTTCGGGGTCTGCTCCAGGCGCAGGGCCAGCGGTCCGGGCGGTGGTTTGCGGTCGGTGTAGCCCGCCATCCAGCGCACCTCGCTGGCGTCGTCGTAGTTCCAGTCCGAGAAGCGGCGCAGACGCGAGCGGTGCATGGGGGTCACCCAGACCACGTCTCCCGGGTGCAGCACGGAGCGTGTGCTGGTGAGGATCCGGCCATTGGTCGAATCCACGGTGCTGTAGGGAAAGGCCCAGTCCATGCCGGCCGAGGGTAGGGGGTAGATCTTCTCGCCCACGCGCACCTGCGCCTTGCCGCCGCCGGTGCTCTCGACGAGCCCCAGGTAGAGGCGGCCTTCGGCGGGTGGCGCGGCGCCGTAGCGGGCGCTGGCGCGGCGGCGGAATTCCTCGGCCACGGCCCCGGCGAGCTTGGCCAGAGGTCCGCGCCAGCCCTGCCGCTTGTCGAGCTTGCGCAGCGAGAAGTCGACGTTCTCTTGCGCGGACTCGTCGATCCACGGCACCAGCGTCGTGTCGATCTCGAGGCCGCCTTCCCACAGGGCCTTGTCACCGTAGCGCTTGGCGATGTCGCGGCGGACGTGCTCGGCGAAATACGGCGAGCGCTCGCGGAAGATGTCGGGCGGCTCCTGCACCCGAAGCGGCTGGTTGCGCAGCCCGCCCGCGGTCGCCTCGTCGATGACACCGGAGGCGGCCATGGCGTCGAGCACCTGGTCGCGGCGGGCGCGCGTCGAGTCCGGAGCGAGGAGGGGCGAATAGCGGCTGGGGGCCTGCGCGATGCCGGCGATGGTGGCCATCTCGGCCAGGTCGAGGTCGCTGACTTGCTTGTCGAAGTAGCGCCGTGCCGCCGCGGCCACGCCGTAGGACTGATGGCCGAGGAAGATTTGGTTCAGGTAGAGCGCCAGGATTTGCTGCTTGTCGTACCTTGCCTCCAGACGGCGGGCCAAGATGGCTTCGCGAATTTTGCGTTGCAGGGTCTGCTCCGTGGAGCGCAGAAACGAGCGCGCCACCTGCTGCGTGATGGTCGAGCCGCCCTGCACGACGCGGCCGGCGCGCAAGTTGGCCACGAGGGCGCGCAGCATGCCCCGGTAGTCGAGGCCGCGGTGCTCGTAGAAACGCCGATCCTCGATGGCGACGAAGGCCTGCAGGAGTTTCTCGGGAAACGCGGCGAGCGGCAGGATCTCGCGCCGCTCGCTGGCCAACTCGGCCAGGTCGGTGCCGTCCCATGCGCGCACGCGCGTCGAGGCCGCCGCCTCGAGGTGGTAGCGGTGGAAGCTGGGCAGGGGAGGCAACGTGCCGGCGAAGTGGGCGTAGAGGCCGATGCCGACGAGCACGGATGCGCCGACCAGGCACAGCGCCCCGAAGGCATAGAACTTGAAAAGCCAGAACCAGAACCCACCGTCGCAAGGATTGGTGACCTCGACCCGAGCCGGCTCTGACGAGGAACGTCGCCAAAACACGGATGCAATCTAGCACCTGCAACCACCGAGAGCGCGGAGAAAGGCGGAGAGCGCAAAGCGGGATCCGCGGCACAGCGTGCTCTGTGCGCCGTGCGCACGTTGCTGTCTGTCGCGTACGCGTAGGCGGAGCTGGGCTTTGCCCAGCGGAGCCAGAGCGCGGGAGGGTTTGGGAACCCGCCGAGGGTTCCCATGATTGCGTAGGCG
>JAFGPX010000280.1 GCA_016935975.1 Deltaproteobacteria bacterium
CCCGCGATGGTCCGCGGCCGGCGGAGCCGGCCGGCTCCCCACGCGATCGAAATGGAAACCCTGAGAGGGTTTCCATGCCTTCCCGCGCTCCGGCGACGCCGGGCAAAGCCCGGCTTCGCCACCGCGGTTCGGCAGATCTGGAATGCAGGACTCGTCCTGGCCGTTCTCGCCATGCCGGCGCTGGCGTCGGCCGCGGAGGGCACCGCGGAGCGGGAGATCCCGAGACTGGGGCTTTCGCCCGGCGATCCGCAGGTACGCAGCGCGACGCCATCGGTTCCTTTCGGCATCCAGCCGGCCGAATCGAAGAAGGCGAACGTGCTCGACTTTCACGGCTACATGCTCATGCCGGCCCATCTCGGCTTGCACGAACGGGACCCGCTCTCCGATGCCCAGAGCGGCACGGTCCTGCACTCGCCGCCGCTCATGGCCCAGAATCTACGCAGCTTCGAATACACGGGCGTGGTGCCGTCGCCCTGGCTTCAGATGAATTTCCTCTACGGCAACTCGTCGGTGTACGCCACGGCCATCCTCGTGGGAACGTCCGCCATGGATGGGTCCAGCTACTACAACCCGGTCGAGCAGTTCGGGGTCAACGACGCCTTCATCACCGCGAACCTGACCAAGACCTTCGGCTTCCCCTTCCTGCTTCACGTCGGGGCATTCACGGGACGCTACGGCGCGATGGGGGCGTGGGACGCCGGCCGCTATGGCACCCCGCTCATCGCGCGCACGAACACCATCGGCGAGACCATCGTCGCGGGGTACAAGCTCGGCGAGGTCTTTTTCGTGCTGGAGCAGGGCTTGGGCGGCCAGTTCGGGCGGCCGCCGGCCGGGCTGGTCGGCGCCGGGTGGAACAACTACGCGAATGCCGACGTGGGCGCGACCTTCGTCAACCAGGTGCACCTCGGGATTGCCTACGCGAGGTTGCTGCGCCTCGGGCTTCATTACATGACCGCGTGGACGCAGGACGACCTGGTGAGGGACGGCCAGGTACCGGATGGCCGCATCACGGTGCTAGGCGCCGACGTGCAAGTCACCGCGAAGCGCGCCGGTCACCTCTACCTCGGTGGGGCCTTTGCGAAAGCCACCAACGCGGGGACGGTTTCCGGGGCCATCGAGATCCTGAATGCGCGCGGCGGGCCCGAGCTCATCGCGAACTACCTCGGCAACCCGGCCTACCTCGTCGACCGCGAAGCGAACCCGGACAAGAGCGGTGGCAACGGTTCGCTCTCCACCTTCGGGGCGCAATACGATCTCAGCATCGCCCGGCTGGTGTTCGGAGATCTGTACCAGGGACTAAGCCCGGACATTCTCGTCAGCCTGTTCGGCGTGGCCACCTACGTAACGAGCCGGGACGAGGACCGCGACGGCGTGCTCAAGCTGAAAGGCGGCGCCGAGGCCACCTACCTGCCGCTGTCCTGGCTTGGCATCTCCGAGCGCTTCGACCACGTTCGCCTCCACGGTAGCGACTCGAAGCAGGCCTTCAACATCATCTCGTCCCGCCTCCTCTTCCACCTGGACTGGAAGAGCCGCGGCGAGCTGGCACTCCAGTACTCGCACTTCATCTACGGCGTCGACGTGCCGGTCTGGTCGTCGTACGACCCGCCGCTGGCCAAGCGGGTCAAGCCCGACCACGACGTCTTCTCCTTGATGGCCACCTACTGGTGGTAGCCTTCGTCCCAATGAGCCGCAAGCGTCCATCGGCAGCTCGGTTGGCAGTGGGGGTGGCGCCCGCCTGCCTCCTGTTCCTCGCTCTTGTCGGAGCGGCCGGTTGTGAGTCCTACGCCACCTGGGTGGACGTTCCCATCGACTGCGAGGCCGAGGCCGGGTACGAGATCCACGTGATTTTCGCCTTCGAGCAGACCGGCGGCGGCTCCTTCTGGACCGCGGGCGATGGCGCCCTGAACGAAGATGGCACCCTGACCGAGAAGACCACCGCGACCGTGGAGACGATTCCCGATGGGGCCCGCTGTGGCAGTCAGTACGCGGCCCATCTCCATTCGGCATACAACAACGATTGGGGCTCCCTGGTCGGATTCAACGACTTCGGCTCGCTGGCAAGCCCATCGCCCACTTGGAGCGGCGGCGCTTCCGCCTACGAAGGCATGTCGTTCTGGGCGCGGGCGCCGGGCAACACGACCAAGGGCTTCACGCTCCTGCTCAACGACCCGAATACGTTGTTCGAGGAGGACGCTTCCGAGAAGAAGGTCTCGAACTGCGACACCTACAACATCGCGGGAGCCGGGGATCCGGTGCCTGTGACGATGGATCCGGGCACGGGGCAGACCCTGTCGGGCGGCACGGTGACCCGGGCCATCTATCCGGACGAGTGCGGCAACAGCTACACCGTTCCGATGCTGGCGACCAGCGAGTGGAGATTCTACACGGTGCCGTTCACTGCGTTCCATCAGGATGCCAAGCCGAATCGCGTCCCCAATGCCGTGCTGACCAAGGTGGGGCCCTTGCCTGGAACCGGCCTCCTCATCGACCAGCTCAAGACGATGATCCTGCGCTTCCCCAAGGAGGCGACGGCGGAGCTTTGGCTCGACAACCTCGGCTTCTATCGCAAGCGGGCGATGTAGGAGCAGAAGCGGCGCAGCGGCAAGACGGTGATGCAGCAGCTTTTGAAGATATTCGAGGTTCCACGTGCTCGATGGTGACGAGCCTGACGGTGGGACCGCACTTACAACGAAGGGAGCCATTCTCATGAAAACGAGTCTTCGCATTGCAAGAACCTCGGGAGCTCTGGTGGCGCTGCTTTGCGCTGGCGGACTCGTCGCCTGCACGACCACGGAGGCCGACGTAGGCGGAACCGGGGGCAGCGGCGGGGGAAGCACCACGCCGGTGGGCAGCGGCGGCACCGGGCCGGCAGGAGGGTCGACCGGCGGCGATGGCACGCTCTGCCCCGCGCCCCAGCAGGTCATCACCGACTTCACCTACGCTTCCTTGGACGCCGGCGTGAGCACCACGGAGGTGCGCTTCGGCAGCGCCGGGTCTCTGCAGGGGGGCGAGGCGTACTACCCGAACTCGGGTACCTACCCGCTCACGGTTGACGTTACCCAGAGCAATTACCATATCACCGGAACCGTCGGTGACTACTCGGGCATCCGACTCTACTTTGACAACTGCGACCACCTCGACGCCTCGCAGTTTGAGGGGATTTCGTTTACGATTTCCGGATCGGTCCAGGGCGATGCGATACAGTTCGGCGTAGTCTCGGCCGGCAACACCCCCACCTGGAGTTGGCTGAAGGCAAACGGCAAGACGGACGCGAAGGAAACCGATATCGGTCGCTGCACGCCCAGCGAGACGACCAATAATCAGTACTACCACCCGGGCTGTGACGACCCTACGGCGCCAATCCCGGTCACTTCCACCCCAACCACGAACCGCGTGACCTGGGACAAGCTTACGGGAGGCAAACCCGAGCCATCCCCCAATCCGAAGGAGATCACGGCGATCTACTGGGTCATCCCGTGGTCGGGAACCGGGGCGCCGTATGCGGTGGACCTCGTGCTCGACGACCTTCACTTCTTCCCGTAGGTCCGATCCACAACGCGGAGAGCTTTGCCCATGACACCCAATTCGTACTCGCTTCATGTCTGCGCGTGGCTTGTCGCCCTCGCTTCCTCGGCCATGGCCGGTTGCCTCTGTCCACCTTGCCCCGTGGCGGGCGCCGTGGCCGGGCCGGGGGCCGCGGCGGCGCCGGGCTCGGGGGCGAACGAGCCGGCCGCGCCGGTCGCCTCTGGCACGCGCACCGTCATCTGGGACGGCGACGAGGCGGGCACCGGCGCGCAGTCGTGGGAAGGCTGCGACCAGAAGCCCAACTGCAAGGTCAAGGTCGGTGTTGAGCCGGGCGTCGGCATGAAAGGCAGCATCGGTCTCAAATTCCACGGCGAGGGCGGCGGCTGGATCGGGATGGGCTGGAACATCTACGGCTGGTATCCGGAAAACGCGGGGTTCGACCTCACCCCGTACAGCCACCTCACCTTCCAGATTCGCGTGGAAGGCAAGACGCCGGGGGCGCCGGCGGATCCGGGCGCCCCCGCCGTGTTGCTCGGGTGCAGCGCCAACAAGTTCGACAGCGCCGACGCGCCCATCGAGAAGTACATGAAGGGCTATGGCGACGGCAAGTGGCACAAGGTCGCGATTCCGATTCCCGCGTTGGTCAAGGGCAAGGGCGCCAAGTTCGACCTCGCGTCCTTCTGGGAGTTCCGCATCAGCACCTGGAGCGGGTCGCAGCGCGAATTCAACATCTACGTCGATGACATCGCTGCCGAGAAGCGATAGGGCCATTTTCTTCCGCACGGTCACGTGAGCGCGAAGTCCTCCTCGAGGCCCGTCGAAAGCGGCGGGGAGCCGGCTGCTTTTCCGGCCGGCAGCCTGTTGCGGGCGGTGTGCGTGGCCGCGGTGTTCGGGCAGGGCGCGGCCTGCGTCGACACCGGAGGCGGGGACGGATCGTACAACCCGCCATCGGACGGGCCGGCGGCCGCGATTTGCGAGGGGGTGGCCCCCGTGCCATATGCCGGCGTTGCGGTCATCCCCTTGGAAGACACCACCGCTCCCGGCCCCTACTTGTGGAAGAACGTCGTGATTAAGGGTGGGGGGTTTGTGAGCGGCATCGTCATGAGTCCGAGCCTTCCCGGCCTGGTCTTCGCGCGCACCGACGTCGGCGGTGCCTACCGCTTCGCGCCCGCCACCGGGCGGTGGTTGCCGCTGACCGACTGGGTCGGGCACGACGATTCCAACCTCATGGGCATCGAAAGCATCGCCGCGGATCCGGTCGATCCCAACCGCGTCTACCTGGCCGCCGGAACGTACCTCACGGCCGGCTACGGCTCGATTCTGAGCTCGACCGACATGGGGCAGACGTGGACGCGCAACAACATCGCCGCGGCCATGGGCGGCAACGCGGACGGCCGCTCGATGGGCGAGAGGCTCGCCATCGATCCCAACCTACCCAGCATCTTGTACTTCGGCTCCCGCGACGCGGGCTTGTGGAGGAGCAGCGATTCGGCCGCGACCTGGACGCCGGTCAGTACCTTCCCCACGACTGGGGTCGTCAGCAACGGCGACGCCGGGACTACGGGCTACGGCCTTGCCTTCGTGGTCTTCGACCCACGCAGCGGCTCGCCCGGTCTGCCCACCCCGGTGCTTTACGTGGGCGTGGGCATGACCACAGCCGCGGGCCTCTATCGCTCGAGCGACGCCGGCGCAAGCTGGGAGGCGGTGGCCGGACAACCCGCCGGGATGATGCCCCACCATGCCGTGTGCGACGGGTGCGGCAACCTGTACCTCACCTACAACGACGGACCGGGTCCGAACAACATCACGAAGGGCGCCGTCTGGCGCTACGACACTGCCAGCGGCGAGTGGGCCGACGTGAGCCCGCCGCCCGGTCAGGGCGGCTTCGGCGGCATTGCGGCCGATGCGGCCCATCCGGGAACGCTGCTCGTGACGACCATGGATCTCTGGTACCCCGACGGCGAGATCTACCGCACCACCGATGGTGGCTCGCGATGGACGGCCCTCCTGCGCAACGCGAAGCGTGACGTCGCGGGTGCCGAGTGGCTATGGTGGCGCAAGAGCCCGCCCGCCTTGCCGACCTTAGGGTGGATGGGCGATGTGGAGATCGATCCTTTCGATTCGGGACGAGCCCTCTTCATCACCGGGCAAGGCATCTGGTCTACGGGCGACGTGACGGCGGCCGACACGGGCGCCGCTACGCATTGGAGGTTCGACAATGACGGTCTCGAGGAAACCGTGGCGCTCGACGTCGTCAGCCCACCGGCAGGCGCGCCCCTCTTGAGCGCTGTCGGCGACATCGCGGGCTTCCGCCATGACGACCTCGACGTTTCGCCGCCCGACGGGATGTTCAGCAGCCCCATCTTCGGCAATACGACGAGCCTCGATTTCGCCGAGGGTGTGCCGGCCATCGTCGCGCGGGTGGGCACAAGCTCCTCGTCCAGCGTGCCGAGGGGCGCCTATTCCACGGACGGTGGGACCACCTGGACCCCGTTTGCCAGCGCGCCGGCGGGCAGCACGGGCCAAGGGTCTATCGCGGTCTCGGCCGATGGCGCGACGTTCTTGTGGGCTCCCCGGGGAGGCTCACCGTCGTACTCGCAAGACCGTGGCACCACGTGGCAGGCGTGTGCCGGCCTCTCCGGCAGCGTGCAGGTGGCCGCCGACCGGGTCAATCCCGCCAAGTTCTACGCCAGTGGCCGGAGCGGCATGTACGCGAGCAACGACGGCGGCGCGACCTTCGTGCGCACCGCTTCCATATCGGGACGACCGCGTCCGGTGCCGGGAGTCGAGGGCGACGTCTGGGTCGCCACGAGCCAGGTCCTCTATCGTTCTCAGGACTCGGCCGTGACGTTCTCGCCCATGCCACACGCCAATGGCGGAACCGCGGTTGGCTTCGGCATGCCGGCACCCGGGCAGAGCTATCCGGCCGTCTACCTCGCCGGCTCGGTCAACGTCGTGTGGGGCACCTATCGCTCGGACGACGCGGGCCTGACCTGGCAGCGCATCGACGACCCCAACCACCAGTTCGGCTACATCAACTGCTTGACCGGCGATCCGCGCCGCTACGGTCGCGTGTATCTTGGCACCGGGGGCCGCGGTATCGTCTATGGGGATCCCCGCTAGAACGAAGGAAAGGACGAGGGCAATGACCAAGCAAATGCAATGGGCGATGTCACTGACGACGATTCTCGCGGCGCTGGCCCAGCACGGCTGCGGCATCTGCACCTGCCCGGAGGTCGCGCCGCAGCCGGGCATGGCGGCGGCGGTGGCCGCCCCGGCTTGTGGCGAGAGCACGCTGGCCGGAAGCGTGGCGTACGACTGGAAGAACGTCGTCATCCTGGGCGGCGGCTTCGTCAGCGGCATCGTCTTTAGCCCGGTGGAGAAAGACTTGGTGTACGCCCGCACCGACGTGGGCGGCGCCTACCGATACAACCCAGCCGACAAGACCTGGATCCCGCTCAACGACGACATCGGGGGCAAGGCGGAAGCGCTCGGCATCGAGAGCCTGGCGGCCGATCCGGTCGACCCCAACAAGGTGTACATGGCCACCGGCATGTACACGCAATCGTGGGCGGGTTACGGGGCCATGCTGCTTTCCAGCGACCGAGGCAACACCTGGAAGCGGATCGACATGCCCATCAAGATGGGCGGCAACGAGAATGGCCGCTCGAACGGCGAGCGGCTCGCGGTCGATCCCAACCAGGCCAGCATTCTCTACTTCGGGTCGCGCAAGAACGGGTTGTGGAAGAGCACGGACGCGGGCGAGAATTGGGACGAGGTCAAGAGCTTCGCGGCCAAGGACGGGGGCAACGGCGTCGGCATTCCGGTCGTGCTGTTCGACAAGGCGAGCGGCAGCAAGGGCAAGCCCACGCCGGTCCTCTACGCCGCCGTGGCCAACAACGAGGGCAGCCTCTACCGCAGCACCGACGGTGGCGCGACCTGGAAGCTCGTTCCCAAGCAGCCCAAAGGGGTCATGGCCAGCCACGCGGAATTCGATTCGAACGGCGTGCTCTATGTCAGCTACGGTAACGGCCCCGGTCCGAACGAGGTCACGGACGGCTCGGTCTGGAAGTACCAGCCCAAGCAGGAGAAGTGGACCGACATCACGCCGGCCGCGCCCAAGGGCGACGACAAG
>JAFGPX010000281.1 GCA_016935975.1 Deltaproteobacteria bacterium
CGTGAGTCGTATCCGCTTGCCGCCGAGCTTCTCCCGGAGGAGCCGGTTCTCCGCCTTCAGGAAATCGACCTGCTCTTGCAGGACGCGATCGACCTGCTCTTGCAGGACGCGGCCGAGCCACACCGCCAGCCATGCTGCCAGGAACTGCAGTGGCAGGGGCAGCATCGTCCCGGTCGTCTTGGTCTTCGGCATAGTCATGAGGGTGCCAGAATCGCTATCTCCCACCATCCCTGGCCTACTCGTAATCGCGGGGAACCGCTCGATATCATGGCGATTCGAGAAGATCCACTTCTGGCACAAGACGGGATATAAAGCGGGCTCTCGGGGAGGAGACATCGCCATGGCCGCTCCTGTCTTCATCAACGGTCGCGCTGCCATCCACAAGGATTGTGTGGGCCAGGCCGTGGCGTTTCCCGATGTCTGCCTCTGTCCGCCCGGACCGCCCTCGGGCCCCATCCCGATTCCCTTGCCGAACACGGTGGTCGCCGCAGATCTCGCGGGCTGCGCCGCCACCGTCACCATCGACGGCAAGCCGGTTGCCCACCTGGAATCGTACTTCGCCAAGTCGACGGGAAATGAGATCTCGCGCAGCACGGGCGGTGGCGTCGTCAGCCACGCCACGCAAGGCATGGCCTTCTTTCAGTCCGGATCGCCCGACGTGCTCATCGAAGGGCAGCCGGCGGTGCGCCATCTCGATCTCGTCACGTGCAACCACCTCGCCAAGATGCCCCCCAACACGCCACCCACGCCGTGGATGTCGACCATGGTGGGGCCGGCGCCCGCGCCCGGCAGCACGAAGAAGACCCTGAACGAAGGCAAGGATTTCATCGTGCTCCGCTTCGTGGACGAAATCGGCGAGCCGCTCGGCAAAGGCCACTACGAGATCACGACGCCGAGCGGCCGGCAAGTGAAGGGACGCATCCTGCACATGGGCCGCGTATCGTTGCGGCAGATCGCCAAGGGCAACTGCGAGATCGTGCTACCAGACGCGGACGCTCGGGCAAACGAGATCGGCCAGCGCAAGCCGGCCAAGACGACCGGCGACCAGAAGGCGTACGTCCCGGGCAGCCCACTGCGTTTGCCCACCGGCAAGGAATACGTCGTGCTGGTGCCCTACACGAAGTCCCTGTGGGTGGATCTGCCGGTGCGCGTGGACGATGCCGATGCGCGCGACGACGAGTTCGTGCTCGAGAGCAAGGACGGCTCCTTTCGCCAGGTCCGAACCATCGCCGATGACCGCATCCACGGCGACCGCGGCCTGACGCTGGAGTTCTACGGCCTCGAGCCGGGGCAGAGCTACACTCTGGCGCATCACCTGGGCAAGGATCAGCCGGTGCGGATGATGTTCGAGGATGTCAGCTACGAGGAGATCTTCGCGAAGGGGGAGCGGAAGCGACAATTCGAAGAGCCGGCCGAGCTGGATATCGATCCCGAAATGTGGGAGCCGCAGAATGACTACCGGCCTGTCCGGCTCCCTGAGGACGAAGACGCAGGATCTGCCGGAAACGACGAGGCATGACCACGGCGACCACCTTCTCGGAAGCCGAGTTGCGGGCCATCCAGCGCGCCTTCCGTACTCGAAAGGCGACGCCCGAAGAGGTGTGCCTGCTGGTACGGCCGACGTGGGAGATGGGACACCGGATGTTCCAGAGTGTATGGATCGCAGTGTTTCTACTGGCCCCTGCATGCCGGGACTACCGCACTATCGCTGCGGCGGAGCCACCTGCCCAGGCACTGCTCTATCCGGCTTGGTGGACTGCGTTCTTGCTATTCGTTGCCGTCTACCTCTTCATCTTCTGGGTTCTGCCTCGCTGGGGCCTTCCCAGCTTTGAAGTGGTCATCCGCCCCAGCGCCAAGAGCATTGTCATGCGCTCCTTGGGATTCGAGCGAGTGCTGCCTGCATCATTCTGTTGGTTCGAGGCCGGAAGGCTCCGTTCCTTGGTGAGGATCGGAACGGAGCCCTACCCCATTTGTCGCAGATGGTGGCAACCTCCCCTCACAACGGGGGCCGTTGCCTGTCGCGCACTCGAGAAGGCCGTAGCACTAGCACACTCTGGTGCGGTTGGAGAAGTCTACCCTGGGGGCCGGCAGGACCATACGTTCGAAGCTCTGCAGCGACACCACTGGCGCGCCATCGTCTCCGAGCCGATCTTCACGGAAAAGGAGATGGCGTTCCTTCTTCCCACCCCGAACTGGCATTTCTTTTTCGGGCAGATCCTGTCGTGCCTCGCCGCTCTTTCGGCATCGATCTGGAGCTTCTACCAATTCCCGGACGTGGAGAAGGATGCGGAAGTCATCGCGGGGCACCTGCAATCCTCTCCTCTGTGGCTCGCCTCCACGCTGGTTCTCTTGTACGCAGGCATCGTCGACGCCTTGGCCGACCCATGGATCAGGCGGGCCGTGGCGATCATTCCCCGAGGCAAGGGTCTTGTTGTGATTCGCCTCGGCAAGCGCATCGCCGGGGAATTCCCCATCCTCGATTCCACGTTCAGAACCGGGCGTTCCGGCGGCTACGACATCCACGAGCCCAGTGCCGATCTGCGAATGGATACGCCTGCTTGGTCTGGGGTCGAGGGCACGGGGCTACGCGAGGAGGGAGATGTGTTGGAGGCCATCTGCGCCCTACGCGCGTACGCCGGGGTTCCCAACGCGCCGAGGATAGACCTTCATGGCTGATGCGCGAGTCGGCACAACGCCGTTTCAATTCCGCTTCCATGACTGGCCACAGCAGCAGGGCGGAAGGGCGAAGCCGGCTGTGTACGACACGTGGATATACGTCTTCCAGGCAAACGAGAAGCAGGCGCGGCTCCTCCACGAGGTGCACATCCAGCCGGCGGAAGGCAACCAGCCGGAAACCTATTCCGCCGTGGACCTGTCCCGTCATGCCGGCAAGGATGAGCGACCCGTGAGCGAACCTGGCAGCGATTGCTGCTGGCTCGACGACAACAGCCGGCACGTGCTCAAAGACGTACGCTACTACATCCTGTGCTCCCCGTTTCAGCTTCCCTGGAAGCGCATCGAGAAGCTGGCCAAGACCAAGGATCCAGCGAGGTTCGAGGAATTGGCCACGCGCGAGCGGGGCTTGGAGAAGATCCTTCTCGATGAGGAGAACACGGATCGAGGGCCCGGCGGCATGGTCCGCATCAAGTCGATCTGGTCGCCGTGGGGCAAGTGCTTGAGTCTCTCACGGCAGTACCTGGCGCGTCTCGGGGAGTGGGAAGACCGGGCAATGACCCAGGAGCGACAACAGCAGCGGACGCTGCTCTCGGCCATCGACATGCTGAGGAAGGGCCGCAAGGGCGGCAAGTTGGTCGACGAGAAGGGCAAGCCGCTGCTCGACGAGAAATACCTGGGCACGGTGAAGAAGCAGCTCCTCGAGGACGATCGCCTGCACGAGAAGGTGGTCGAGTGCGCGAAGAAGCTGGTCAGCTTCTTCAAGGGGCCGGCCATGACGGCCATGGAAGACGACGCCATGGTCGTCGTTGACGTTGATGCCAGGGAGGCGTTTGCCGAGATACGCGAAACCCTGGAAGCGCGTCTTTCCGAAACGGAGGTCGGCCGCGAATACCGACGGGATTGGCTCCAACGAAGACACTCGCTCCTCATGTGCAATCTGGAGGGAGATTTCAAGGCAGCCCGGAAGGGATACAAGGCCATCTTCAACTGGGTCAAGTCGTGGGCGGATGTGGCCGCCGGCTACCCTTCGGGACCCAAAGCGGGCGAGGTGCCAGCCAAGCTCGTACTGTGGTCCAAGAAGCAGGTCAAATGGCTGACTGGTAGGGATCTCCTGGTCGTCGAAACCACGGATGGATGGGCGATGTTCAACCAGGATGACGTGGACTATTTGGACCGAAGGTACAAGAAGAGCCCGCGACTCAACGGGCTCGCCCTGATGGTCGACGCAATCAACTTCGCGATCACGATTCGGATGCTCTTCGAGGGTTCAAAGGGTGACGGATGGGACAAGAGCAAGAGGGTCGCGTCGGGAGCGAGCAGCCTTCTCTCCCTCCTGTCGTCGGTCTTCGCGTACGCGAAGAGCACCACGACATACATCAGTCCCGCGCGGCTTGGGCGGCTACAGGAATTGGCCAAGGGCGGAAGGCTTGCCTCGGCAGAGCTCCAGAGGCTGGAGGATCTCGCCCAAGCGCGGCCGCTTTCGCGCATCGAGATCGCCAGGTTGAGGGAGCTGACTCGCAGAGCAACCCTCGGGCAGAAGGAGGGAGCATTGCTTGCTGGCTATCTCGCGCGAGGGCGAGGCGGAAGAGCCCTCTCCCAGCTCAATCGCTGGAAGAGCGCCACGAAAGTGCTGGGTGCGCTGGGCGCCGCTGCCGATACCTGGTCGAACGGCGTCGACATGTTCGCGGGCATGCGCCAGGCCAAGGTGGGCGACTCGTCGGATCGCATTTGGCTGTGGCCAGGTCTCGGCATGGTGGGCTCCGCGATCGCCTGCGCCGGCTATTGCCTGGCCTTCACGAATCCGGCCGGCGCGCTCCTCATCGTGGCCGGCTCTCTGATGGCCGCCGCGGGCACCATCGGTGGCACCTTCTGGGCCGGTGCCGTCACCAGCGACAGCAACAAGTGGCTCATGCATTGCTTCGTCGGGCGCAACCGAAACCTGGCGTTGCTGGAGGCAGACACCTACACGGGCGGCGTTTCGCTCGCGGTCTATCACAAGCGGCTCGATCTGCAGATCAAGGCGCTCGACATCGTGCTCCTGGACTTCCTTCCAACCTGCGAAATCTACGACGAGCATGGCGAGCCGCGCCTGAAGATGGACGTCGCTTTTCGCCAGCTTCGCGTCCATTCGAAGGTGAGGCTGAGAGTCTTCGGGCAGCAGAAGGGCGAGTGGCTGTCAGTACTGAGCACGAAGGACTGGCGCCCGGTGGGCGCGCCGCCCGAGGACAAGCGCACTGGAACCCGGGAAGAGATGCACGCCAGGTTCCTCGACAGTCTCCCGGCCCGCGCTTTCGATGCCATGAAGATATCTATTCAGATCGACGTCCTCGGAGATGGAACCTACCTCTATCCGAAGGACCCGAAAGAGGCTTCGGCCAAGGCATAGGTGATTTCGATGAGCCAGATCGTCAATCTCACCTCCTACGAAGTCGCCCCGCTGGTGAACACGGGCGTGGATGGCCAGTGGCAGGCCACGGCCATCGTCAAGGCGCGCTTCGGTTGGGACGACTCCGGCCAGACAACGCCTGTCCCACCGAAGCCGGTCTTGCTCGCCGACGAGTTCGCCGGCGAGCCGGTATCGTCGGGGTTGCTGCGCGCCTCGGAGCTGGCCCCGCCCAAGACCAAGCTCGACGTGCTCTTGGCTGGCGCGCTCGCGTTCCCGCAACCCATCACCCAAATCGACGTCGAGCTGGCCGTGGGCAATCGCTTGCACAAGAAGGCGCGGGTCTTCGGGGATCGCCTCTGGGTGCCGGGGGCGACGGCCGAGCTGGCGCCCTCGCAGCCGCGGGCAGTGACGCGCGTTCCGATCGCGTGGGAGCGCAGCTTTGGCGGCTCGGATCCGAACCACGCCAAGCGCACGGAGCCGAGGAATCCCGCGGGCTCGGGAGTCGCGAAGGATCCCAAGGCCCTGCACGGCAAGCCTGCGCCCAACTTCGAGGATCCCCAGAACCTGCTGCCTGTCCGGCTGGGCCGGCCAGCGCCGGTGGGCTTCGGCCCCGTCGCGGCGCACTGGCGGCAGCGCAGCGCCTTGGCCGGGACCTACGACGAAGCCTGGCAGACGAAGCGCCGCCCGCTGCCGCCCAAGGACTTCTCGCTCGAATACTTCAATGTCGCGCCCGCCGACCAGCAACTCGACGGGTATCAACCGGGAGAGGAAGTCCGCCTGGTCAACATGACCACGGCGGCTCGCGAGCGCTTTCGGCTTCCCGCCCTCGAAGTCCCGGTCACGTTCGTGAGCAGCGACGAGCTGAGCGAAGGGATGGCGATCGTGGACACGTTGATCATCGAGCCCGAGGAAAGGCGATTCTCCCTGCTCGCTCGCGCGCAGACCGATCTCACCGAGGGGCCAACGTCGCTGGCGCGCATCGTGGTCGGCAAGCTGACGGAAGGCATGCGCAGGGCCATCGAGAAGGGCAAGGCCTATCCTTGGGGGCGGCGAAGGCGGGGGACGGCGTGAAACCGGTGGCCATCGATTCCGTCGGAGTCATCACGCCGGCCGCAGGCGATGTGAGCGGCAGCGTTGGCTGCATGTACGTGGAAGCTCGTCGATTCGACGACCTACCCAGGGTCGGCAGCCAAGGTCCTTCGCTCGTCGGCGCGAAGACGCCAATCCCGGACGATGTGGTGGGGCTCGATCGACTCGTCCGACTGGGCACCGAGGCGGTGTGGGAAGCGGTCGGCGCGGAAGCAGCAGAAGCCGAGATCGGGTTGGTCGTCTGCGCACCCCTAGAGATCGACGAGCCTGCGCTGGCTGGTCAGAGCGAGGTCTTCCTCTCCCGGCTGGCAACGGAGGCGGAGCTCAGCGTCGCACCGCGGGCAAGTCGCGTCTTCACCTTGGGTCGCAGCTCCATCTTCGAAGCCCTGCCCTTCGCGCTCGCCTCCATCATGCAACCGGACGTCGCTGCTGTTTGCATGCTGGGCGTTGATAGCCTGGTGACGAAGCCCCGTCTCAGGCTTTTCCTGGAACGAGGCGGGACGATCGGCTCGGGCCATCCGTCGCCCGGCGAGGCCGGAGCCGCCGTGGTGCTGACGCGAAGGCAGGGGCCGAGCGCGCATGCGATATTGCTTGGCCTGGGGGTGGCGAAGGACCGCTTCGTCGACCAGGAAGGGCCCCCGCATCCCGGCAAGGGAATACTCACCGCCATCGACCGCGCGACGGCCGAGGCCGAGGCGGAACGCCCGACATTCTCCGGCCTCGTTTGCGACGCGGCCGGAACGCCAGCCGAGGCGGAGGAGCTGGCGTGGGCGAAGACCGGCGCCGCTTTCGCGGGCTCGCCCGAGATGGATACGGTCTTCCCCTACGTCGCCAGCGCCGACGCGGGAGCCGCAATGGGGGTGCTGGGCCTCGCCACGGCCGCCTTCCTTATCCACAAGGGCGCGTGGGCCGCTCCCGCCCTCTGCTCCTTCTGCGCCCCCGGTCAGCGCGCTGCCGCTATGTTGGCTCCGATCCCGACCAGGCATCCGAGCGCATAGGCGAGAGCTCTCCCTTCCTGCCTCCGCCCAACGAAGGCTCGAACCCACCCCGCATCAGAGCGAAGGCTGCTCCGCCGCCGGCGCCGCCGCGCCGCCCGCGGCCTCGTTCTCGTCGTCATTCTCCGCCTCGTCCCCCGCCCCGCCCCGGCGGATGAGATCGAGCAGGGCCTCGCTGTCGAGGCGGCCGGCGGTGTCGGCGCCGTCGAGAATGCTGGCGGCGAGCTGGCGCTTGTCCTCGTGCAGGGCCAGAACCTGCTCCTCGATGGTGCCGCGCGCGACCAGACGGATGACGGTGACCGGACGCTCCTGGCCGATGCGGTGGGCGCGATCGGTCGCCTGATCCTCGACCGCCGGGTTCCACCAGGGGTCGAGATGCACGACGTAGGTGGCGGCGGTGAGGTTCAAGCCGGTGCCGCCGGCGCGCAGCGAGAGCAGGAAGGCGTCGGCCTCGCCACCCTGAAAGGCGCGCACGAGCTTTTCGCGCTCGGCCGCGGGCGTCGAGCCGTCCAGCGTCAAGGTGCGCAGCCCGGCCCTGGCAAGCACCGGTCGCGCCAGATCGAGGAAGCTCGTGAACTGGCTGAAAACCAAGACGCGATGGCCCTCGTCGCGCAGCTCGCAAAGCAGCTCGACCAGCGCGGCCAGCTTGGCCGAGCCCGCGGCGGTGTCCGGCACGACCAGGCGCGGGTGGCAGCAGAGCAGGCGCAGGCGCGTGAGCGCGGCCAGGATCTTGATGCGCTGGCGAGCCTCGTCGCCCGGGCCGGCAGCCGCGCTCTCGGCCAGGCTCTGCAGCACCTCGAGACGCGCCGCCTCGTAGAGCCGCCGCTCGCCCGCGCCCAGCTCGATGCTCTGGTTCATCTCGGTGCGCGGAGGCAGCTCGGGCGCCACCTCGGCCTTGGTCCGGCGCAGGAGGAAGGGCCGCACGACGCGCGCCAGCCGCGCCTGGCAGGCACGGTCGTGGTGGCGCTCGATGGGCAGGGCGAAGCGCCGGCGGAACTGCTCCCACGAGCCGAGCAGGCCGGGCGTGACCAGCCGGAAGATGGCCCACAGCTCGCCCAGGTGGTTCTCGATGGGCGTGCCGGTCAGGGCCACGCGAAAGTCCGCCTGCAGATCGCGGAGGGCGCGGAACCTCTGCGTCAGCGCGTTCTTCGCCATCTGGGCCTCGTCGACGATCAAGGTGGCGAAGGGAATGGCGGCCAGCGCGTCGGCGTCGCGCACGGCGACGGCGTAGCTGGTGAGCAGCAGGCTGCCCGGGCCAAGCCCTTCGCGCACGGCCGCACGCTGCGACCCACGGTAGATGGCGGGGCGCAAGCCCGGGGCGAACCTGGCGCACTCGGCGGCCCAGTTGCCCACCACCGAGGTCGGGGCGATGACCAGCGCCGGTCCCAGCTCGGCCCGCCGCAAGAGCAGAGCCAGCGCCTGCACGGTCTTGCCCAGGCCCATGTCGTCGGCCAGACACGCGCCCAGGCCCCAGCCCGCCAGGCGCGCCAGCCAACGAAAGCCTTCTCCCTGATAGTGGCGCAGGGTCGCGCGCAACCCCTCGGGCAGCGCCGCGGTTTCGGCCTGGGCCGCCGCGAGATTGCCGAGCACCGCCCGAAAGGCGGGCGCCAGGTCGAGCTGGCTGCGATCCTCGACCAACTCGGCCAGCACGGGCGCGGCCAGAAGGCCCAGCTCGATGGCGCCCTGGTTGTCGAAGACGACGTCGTCGAGCGCGGCCAGCCGCTCGCGCAGCTCGTCCTCGATGGCGGCGAACCGACGCGCGTCGAGCTTGACGTAGCGCCGCCCGGCCCGCACCGCGGCCAGAAGCTCGGCCAGCGACACCCGACGCCCGTCGATCTCGACGCCGCCCTCGGCGCCAAACCAATCGCGCCGTTTGCGGATCTCGACCTTCAGCGCCCCGCGCACCGCGCGGTCCACGCGGATCTCCCCGGCCGGCCATTCCAGCTCCACCAGCTCGGAAAGCTGGCGCAACTTGGCCAGAAGCTCGAGCGCGGCACCGTCGTCGCTCACCTCCCAGCGCCAAGAAGAGGCCGCATCCGCCTCCCCGAGCGCCAGCGTCCGCGCCAGGTGCAAGGCCCGCTCGCGTTCCGAGCCCAGGGCCCGCGCCGCATGGAGGCACCGCCCCTCGGCGGCGTGCAGGACCTCGGGCGGCCCCTCGCCCGGCGGGAAGCTCGGGCCACCGGCAATGGGCCGCACGGCCAGGTCCAGGCGCAGGCCGGCCTCGGGCAGGGGTTCGAGCCGGCACAGGGTGGTGGTGGGCGGCTCGACCCGCTCGCCGCGCACCGACTCGGGCAGGTGCACGTCCAGCGCGGCCTGCATGCGCGGCAGGCGGCCGACCAGCTCCGCTACCGCCTCGGCGGGCAGCAAGCCGCCATAGCTGGCCATGGCCGAAAGCAGCACCCGCGTCTCGGGTTCGAGCAGGGCGAGAAGACAGCGACCGTGCTCCCGATCCAGCCAGACCACGTGGCGGCCGTCCTTGGCTGCCGCAAGCAAGGCGGCCGGCTCGATCGGGTGCGGCCCCAAGGCGAGGCGCAGGCGGAAGCCGCCTTCCGCTGCGTCCACCGCCAGCGCGGGCCTGACCCGGCGCACGGAGATGGGCGCGGAACGAGCCGGGGCCGCGAACACGCGCTCCGTGCCGGCGAGCGCCAGAAGCCCGCGCCATAGTTGCCGCGGGCTCTGCATGCGATTGACATCGTAGTAGAAGTTGCTGCTGTCGCGCGAGCCGGTCAGCCCCTCGTGAGCGCCGCGATCCGCGGCATCGCGCAGGAGGTCGGGCCGCCGTCCGAGGTCATCGAGGCGCAACCTCTGGCCGCGCGACCAGGCCCCGCGCTTGCGCAGCTTCTGCAAGACGGGCAAGAGCAGCAAGCTGGGAGCGGCCCCTGCGATCTCCCAGATCAGGCGCTGGCCCGGCTCCTCGACCGGCGCGAGCTGGGCGAGGCCGCTGTCGAGGCGATCGAGCATCCGCGACCAGCCCGGCACGCGCAGCATGGGCGCCAGCGCATCCGGCAGGGGATCCAACGGATCGCAAAGGAGGCTCCACAGGTGGTCGAGCGCCGTCACCCGGTGCGCGCAAATCGACTGCTGGCAGCGCAGGCAATCGAGCGGCAGCTCGCCCGTGTCCCACGCGCCGAGGTGCACCGCGACCGTCGGCTCGTCGGCCGTGCCCGGCGTGCGCGCATCGCTGATTTGCCACTCCCGATAGGTCAAGGTCGGCGGCTCCCGTTCGAGATAGATCGCTCCGCGCAAGTAGGTGCCGTCCGCACGCGGACTGGCCTGTGCCGCCATACGATCGCGCTCGCACGCCACCAGATCCGCCAGCCGCGCCACGAAGGGATCCTCGGGCCGGCGCGCCCTGGCCGCGCGTTCGGCCTGCCGGCGTCGCGTGATGGCCAGCGCCGTGGCCGCGCGGTGCAGGTAGGCCTTGGCCTGGGCCACGATCTCCGACGCCAGCTCCCTGCGCGCATACGCGGGCGCGCGGATATCCTGCGGGACAAGCACGACAGCTTCCCCGATCGTGGCCGGTAGTCCGTCGATGTGGAGCCCGTAGAACACGCGGCGGTAGCGCTGGACATCGAGCCGATCGGCCAGACGCTCCCGCACCCCGTGGCGCTCGGCCCATTGCTCGAGCGCCTCGCGGCCGGCGGGCGGCGCCTCGATGGGTGGGAGGCTCTCGTGCGGAGAAAGCGGCGGCCGCGGCTGCGCGCGGTACGGCCCTGCGTACACGCCCGAGGCAAACGGCACGGCGCCGGGCTCGTCATCCTCGACGAAGTCGAGCAGCCAGTCCCACAAGCACTCGCGCAGTCGGTTGGCCACCGCGGGCGGGAAGCGGTTGCGGAACAACTGGTCGGCCTCGCCCGAGCACAGGCCCCGTACCTGTTCGACCCCGAGGATCATGGCCACGGTCTCCACCGCCTGCCGCAGCTCGCGGGACAGCCCGCTGGTGCCGAGGAAGTCCTCGATCTCCGTATCGAGCATGGCCCGCGCCTCGGCGCTCTTGAGCGCCGCGGGTATGGCCGAAAAGGCATACGGTGTCATCACGGATTCTCTATCGGACACCGGAGCGCGGTGGTTGCGTCCGCGCCCTGGGCAAAGGCCCGGCGCCCTGACAACGTCCAGTTCCTTCGAAGCCCGACGGCTGGGAGCGAGTCACGCGTCGTCTACCCCACCACGTTCCGGAAGTACGCGATGGTCTCGGCGATCCCTTTCTCCAGCGGCACCGCCGGGGTCCAGCCGCCGAGCAACTCCTGCGCGCGGGTGATGTCGGGGTTGCGGCGCGCGGGATCGTCCTTGGGCAGGGGCGCGTGCACGATCGCGGACTTGCTGCCGGTCATCTGCTTGACCAGGGTCGCCAGCTCCAGCATAGAGCTTTCGCGCGGGTTGCCCAGGTTGACGGGGGCAGCGCCGTGCTCGCTTGCCATCAAGCGCACGAAGCCCTCGATGAGGTCGCTGACGTAGCAGAACGAGCGCGTCTGCTTGCCGTCGCCGAACACGGTCAGCGGCTTTTCGGTCAGGGCCTGCACGATGAAGTTGCTGACCACACGGCCGTCGTTCTCGTGCATGCGCGGGCCGTAGGTGTTGAAGATACGGGCGATGCGCACCTCGACGCCGTACTGGTCGGCGTAGGACGTGGCCAGGGCCTCGGCGCAGCGCTTGCCCTCGTCGTAGCAGGCGCGCGGCCCGATGGGATTGACGTTGCCCCAGTAGGCCTCGGTCTGCGGATGCTGGGCCGGGTCGCCGTAGACTTCCGAGGTCGAGGCGATGAGGATGCGCGCTCCGCACTCCCTGGCCACGTCGAGGAGGTTCAGCGTGCCCTCGACCGCCGTGCGGATCGTGCGCACGGGATTGCGCTGGTAGTGGATGGGCGAGGCCGGACAGGCCAGGTGGAAGATCTGATCCACCTCCATGGTCAGCGCCTCTTGCACGTCGTGACGGAAGAGCTCGAACCGCGGGTTGTCGCGCAGCTTGGCGACGTTGGCGTGCGTCCCGGTGAAGAAGTTGTCCAGGCACACCACCTCGTGCCCGTCCGCCACCAGGCGCTCGCACAGGTGCGAGCCCACGAAACCGGCGCCGCCAGTGACGAGAATGCGCTGCCGCCCCACGCTACACGTGCCTCAGCCACTCGGGCTTGGGCTCGCCCGGGCCCTTGACCACTGCCGCGAACGCGGCCTGCAGCTTGCGCGTAACCGGGCCGGGCTGACCGGTGCCGATGGCGCGGTTGTCGATCTCGCGCACCGGCGTGACCTCGCTGGCCGTGCCGGTGAAGAAGACCTCGGACACCTGGTAGAGAAAGTCGCGCGTGAACGACTGCTCGACGATCTCGATGCCCTCGGCCTTGGCCAAGTGAATCACCGAGTCGCGCGTGATGCCCTCGAGAATCGGCATGTCGAGCGGCGGCGTGTAGATGCGCCCTTTGTGAACGGCGAAGACGTTCTCGCCCGTGCCCTCGGCCACGCGGCCGTCGGCATCGAGCATGATGGCCTCGTCGTAACCGTGGCGCTGCGCCTCGCGCTTGGCCA
>JAFGPX010000282.1 GCA_016935975.1 Deltaproteobacteria bacterium
GCACCGACATCCGGCACTGCTGCGTCCGTATCCCAACTGACGAAGTTCTGGGCCACGGCAATCCCGATCGAGACGCCGACGCCCGCCGCGCCGCCGCCGCCCACCGCGCCGCCAGCGCCCGCTGCGCCGCCAGCGCCGCCCGAACCGCCCGAACCGACCTGGCCCCCGCCCGCGCCGCCGCTATCGCCACCGGCCCCGCCGCCTTCGCCGCCAGCGCCACCCGCCGCGCCGCCACTGCCTCCCGCGCCGCTCCCACCCCCCGGCGATGAGGAGCCACCCGCTCCGCCCGTGCCGCCAGAACCACCAGACGGCGAGGAGCCACCCCCGCCACCCGCGCCGCCCGAGCTACTGCCGCCGGTCGTGCCACCCGCGCCGGCATTCCCCTTGGGGCCGGCGCAGGCCAGCGGCACGAGCGCGAGGGCAAGCAAGCCGAGAAAACACGGGGCCACGCACGAACGCGTACTTCTCATCGCGAGGTACCTCTGCCACCTAGTTTCCTATTCCGCGCGGCGTTGGCAAGCCAACAAATACGAGCCTCTGCGGCCCAGCGCCGGCCGTGACCCGACCGCGCTCGGTTCCTGCCTGTTGCCTCGCTTGCGGCCCGCAACCTTCAACTCGCGGTATCTCGGGGCACGACCGAGACACTCTCGCGTCGAGAAATCCTGGGCAGATCCATTCGCCGCCACGGCATCCCGGCCTCGTACGAGCCGCCTATCGGGAGTCCGTGGCTGGTCGAGCGGCCAGGCCGGCGGCGGCGTGGCCGAAGCAGGTGTGGGTCTGATCCCCGGCGGACAGCGGGGGACAGCTCGGTGCGGCCCAGCACAGCTCGCGCGCGCTGCCGGCCTCGCAACGGACGACGACCCGGCCGCCGGTCTCCGCGGGGTAGTCGAGGCGCAGACGCGTGCCGGCCAGGGTGCCGGCGCCGATGATGCCGTCGACCTGCGGCTTGGGCGGCACGTCCGCATTGAGCGAGCGAATGATGTCGCTGGTGTTGCTGACCACCGCCGCGCGCAGCGAGCCGCCCAGTTCCAGGTAGGCATGGGTCCACACGGCCCGGCCGCCGCTGAGGTCGCAGGGCTGGAAGCGCGCGCCGCTGTCCTGGTTGGCCAGCACCCACTCGATGCGCCGCGCGCGCGCCAACTCGGCGCACGCGCCCAGCCACGCGTTGTCCGTCGTCCCCTGGAAGATCGCCAGCCTGGGCACGTCCACGAAGCGCGCCGGCGTGGCCGTCGCGCGAAACGGCGCGTAGAGATCGCCCGCCGTGCCCGCCTCCGCCGCAACACCGAGCCAGGCGGCCACGCGCTGCCAGGCCATTTCGCTGAGAACGAGCGGCCCCTCGCCCGTGCCCACCGCGAGCATCATGTCCTGGCCGCTCGCCGTGAGCGCCGCTTCGCCGTGGCCGCACAGTTCTTGCGCCTCGGTCGTCGCGAAAGCGCGCGGCGCCGCGCACGCCGCGAGCACGATGCGGGAGTTGGGCAGGGTCAGCGAGGCCTCGCCGCTGCCCCTGCCCGCGCTGGCGCCGCCCCGCGGCTCGAAGTGCAGGACGACCAAGCCGTCTCGGGCGAGCTGGTCGTCGGTGCCCGGGAAGCCCGGCCACAGCTCCATGAACGCCGACGAGCCGGCGTCGCGCGGCAGCGTCAGACCCACGGAGAAATTCGCGAGCAGCGGTCCGCCCATCACGCCCGCGGGCTGCGTCGCCGCATCGCCACTCGGGCCGGGGCAGATGTCGAACAGCCCAACGGAGCGAAACGAGGCGCGCACGGGCGCGGCCGGATCGCCGCCCGCGCGCAGCTCCATGGTGCCCGTGTACGTCCAGCCTGACGCCGCGGGGCTGGCGCAGCCGGCCTTGGCCAGGCTGTTGAGGGGAAAGGCCGAATCCACGAGCAAGGGCTCGACACTGTCCCCGACGCTGACGGCCGCGAGCAACCCGCCTGTCGTCGCTCCGCCGGGCTCGATGGGAGCGCGCGCCAGTTGGATGGGTTCGAGATCGTGTTCGAGGACCTGATCCGAACCGCACGCGGCGAGCAGCAGAACGAGGAAGAGACGACGTGGCATGGGTTCAGAATCCGAAGCTGGTGTACACGGACAGCGTCTGCCGCCACAGGTGGTATGTCCCTGCGGCGCTTGGCCGAGCCTGACCGCGCAGGCGCGCCTGGCATGAAGGATTCGACAGCTCCCCGCCCGCCGCCGCGCAGGCAGCGACGGCCGTGGGATCGAAAACCGACGGGCCCGTGTCAACGGGAAACATGTAGGTCAAAGCATAGCCCACGCTCAGGCGCACCTGCCGCCACACGCGCATCTCGGCCGCGAGCGACGGCTCGACCTGGAAACCGTCGATGGCTGCGGCGCTGACCCGGCTCGCGGGCACGGCGCTGGTTTCGAGGCGCAGGGTGCCGCTCGCGCGGAAGTGCTTGGCCTCGTACACGGCTCGGCCGCGCAGATCGAAGCTATCGCGAAACCCGCGATAGAGGACCACGTGATCGGGAAGACTCCCGCCGAGCGCCGCCTGCGAGGCGGGACCCGCGACCAGGATCGTCACGTTGTCGTGGGCGCCGTTGCGTATCCAGCGCACGATGCCGGTTGCCGCCCAATGCGACGTGGCTTGCCACGTGGCTCCAAGGGTGTAGACGGAGGGAAGGCGATACCGCATCTGGCCTATCAGGCAATTCGCCGTCGAGGAGGTCGCGCAAAGGTCCTCGGGAGTTCCGCCCGGCGGCGTGATCCGGATCGTGTCCAAGGGCAAGGTCACGAGCCCGCCCGTGCCGAGCGGAGCGGTGGTATAGGCCAGGCCGAGCGTGAAGCGGCCGCGCCGGTATTGCGCCCCGAAGGTCAGAAGATACGACGGAACCTGAACACCGCGCGAGGCGAGATCGTAGCGCGCCGACAGGGCCGGATTCTCGGCCCCCGAGGTTGGCGTGCCCAGGGCCGGGTCGGCGCTGCCGAGCCCGGTGTCCTCGTCGAAAACCAAGCGGGCGGTGGGAAAGAGCAGCCCGGGCGCAACCCCGATCTGGATGAAGTCCGAGACGTGGAGCGCCAGGCCCATCGCCAACGCAATGTGATCGAAGCGCATGCCGACCAGGTGGTAGCGCGTAGGCAGCTCGCCGTCGGCGGTGGGCTTCATGTCGAGCCGGGACGAGAACGGCGAGTAGAGCGCGATGGCGATGCCGAAGCGGTGGCCGATGCCGGCGCCGATGGCCGCGAAACCGCCCGGGCCGAGCGGCCAGCGAAATGGGTGCAGGGTGGCGCTGCCCGACGTTGCGGCGAAGTCGGTCGCGCCGGGGTTGCCGCCGGTGGCCGGATCGATGGACGCGCGAGCGACCGAGACCGAGGTCGACTGCCACGCCCCGCCCACCATTATCTGCGGTCCCCGCAAGAGGCCCAGGCCGGCCGGGTTCCAGTACACCGAGGCGAGGTCGCTGCGGGTGGGTCCCGAGAATCCCGTGTCCGCAACATGGGCGTCTTCGAGCGGCCCGGCAGAAGCGCGGGCGCAAAGCAAGGTGACGGCCAGGGTGGCCAGGTGGCGGAAAGTGCGATGCACGGAACCAGGCAACAGTATCGCGGCCCGAGGCCTGCGTCGACCATTCCCCCCGGCCCAACCCCTCCACGGCGAGCAGGGCGCTACGCCGGTTTGCGCAACAGGGCCATGTCTTGGAAGCTGGTGAAGTTCTCCCGCCCGCACCAGGATCCCCACATGACTTCGCCCACGGGCATGAGGCCGGCTGCCCGCACGGCATCGTCCCAGTCGCCCTGCCGGATGGCAATGGCGTCCTCGGGGATGTTGGGATCGATCACGATCAGGTCGCCATGCTCGCGGAACGGGAGCTTGGCCCGGCCCTGCCGCACCAGCGCCTGCGACTCGGGATTCCACACGAACGCGGTCATCAGGGCCCGCCCGCCGGGCACGAGCACGCGCGCGGTTTCCCTCAAGTACCGCGCGGTCGCCTTGGACGGCATGTGCGTGAACACCGAGGTGGCGAAGGCGAAATCGAAGCTGGCGTCGGGATACGGGAAGGTGAACTGGTCGGCCTGCACGCGGCCCGCGGGGTTGTAGAACTTGTTGTAAATGTCGGCCCGCTGGAAGCGAAAGTGCGGATACTGCCTGTAGTGCTCCTGGCACCACTTGATGCCGCTTTGGTCGATGTCGAAGCCCTCGAAGCTGCCGCGGGCCGGATCCAAAAACGGCACGAAGGGGCGCGACATGCGGCCGATGCCGCAGCCGATGTCCAGGATGCGGTGGTGCGGCTGGATCTCGCCGTAGCGCCGGAAGTAGCCGAAGAACTCGTCGCCAATCTGGCGGAACTCGGGGCCGCCGATGAAGATCTTGCGCCGGGGCGGTATCAAGGGCTCCGTCTCGCCGAGGATCTTGTCCAGCAGATCGCGGGGCGCGTAGCGGACGAACAGCTGGGTCTTGAGCAGAATGGGGTTGGGAACGAACTTCTTGAGCAAATTCAGGATCATCATGCCGCGGCCTCCAGCGCGTCGGCGCAAGGAGGCGTAGGATAGTCGTCGCAAGGCCGAGCTGTCCACATCTCTTGGCCCTGGGGCCATGGCGCCCGCGGCCGGACCGGTGCTAACGTGGAGCCCTACCTCGATCCCCGCTCGGGGCTCCTCTCGCCATGGCTGACGTTTCACCGCCACCTCTGTTTTCGATCATCGTTCCCACCTTGAACGTGGCGTCCATGGTGAAGTCGTGCCTGACCAGCGTCACCGCCCAGACGTTCGCGGATTTCGAGATCGTCGTGGTCGACGGCGGCTCGACCGACGCGACGCTGGCCATCGTGTCGTCGTTCGCACCGCACCTGGGCCGGCGCTTGCGCGTCGAGCGCGGCCAGGACGACGGCGTCTATCCCGCGATGAACCGCGGCGTCGGGCTCGCGGCGGGGCAATGGTTGCTCTTCCTCGGCGCGGACGACACCCTCCACCAAGACGACACCCTGGCACAGGTGGCCGCCTTCCTGCGCGATAGCGGACCCAGCCACCTGGTCTACGGCGACGTGCTATTGCGCAGCACCGGCGCGCGCGACGGCGGCGAGTTCGACCAGGACCGCCTGCTCTTTGGGCGCAACCTCTGCCACCAGTCGGTTTTCTACCGGCGCGAGCTCTTCGCCGCCATCGGGCCGTACAACCCGCGCTATCGCATCTGGGCCGACTGGGATTTCAACATCCGCTGCTTCGGCAACCCCGCGCTCGTGACCCGCCACATGGACATCGTGGTGGCCGACTACGACGACACCGGCGGTCTCAGCCGGCAGGAAGACCCCGAGCTCAAGAAACGGCTGCCGGTCTTCCTCCTGGCCTCGATCGAACCGACTTTCGGCGAGAAGCTCGAGGACTTCGCGCGCAAGCTCGTTCCCGGACGCGGCAAGCGGGGCGCATAGCCGCGGACAGCCAACGCCGTTTCGGGATGGCAGAAACGCGGGCAGGAGCGTTATCTTGCTCCACGATGGTTCTGCTCAATGACTTCGTCCGCCAGTGGGCGGAGATCGACAGGGACGCGACGGCGGCGCTCGCAGCGGTCGGCGCGTCCGGGTACTACATCCTCGGTCCCTCGGTCGCCGCCTTCGAAGAGCGGCTCGCAAGGCTCTGTGGCCCCCGGCACGCCGTGGGCGTGGGCAACGGCCTCGACGCCATCGCCATCGGACTGCGGGCCGCCGGCTGCCAGCCCGGACAGAGGGTGTTGACCACGCCGCTTTCCGCCTTCGCCACGACCCTGGCCATCCTACAGGCAGGCGCCGTTCCCTGTTTCGTGGACGTCGATCGGGATGGGCTTCTGGATCTGGACCGCGTCGAAGAAGCCCTGGCGCGGTCGCCGAGCTTCGCGTTCCTGCTGCCCGTGCATCTCTACGGGCGACCCCTGGCCCTGCGGCGGCTGCGCGCCCTCGGCGAGCGTTTTGGCGTGCCCATCATCGAAGACTGCGCGCAGGCCATCGGCGCCTCGCATGACGGCGTTCCCGTTGGCACCGTCGGCGTCGCCGCGGCGTTGAGTTTCTACCCGACGAAGAACCTGGGCTGCCTGGGGGACGGCGGGGCCTTGCTCACCGAGGACGCCGGCCTGGCGGAGAGAGCACGGGCCCTGCGCAACTACGGACAAAGCAGCCGCTACCGCCACGACCACATCGGCTGCAACAGCCGTCTCGACGAGCTGCAAGCCGCCATCCTGTCGACCGCCTTGCTGCCCAGGTTGGCGGGCTGGAACGCGCGCCGGGGCGCGATCGCGCAGGCCTACTGCCGCGGCATCGCCAATCCCGCTCTCGCCACCCCGCGCGCGGACTGCCCCGGCGCGGTCTGGCACCTTTTCCCGGTGTTGGTGCGGCAGGGCGAGCGCGAGGCTTTCGCCGCCCATCTCGCGGCCCACGGCGTGCAGAGCGCCGTCCACTATCCGCGGCTCATCCCCGAGCAGGCGGCGCTTCGGACCTACGGCAAGTACGAGGTTCTGGACAGCCTCGAACGCGCCCGGGAGTTCGCCGCCCGCGAGCTCTCGCTGCCCATCCATCCCTATCTGACGGCTTTGGAGATCGACACCGTCGTGGCGGCCTGCAATAGCTGGCGACCGGCCTGAGCCCGGTGGCGGCCATTCACGGCCGCAACGAAGCCAGCCTCCTCGATGTGCTACGGCAAGGCAGCGCCAGCGGCCCGCATGGTTTCGAGCAGCACCGCGCCCACCGCGCGCCGGCGCTGCCGGCCCTCGGCGAGAAGCGTCGCCGCATCCTTGCGTTGGCGTCGCGGGTTGCGGGCGTGGTCGAGCATCAGAGCGGCCAAGGCGTCGGCCCGCGACGGTTCGAAGAACTGGATCTCGAGTCCTTGCCCCTCGAGCTCGCGATTGACGGGGATGTCCGACACCAGGGCCGGCACGCCGAGCGAAACCGCATCGTACACGGCGCCGCCGCCCGGACCGCCCTCGGACAGCGTGGGCTGCACGACGGCAATGGCCCGCTTCATGATCTCGATCTGATCGCGCTTGGGAATGCAATCGAGGATGCGCACCCGAGAGGAGATGCCGCTTTCGTCGAGAAAGCGGCGCAAGGACGGGAAGTAGCCGCGGTCGCGCGCGTCCAGGGTGCTGCCCGTGCACACCACCGCGACCCCGGCGGTCGGCCCCAGCAGGCGCAGCGCCTCGAAGACCACGCGGTGGTTCTTGTGCGTCCAGAACTGGTTCGAAACCAGGAAGTAGCGCTCCGGCAGGCCGTACTTGGCCAGACGGCCGGGCTCGTCGGCAAACCAATCCGGCTTGGGCGCCGCCCCGAAAGGCAACGGCACGAACGTGGCCCCGCCCGGGCCGAGGAAGCGCCGGCAGTCGTCGGCCACGGCCCGTGAATTCACCAGGACGTAACGAGCCTGCCTGGCCATGGCCGCGAAGTGCGCGTCGCGGCCGGCGCGCTCTTCTGCACGGAAAAGGTGGGGCAGGTGGCGGTGCTGGAAATCGTACAGGTAGCCTAGCCAAGGCGTCGCCACGCAACCAGCGAGCGGCCGGAAAGCGGGCAGCAGGCAATCCAGCTTCTCCGCACGGGCCAAGGTCGCCAGCTCCTCGTCGCCGCAGAAACGCAAGACGGGCTGCGCGCTCCCCATCACGTCCCTGATCCTGGCGAGCTGCCGCAGAGACGACCTATCCATCTGCTCGCGCAGTATCTCGCGCCAAGGCAAGAGCCTCCCATGCTGCACGCTCTCGGCCAGCCATTGCCGCCAGGGCGAGGTCGCCTTGTGCACGGCTTCGCGCACGGGCGTGCGCGGGAAGAGCGGCAGCAGGGCCACGGACCGGTCCGCAAAGGAGATCTGCAGGCAGTCGCAAAGGAAGCTCAGGAAGTCGACGCCCCCCTGCCACTGGGCCATGCCTTCGGTGAGGATTCCGATGCGCGCCATGCTGCCCGATTGCCCGCCTTGGAGATCCGGTCAGAGCTCCAGGATGCCGACCAATTGGCGCGGGTCCTTCTCGGTGTAGGCGTAGCCCAGCCGCCGGTAGAGCTCCACGGCGCGCTGATTGTCGCGGTAGACCGTCAGCCGGATCTTGCGCGCCCCGCGCAGCCTGGCCGCCATGTGCAGGAAGACCATGAGCGTGCGCGCCAGCCCTCGCCCGCGAGCCTCGGGATGAACGGCCATGCCCAGGCTCGGGATGTCGTAGCCCTCGTCCCAGCCCCGCAGCATCCCGTAGGCCAGGACGCGCCCCGCAGAGCAAGCCACGTAGTACAAGTCGCGCCCCTTGTGGGAGCATAGCTGGCGCGCCTGCTCGTCGGTCAGCGGATGCGGGTGGAAGAAGGCATGGTCCGGCGCCTGCGCCAAAGCGCGGAAGAACTCGCCTAGGGGGCCGGCCAGCTCCGGGCACAACAGGCGCAACTCCAGCCCGTCGGGCTGGGCGAGTCCGGCGCCAGAGAAGCTATGCGCGTCCATGGGCACGAATGCGCTCGGCGATGTAGTCGATGTCGCCCTCGCCGAGCGTGTTGAAGGTGGGCAGGTTGAGGCCGCGCTCGCCCAGGTAGTCGGTTTCGGGCAAGACCTCGCCGCGGGCGCGCGAGGCTTCCCGGAACGGCGGCAAGCGGTGCAGGGGCAGGAAGAACGGCCGTGTCTCGATCCCGTCCTCGGCCAGCCGCGCGGCCAGCTCGTCACGCGTGCGGCCATAGGCTTTCTCGTCCACCACGATACAGAACAGCCAGCACGCCGGCTCGGCCCAGGGCGCGCACGGCTGCAGACCGATGCCGGCCACGCGCGCCAGTCGTTCCCGGTAGCGGGCGAAGATGCGCCGGCGTCGTTCCAGGATCGCCTCGCGTCGTTCGAGCTGGGCGCACAGCATGGCCGCCTGCACGTTGGTCATGCGGAAGTTGTAGCCGGTGACCGGGAAGTAGTAGCGACGCTGCGGATCCATGCCCTGCCCGCGCAGCGTGCGAATGCGCAGCTCGAGCTGCGGATCGGAGAGCGTCAGCGCGCCCCCCTCGCCCGAGGTGAAGATCTTGTTGCCGTAGAAGGAGAAGGTGGCCAGCGGCGCCAGCGCGCCCGTGACGCGGCCCTTGTAGCGCGCCAAGTGGGCTTCCGCCGCGTCCTCGACCACCCACAGGCCGTGCACGCCGGCCAAGTGGCAGATGGCGTCCATGTCGGCCGGGTGGCCGTAGAGGTGAACCGGGATGATGCCGCGCGTGCGCGGCGTGACCGCGGCCTCGATTTTCTCGGGGTCGATGCACCAGGTTCGTGGATCGACGTCCACGAACACCGGCTCGGCCCCGACGTAGCGGCAGGCGTTGGCCGTGGCGATATAGGTCAGCGACGGCACCAGGACCTCGTCGCCCGGACGCACGTCGAGCGCCAGCAGCGCCAGATGCAGGGCCACGGTGCCGTTGCACACACCGACGCTGGCGCGCGCGCCGCACAGGCCGGCGAAGTCGCGTTCGAAGCGGGAGACGTACGCGCCGGTGGACGACACCCACGAGCTGCGAATGGCATCGACGACGTATTTCTCCTCGTCACCCGAGAGATCGGCGTTGGCGACGGGAATCTTGCGTGCGGTCATGGGCTTGTGTCTCACCTGCGAGCCCGGGATCGGACACGGAGGAATCTACCTTCAGGGGCGGCGGCAGGGTTGTCAAGTGAGCGATGGGCTGGCCCGGCGCGGGCGCAGCAGATCCCGGGCCAGGATGGGCAAGAGCCAGACGTTCAAGAGGACGGTGACCGCGCCCACCGCCAGGATGGCGCCCAACACGCCGTGCTGCGGGGCGAGCCGCCAGGTGAGCCAAATGGTGACCGCGCCGTTGGCCGCCACGAGCGCCACGAGGACCCAAAGGCGATCCATGATCCACAGAAGCTCCGAATAAGTCGAGGCCCAGACGGTCGAAACCTGAAGAACCGCGAGGGCTATCCACACGTGCCGGGCAAAAGCGATGTCGGTGCGGCCAAGCCAGACGCGCACGATGGCGTTCCCGAGCAGGGACATGACCAGCCCGCCGGCCAATGCGATGCCCAGACGCACCACCAGCAACCGGCCGAAGGCGGTGCGCGCCCATTGGGTGTCGCCCCGCTCGTGCGCCTCACGCAGCGGGGGAAGAAACGAGCCGGTACCGAGTTGGATGAGGCTGGCCGTCAGCAGGTACAAGCGCATGGCGATGCCGAAGTCCGCCACCGTGGCCAGACCGCAGCGTTGCGCCAGGATGATGGACTGGGTTTCGTTGACCGCGAGCGCGCCGACCTGGAAGAGAAACATGGGGACCGACAGCGCCATCAGGCTGCGCAGGGCGGAGCGCGAGACGTCGCGGTAGCGCAGCCTGAGCCAGGGGAAGCCGCGGGCGAGCGCGTACGCCAACGCCGCAATCGGGGCCAGCACGGCACCCGCCGAAATCGCGACGATGAGCAGCGGCATGGGCGCCGCCAGCCAGAGCGCCAAGAGCAGGCAGCCAAAGCCCACAAGGACGCCCACCAGATTGAATCCGTTGGTGGCGTAGGCGCGCTGGAACCCGGCATAGAGCTGCGTCACCACGCCGAGCGGCATGGTGACGACGAAGGCGCCGAGCATGGCGACCACGCTCCACAGCACCGTCGCGTCGTCCACCTCGCCGCGCACGCCCAGAAGCCGTGACCACGGCACGAGCGGAATCGCGACCGCGAGAACGACGGCGAGAATCGCGGCCAGGCCGATCATGGCGGCCAGGGCGGTGACGAAGTAACGATTGGCTTCGTCGTTGTCCTGCCGTCCGTAGGCCTTGGCCAGCCGGTTCACGAGTCCGTTGGAAAGCCCCAGATCGAACAGCGCCACCCACGCGGTAACCGTCGTGATGGTGGTCCACAGGCCGAAACGCGCCTTGCCGAGCGCGCCCAAGATGAGCGGCACCGTCACCAGACTGATGGCCATGGAAAAAAGCCGGTAGGCGAAGCCCGACACCGTGGTCAAGCCGATACGGCGATAGCGCTCGAGCGAGCGGCCTTCTTCCGTGGCATCGTCGAAAGGCCGCAGCCGCAAGAGCAGGCGCACCCGCGGCAGCAGGCGCACGGTGCTCGTCATGTGCTGCCAAAGGCCAGGCGTCGTGCCGGGCTCGTCGGGGCGCGCTGCGCTCGTCTTCTCGTCGTTGTCGTGCAAGGTGGTCAAGGTGGACGCTCCCATGGATTGCCTGCGGGCGCCAGTACGGCGCCTTCGCCCGCCGGCTCCGGCGTACCCTGCGCCGTGCGCGCCTTACCTCTTGCCTCGACGCGCGGACGCCCGCTCCGCGCCGTGGCCCCGGCACTTCAGCGGTCGGGGTAGAGCCGCGCGAGCAGAGCCGTGAACTCGCAGGCCACGTCGTCCCACGTCCGCAGGCGCAGCCGCCCCACCTGTTCGCGCGCCACTCGGCGGAACGCCTCGGGGTCGCGGGCCAGGCCATCGAGCGCTGCCACCAGCTCGTCCTCGTTTCTCGGATCGAAGAGCGTGGCCTGCGCGCCCATGCGCTCGAGCTGCTCGGCGATGACATCGAGGTTCGAGGCGATGACCGGCGTGCCGGCGACGATGGCCTCGCACACGGGAAAGCTGCCGCCGCCCTCGCCGAGCGTGGGCATGACCAGCGCCTCGGCGTCGGCGACAAGCTGCGTGACCAGCGCCTTGGCCACGTGGCCCAGGCCGCACACCCGGTCGCCGAGGCCGGACTGGGCGATGAGCCGGCCGAGCGGGCTTTGCGGATGGGCCTCGGTGCCCGCGCCGGTCAGCACCAGTTTCCACGGCCCGCGGCTCCGGCGCAGGGCCGCGAGCAGCACGCGGTGGTTCTTGTGCGGGGACGCCACGGCGGGCATCACCAGGTAGCGGCCGAACCGCTGGGTGGCCGCGCGTCCGGGCAGCGGGAGCGGCTCGCCGCCGTCGCTATCCGCGACGTGGATCACCGAGACCCTGTCCGCCCACGGCTCGCCGGCGACGCGGAGCAACCGCCGCTTGGTGTGCGCGGAGGTGACCACGATCCGGTCGAGCCGCTCAAACCAGGTCCGCAGGTTGTCGGTCTCCAGGGCCAGACGCCCGGGCCCGATCAGCTCCGGCATCTCGAAGAAGATGGCGTCGTGGAACACGCCCAGGCCACGACCGCCAAAGCGGCTCAAGTCGTGGCGGTGCAGCCAGGGAAAGAAGCACACGCCGGCCTCAGCCTGAGCCGGCGGCCGGACCTGGTAGCTCCAGGCGCGCGCTTCCTGAGCGTGATGCGCCAGCCAGGCCGAGAAGCGCGGCGACTGGTCGGCCAACACGGGCGCCAGGTTCAGCGGCCAGCCGACACGCAGCGCGAGCGGCACGCCGCCGGCCGCTTGCCGATAGCGCGCGAGCGCCGCGGGCTGGGCGCAAAGCTCCACCTCCCAGTCGAGCCGCAGGCGGTCGAGCATGCGCAGGGCGTACTTGACGCCGCCGCCGGCATTGCCGACGTGATCGATCACGCACAGGGGTCGCCGGGGGGCGCGAGCGCTTCCGTGCTGACTCGGGTCCACGACCGTCCTCGCCTACCTCGTCCAGGCCGCCAAGAATCGCAGCGACAACAGCGTCGATTCCTCGGGCTCGTCCTGCTTGCCTCTCACGCCCGCCTTCTACACCCATTCCGGCTCGTCGCAAGCTCCGGCTTCGCCTCACCGAGCCCGGCGAGGCGGTAGTGCGACTCCGCGCCGGAGCGACTACTTCACGCGATAGGCGACCATGTCGCCGCCACCGTTGCCGGCCACCCTGGTCAGGCCGACGGCGACCAGCGCGTTTTCGAGAGCACGACCGCGATCGACGAAGCCGGCTCGGTGAAGGACCACGGCCGAGAAGCCCCTGCCCGCCAGCTCGGCGACCATGTCCCGAGCCGGTTTGCGAGCGCAAGCCGCCTGCCACTGCTCCCGTGGCCGACCGCTGTGAGCCCCGAAGGAGAAACGCAGGGTCCTCGACCAGAGGTAGGGGCGCAGTGGCTCGTAGGGCCGCATGGCGGCCACCGGCAAGGTGTCGGGGTAGTCCATGAGCGGAAGTTGAAACACCGCCGCGCCGCGAGGCAGACGGCTCTCGAGCTCGGAGGCGAAGGCGCGATCGGCCAACACCTGCGCCGTCGGAGGACCGCGGCGCGATGGCTCCCACGCATCGTACGACTCGAAGACGGTGAAGACGGCCGCCGCGCACCAGAAAACGCTGCCCAGCGCGGGCCAGCGGGGAACGCGGAACGAGCGGCTCGCCCAAAGCAGCACGGCGCACAGGATCACGATGGAATAGCGGGCGGAGGCGCGCAGCCAAGAGAAGCCAAACACCCCGAGCAGCATGCACACGCCGCCGACGGAGCCGAAGAGGTAGGCGACCAGAACGTACCAGCTCTCCGCCGGGATGCGCTCGTAGCGGCCACGCATACCGCGAGCCACCGAAACGGCCAGGAGAGCAAAAAGCCCCACGCAGCCCACCAGCCCGAGGAAGGCCGCGATGTTGTTGGTGTCGATGCCAGGTATCAGATAGCGCGCCCGCGCGAAGCGGCCCCAGAGTCCGAGCGGATGCTCGATGGGGAAAAACAGGTCCGGCAGTCGCAACCCGAAGAGCAACTGCTCGGTGAGGTGCCGGCCGGCGTACGCCGTGCTCGGGCCGTGGCGCCATCGATGAAGCCACACGTTTGCGTGATTGACGACGAACAGCAGCGCCCCTTCTCCGACCAGGATGCCGGTCAGGATGGCCGCCGGTCGCGCCCCGACGAGCACGAGACGGAGCGCGACGAGCGACAGCATCAGCAGGGCGAAGATGAAGTAGTAGGGATTCAGGAACGCGGACAGCGCCATGTAGACGGTTCCCCAAATCCACAGCGCGCGGCGGTCGAGCTGGCCTTGCTGCAAGCGGTGGCACAGGTAGAACAAGAGGGGAATGGTGCCGGCGTACACCAGGATGAGGTGCGCCAAGCAGCGCCACAACATGTACGTGGAGAAGGCGAACATGATGGCTCCGGCCCAGCCACGCAGCGGACTCGCGCCGAGCCGCCGCGCCACCCAGCAAAACGCCAGCGCATTGGAGACGAAGCCGAGCAGCAAGAGGAAGTTGGCGGCCGCCCCGAGGTCGGCGCACTTCGCCAGGATGCCGCCCAGATAGAAGAGCAGCTTCTCGCTGTGGGGGTAGTCGTTCCAGTCCGCTCCGAAAGGCGCGTTGAGGTGGGACACGTGCAGGTTCCAGGGCGCGGGGAGCTCGGAAAACCCCTTCATGATCCCCATGAGGGCCAGGGCGTCATCGCGGTACTCGACCGGAATGCGGAACCGGCTGTCCCCGGGGAAACGGCCATAGACTCCGCACCAGACCACAACCACCGCGACCACCAGCCCGCCGTAGAGCGCTACGGAATGCAACCGGCCCGAGCGTCCGAACCAGGACACGAGCCGGTCGCGCATGGCCGTGAGTGCTTCCATTCCTCCCTGGTTCCTATCCCTATCCGAGGGTACCGCTTCAGGCAACCGGTTCTTCGCCCCCGTGTGCCGCTCGCTCGGCGCCCCGCCGGCTCTCGTCACCGAGCCCGGCAAGTGGCCGCCACGGCCGCTTCGCCCCTCAGCGCAGAAGCATCATGAGGTTCTCCCATCGATCCGAGTGCAGGAAACCATGCTTGAGCATCAGGCGGCGGCGCCCGCAGAACCCCCGCGCATGCATGGTGCAAAAGGCACGAAGCATCGCGCGCTCGGCCGGCGGGAGGCGCTCGCCGAAACGAGCGGCGAACGCTTCGGCCTGGCGTTCGAGAGCCAGGTAGACCTCCTCTTGCCGCGCGACGGCCGCGCGTCGCCGATCGCGATGAAGAAGCAGGTTCTCGATGCCCGCAAGAAAGCTCCAGCGCGAAACCCCGACGTCGTTGCGCCCGTGCTGGCGATAGAGGACCGTCGGCCTGGAAAGGCGCCCAACCCTGCCGAACGCCGTCGCCACGAGAGCGAGCCACCAGTCGTGCATCATGGCCTCGCTCGGAATGGGCAAGGCCAGGCCGGCAAGCGGCCGGTTGAGCATGACCGTGCAGCCCGTGGCGAAGTTCTGCATCAACACGCGGCCCAGCTTGGTGAGGCGCTGCGGGTGGATCCTCTGAAACCGCCAGAAGGATTCGTCCAGCACCGCCAACCGCTCGTCGACCACCTTGAGATCGGTGCTGACGAGCAATGGCGTCTGCTCGCCGTGCCTCCTCTCGAGCCCCCGCAGGCTGGCCAGGGTGTCCTCCACCTTGTCGGGCAGCCAGACGTCGTCCTGGTCGCAGAACATGACGTAGGGCGCCTCCGACCGGGCCAGCAGGACGCCGAAGCTGCCGGAAGCCCCGAGGTTCTTCCCGTCACGCGCGAGCACGGCGACGCGTTCGGGGTGCAGAGCGCCATAGCGAGCCAAGATATCGGGGGTCCCGTCGCTCGAGCCGTCATCGCGCACCACCAGTCGCCAGTCCTGGCAGGTTTGCGCGAACAGCGAATCGAGTTGCTCGGGCAGATAGGCCGCGCCGTTGTAGGTCGAAAGCAGGATGTCGATCGAAGGCTTCATGGCAGACCGCGGGCCGCTCCGCCAGCAGCTTGCCCTAGACCTAGCAGCTTGTCATATGCCGCGATTTCCAAGGGGCCGACGACTTCCCGTTGGCTCGCGGCAGGGCGGGCCGAACAGCTCGGGCCGGTACTCGAAGTGCATGGTGTCGTAGTGATACCAGCGCCCGCCCCAGATGAAGCCTTCCGCCTCGAAGGCGTCGACGATGGCCTGCGGAATGCGATTGCGCCATTTCTTGTCCTTGTCCCATCTCCAGTAGTCGCTGACCGAGGTATGGAGGTCGATGGCGATGCCGTAGGCGTGCGCACTGGTGCGCTCGGTGCCCGCGATCTTGCGCGCGGCGAATCCGCCGGACAGCCGGCGCAGAAAGGGCGCCAGGCTCGCATCGCGCTGGCGCGCGCGCGCCAGACGAGCGGCCACCCGCTCCAGCGCCGGCGCGATCTTGCGGTGGACGCGCACGGGGATGCCGAGAAAGCGCAGGCGGATCTGCCGGGAGGCCGGACGCGGACCGTAGGTCGCGGCGAAGATCGCCTCGACGCGTACCCGGCCCGGATCCTGGTTCTCCGTCTCCACCGGACGGATGGCACCGGTGCGGTAGGGAATGGCGAACATGTCCTGCACGTCGGGCGCGGCCAGGCGTTCGTCGAAGGTCTTGCTCCTGCCGTCGTCGAAGGGCACGCGCCTCCCGTCGGGCAACTCGGCGAACCAGGCGCCGTTTTCGTAGGCCGCCCGCACGGCGTAGTGACGGGCCAGGCAGTCGAGCTCGGGCGGCGGCCGGGGGCTCTCCCCTTCGGCGAGCCAAAGCAGAACAAGCACGGCGCTGCGGCCCAAAGCAAGTGACGTCACACCGTGATGCTATACCAGCCTCGCGCGCTCGAGACATGGACCGTCCTCGAATCCGCTGCTAGGTTGGGCCCATGAAACCGCAGCCTGGCACGAGCAAGGCCGAATACACGGAGTGGCTCCGACGCCAAGAATCCATCTGGTGGAAGCGACTGCTCGACGTGCAGCGCCCCTACCGCAAGCACCTGCGCTCGCTCGACCTCGGCTTCGTGCTCGACCTGGGCTGCGGGTTGGGACGCAACCTACACAATCTGGCAGGCAAGGGCGTCGGGGTGGACCACAATCCCGAGTCGGTGACCTCGGTCCGGGCGCGCGGGTACACGGCGTTCCTGCCGGACGAGTTCCGCGCCTCGGAGTTCGGCCAGCCCGGCCGCTTCGATGCGCTGTTGCTCTCGCACGTGGTCGAGCACATGCGTTTCGACGAGGCGCGGGCACTCATCGCCGAGTATCTGCCCTTCGTCCGCGCCGAGGCCCGCGTCGTTCTCATCGCGCCACAGGAGATGGGCTTCCGCTCGGACCCCACCCACGTCGAGTTCTTCGATTTCGCCGCACTGGAGCGATTGGCCAAGGACCTGGGACTCGGGGTCGAGAAGCACTACTCGTTTCCGTTCCCGCGCTTCGTCGGGCGTTTGTTCAGGCACAACGAGTTCGTGCTGCTGGCGCGCAAGCCGAAGTGAACCGGAGGACGCAGAGGCGCATGGCAACCTTCGCGTACCAAGGATGGAAGCGATGACGTCGCCGCATGGCACCGCGGAGGAGATCGCGCGGGGGGCGCCCGGGCGCGAGCATCGCGTCTCGGTGGCCTTGTGCACCTACAACGGGGCTCGCTACGTCGAGGAACAACTCGACAGCTTCATGGCGCAGACGCGCCGGCCCGACGAGCTGGTCGTGTGCGACGATATCTCCACCGACGGCACATTGACGATTCTCGCGCAGTTCGCGCGGCGTGCGACCTTCCCGGTGCGCATCGAGCGCAACGGAAGCCGGCTCGGCTCGACCAAGAACTTCGAGAAGGCCATCGGGCTGTGCACCGGCGATCTCATCGCCACCAGCGACCAGGACGACGTGTGGCTGCCCGAGAAGCTCGCGCTCTGCGAGGCGGAGTTCGACGCCCTGCCGGAGTGCGGCCTGGTGTTCACCAACGCCGAGGTGGTGGACGAGAGCCTCGTCCCGGTCGGCCACCAACTCTGGGACGCGATCCATTTCGGCCTGCGCGCGCGCTGGCGGGCGCGGCGCGGACGCGTCTTCGAGATACTGCTGCGGCAGTGGCTGGTCACGGGCGCCACGATGGTGTTTCGCGCCGAGTACCGCCCCGTGGTTCTGCCCATTCCGGACAACTGGATTCACGACGGCTGGATTGCGTTCATCATCGGTGCCTTGGCGCCCATCGGGTGCGTGGAGCGTTCGACCGTCAAGTACCGCCAGCACGCGGCCCAGCAGATTGGCGGCAAGAAGCTCAGCTTGCGTGAGCTATACGAGCTGGCGCGCAAGGTGGGACCGGACTATTTCCGCCTGGCCCACGAGCGCTACTGCCTGGCCCAGGAGCGCCTCCGGGCCCTCGCCCCGCGCCTACGCAACCCGGAGTTCCTCGCCATGGTCGAACGCAAGGTCGCTCACCAGAGACGCAGGCTTGCGATCGCGGAGAGCTCGTCACGCCTCGACAAGGTGACCTTGACTCTCGCCGAGCTGCTGCACGGCGGCTACCACCGCTACTCGCCGTCGACCACGCACTTCCTCAAGGATCTCCTGTTTTAGCTCATCGCGCTCGCGACGATGCGGCCTGACAGCCTGACAATCGACAAACGAGTTTGCTAGATTTTCCGTCTGCAGACAACAAACCTCGCATAGCATTCTCGATTTTCGCCGACGTCGCAGTAGGAGCAGACGATGCAGAAGCAACGACGGGATTTCCTCAGAATCACGACGGCGGGTGCGGCGGGGCTGGCGCTGGGTCGGGGCACGCATGCTTCGGCTGCATGGCCGTCCAGCGGCAAGCTCGAGATCAACCCCGGCATCAGCAACATGCGCGTCGTCGCGTGCAACGACGCGGCCATGATGAAGAGCGCGCCGTCGGCCATGACCTTCACCGCCGAAAACGCCGTCGTCGACACCGCCCGCGTGCATGCCAACATGGACGCCATGGCCATGCAGCTGGCCAACGCGGCGACGCCGGACGAGGCTTGGAAGGCCATCTTTCGCTCCGGCAAGCCTTGGTCGTCCACGCGCGTGGCCATCAAGATCAACGTCATCGAATCCAGGAACATGGCCCGCCTCGCGGTCATCGAGAAGTTCTGCAGGGTAATGACCGGCTTCGGCGTGCCGGCCGACAGCATCATCATCTACGACGGCAACGCTCAATTCGGCTCCGCCATCTCCAACTACACGTCCCATTTCAGCACGACCGATGCGGCGAAAATCCCGGGCGTCGTCAGCGACGTCAACGACGCGCTCGGCGGCACCACCGACGCCAAGCTACCCGACGGCTCCTCCGCGCAGTGCACGGCGGACATCGCCGATGGCAAGATCGACATCCTCATCAACATCGCCAACAACAAGGGGCACACCCTGCACGGCGGCTCCACCCTGTGCATGAAGAACCACTTCGGCACCTTCGCGCCCAACCACAACAACCTCGCCAGCTACGTCCTTGCCATCAACAAGAGCGACGCCATCATCGGTGGCGATCCGGCGCGCCAGCAGCTCTGCTTCGTCGATTCCTTGCTCGCGAACAAGGCCCAGAACAGCGGTCAACCCGAGGCCATGCCCTGCTACCTCGTCATGGGGACCTTCGGCCCCGCCGTCGACTACCTGACCGTGAAGAAGGTGCGCGAAGAAGTCATGAAGGCCACGCACGACGCCACCACGGTCAACAACTTCGTCACGAGCTTCGGCTACAGCACCAGCGACCCACAGTGGATTCTCGTGCCGCCGGCCACAACGACGCCCGACGCCGGGGCCGGTGGCACGGGGGGCGCGGGTGGCAACGGAACCGGCGGCAGCCGAGATGCAGGCAGCGACGGATCCCGCGGCACCGGCGGAGCCGGCGGCCGCGGCAGCGGGGGCGGTCAGGACGCGGGCAGAGACACCGGCAAGTCAAGCGGCGGCGCCGGCTCTGGCGGCGCGGAAGCAGGTGGTGCGGGGGGCCGTGGGGGCTCGGGGGGCACGAGCGCAGCGGGCGGCAACGGCGGCGCGAACGCCGGAGGACAGAGCGGTTCCGGTGGCACGAGTGGTGCGCCTGTTGGCGGCTCCGGGCGCGGCGGCGCGGGTTCCGGGGGCGTCGCAAGCTCGGGCGGCGCGAGCCCGGCGGGCGGCAGCGGCGGCAGCGGCGGCAGCTCGCCGGCCAGCTCGGCAACGGGCAGCGGTGGCGCGACGAACGGCGGCGGAACCAGCGGTAGCCGCACTACCGAATCGAAGCTCGGATGCGGGTGTCACGTGGCTGGAGCGCGCTTTGGCCCACGTGGAATGGGCCTGGCTCTCGCATTCGGGGCGCTCGTCGTCGGACAGATCCGGCGTCTCTGCGTGCGACGGGACGCCTCCGTCAAGTCCGCCCCCGGCGAAGACGAAGCAAGCCGCGAGACGACAACCGCGGCGGACGAGTCGAGCCAGAAGAGCTGAGCGAGCGGCCGCCGGGGTTTCCTCGCCGGGCTGTCATCCAGCCCCTCGTCGTCGTCTTGCGCAAATGCCCCTGCCAACGGAAATCCGGACCATACTCGTGTTCCCACCATACGCCCGCTGCTTGTTGCTCCAAGGTGAACGAAGCGATGTCGCTCCCATCTGCCGTTGTCTCCTGTCTCCTCGGAACCGTTGTGCTGGCGTCGCCCGGCTGCGCGAGCGATCCGCCTCCTCTCGGCCTGTCGGACACCACGCCGCCGACGGATCTGCCCGGGCCTCCCGCCGGCTCCCCCGTCGCTGTGCACGGCCAGCTCCGTGTCGAGGGCACCCTGCTTGAGAACCAGGCCGGATATCCGGTGCAGCTCAAAGGCGTAAGCAGCATGTGGCTGAACTGGGAAAGCCGCCCTTTCCCGGAAAGCAAGAGGGCGCTCGAGTACATGCGTGACAACTGGAGACTGTCGCTGATTCGCGCCTCGATGGGCACCGACGCCACCAACGGCTATCTGACCGGCGGCGCCGGCCTCATGATCTCGAAGGTCGAGACCATCATCCGCAACGCGATCACCCTGGGCGTGTACGTGCTCGTGGATTGGCACACCGAAAGGGCGGTCGAGCAGCAGGCCGAAGCCGTAGAGTTCTTCTCTGCCCTGGCCCAGAAGTACGGCGCCTTCCCCAACCTCATCTGGGAGCCCTACAACGAGCCCAATCGCTTCTCGTGGGAAGAGGTCAAGCCCTACCACGAGGCGGTCGTCGATGCGATTCGCGCCGCGGATCCCGACAACCTGATCGTCATGGGCACGCCCCGGTGGTCGCAGGACGTCGACATCGCCGCCCAAAACCCGGTCGTCCCGGCGAGCGGAACCGCCAATCTCATGTACGCCTTGCACTTCTACGCCTGCACGCACGATCAGTGGCTGCGCAACAAGGCGGACATGGCCATCGCCGGCGGCCTGGCCCTGTTCGTCACGGAGTTCGGCGCCACGCCCGCCGACGGAGGCGTCCCGGCCAATGGCGACAACTACGTGTGCCGCGACGAGAGCAATCTCTGGTTTGCCTGGATGGCACAGAACAACATCAGCGGCGCGGCCTGGAAGCTCGACCAGTGCGGGGACACGAGCTGCATCCTGACCGGCGGTGCGCCGGTCGACGGCCCGTGGACGGACGACTACCTCACCTCGGACCTGAACAGCACCGTCGTCTCTCCCGGTGTGACCCAAGGCGGAGGCCACGGCCTTTTCGTCGTCGACTGGATTCGGCAGTAGGCGTCTGTCCCCATCGAACGGTCCGCAGAAGTTGACACCAGGCGGCCTCTCGATCACAGGATCGACCCCTACGCGCAGGAAAGGATCGGCCCGTGTCCCTGGCGCGTGCCAAAACGTAGCTTTCGGAGGGCAAAATGACAGCGTGCAATGCTCGGCAGGTTGGTTTCGTCATCTCCACCGCCATGCTCCTCGCGGCCTGTGGCGGCATCGCGCAGCGTCCGGGCGCTGACGCCCACGACACCGCGCCGGCCCTGCCCGATGCGGCGGCCGAGGTGGCTTCCGTCCCCGGGGACGCCGCCGCGGATTTTGGTCAGGTCATCACGGATGCCGCGCCGGATACGCCCATCGTCACGCCCGATGGTGCCGACACGAGCCTGGATGCTTCCGGCGACGCCGCGATCGGCGGCCTGGATACATCCGCCGCGCCCGTCGATTCGGCCAGCTTGGACGGGGAGCCGGTCGGTTACGACTCCGCCTCGCCGGCCTGGCTGGCCATCACGCCCGCGGAGGCCTCCTTCTCCGAGACCGCCGGACGAACCAGCCCGCCGGCCACGTTCACGGTGTACAACGTCGGCTCGGGGCCTTCCGGATCCTTCTCCGTCCGCATCACCGGCGCCGATGCCGCCATGTTCGTCGTCGCCGACAACACCTGCGTCGGCCCCCTGTCCGGCGGACAGAGCTGCCAGGTCGCCGTGGCGTTCAAGGCTCCCGCCACCCCCGGCACCAGCTATGCCACGTTGGACATTTCCGTGAGTAACGCCGCGGGCTCCGTATTCGCCGTCCTGCTTTCGGGTGACGCACTCTCGCCCGTCGACGGCGGCGAGATCGACGCCCCGGCGATCCCGGACGCGTCTGCCCTGGACGGCGGCGCCCCGCCCATCGATGCCGGCATCGACGGCGAATAGAGTCTCTAGGATCGCTCAGGACGATGGATCGGTGACGTGCCCTAGGAACAACCAGGTCGCCGTGGGGCGGTCGTAGATCCCGAAGAAGAACGGCCGATTCACGTTCACCTGCTTGACGTCGGTGGGAGCGCTGCTCCCTGCCATCATGACGGCGGTCGCGGCCGCAGCCTCGACGCCATGCTCGTCCACCGCCACCATGGCCTTGTGGACGACATCGGAGACGAAGAGCCGCTCCTCCTGCGTGATCCCCGAGAAGTCGGCGTCGGGGCCGAAGGCGTCCGTCATGCCGAGCGCGATGAGCACGCTCCGGAGCTTTACGGAAGCGGTCGTGAACTTGAATTTCGGCAGAGCGAGATCCACGGCTTGCGTGCTCATGCTGGCGACGAGCGCTTGCGCGCGGGCCGGGGACAGCGAGTCTTCGAGCTGGGCGAGCGAGGAGGTCGGTTTGGGCAGAAAGACGACGAAATCGACCGACCCGCCGGACAGCGGGACCGCCACCACCTGGGCCGTGTCTTCCTCGGCGTAGGACCACCGTTCGCCCTTCTTCATGAAGGGAACGCTCACCGTGGAGCCGTCCGTCTTGGTGAAGGTCGCGGGGGCCGTGGCCGACGCGCTGAAGGGATCGTACCAGGGGAGCTTCAGGTGTATCGCGTTGACCAGCACCGCCCGCGTGAGCGGATCGATGGCTCCGGCCGGGATGAGGTCGTTGATGCGGTCGAGCGTTTCCTGGCTGACCCACGCGTTGATGGCCAGCCGCTCGGCCTCGGGCTGGGTCTTGAAGTCCGCCAGGTGGATGCCGGCGCCGAA
>JAFGPX010000283.1 GCA_016935975.1 Deltaproteobacteria bacterium
CCCTACGACGTGGTGGGCTCCAGCCACAACGGGTCCAGCATCTCGGCCCACTACACGGTGAACGGCCAGTCCACGCCCGGCGTGCCGGCCGACGGGACGAACAAGTTCCTGGCCAATCTCGAGAACTGGCGTGGCGACGCAAGCACCGTCTCGCCGGGCCAGCTCAACGTCTACGTCTACCATCCCGAACAGCGCAGCCAGTGGGGCGACCACTTCTTTCCGACGGGGCTGGTCATGCCCAACACCAGCATTCCCTTCGACTTCGGCCCCGACTTCGCCGCCCGCCCGGACGTCGTGCCCGAGCTCGACCGCTGGTACGGCTACGAGCTGATGGTGAAAGCCAACACGCCCGGACAGCGCGACGGTCGTATCGCCGCCTGGCTCGACGGCAGGCTGGTCATGGACTTCCCCAATCTTCGCCTGCGTGACGTGACCACTCTCGCGATCGATCGTTTCGCGCTCTGCTATCACATCAAAGCGAATCCCAACGGCGAGTCCAAGCGCTGGTACGACAACGTCGTGGCCGCCAAGTCGTACATCGGTCCGTTGTCGAAGTAGCCTCTGTCCTCCCCTTGCGTCCCTTCCCCTTCATGGCCCTACCCACCCGATGTGGGTGACCATCCGACGTTGGCGCTAGGTGGGCGGGCTCACATTCTTGCGCCAACGGCTTCAGGCTAGGTGCGGGCCTGCCGTTAGAGTATGATCGACGAGAGATCCACACCCTAATATTCCGAAGCCGCCAGATCCGTCATCACGAGGCATGTGCGCTCGCGAACAAGTGTGTATTTTGCCAAACAGAGCTGAGAAGGAGGCTAGCTGTTGAGCCAAGCCGAAGGGCCTGGGACTAACCTGGCAGGGACCGTACTGGAAGGTGCCTACCGCCTGGTGCGTCTTCAGGGCCAGGGCGGCATGGGCGCGGTGTACGAGGCCGTTCAGTTGCGTCTCAACAAGCGCGTTGCGGTCAAGCTCATGGCGCGCGAGCTGGCCTCCAACCAGGAGGCGCTGGCGCGCTTCCACCGCGAGGCCGAGATCACCTCCCAGCTCGGGCATCCGCACCTGGTGACCGTGGTCGACTTCGGCACGGCCGAAACCGGCGAGCCGTACCTGGTGATGGAGTACCTGGAGGGCGAGGATCTCGAGCATCGGATCCAGCGCGCGGGTTGTCTGCCCGTCGAGGCCGCCGTCAATATCACCAAGCAAGTCGCGTCCGCGCTCGGCGCGGCCCACGCCAAGGACGTCGTTCACCGCGACCTCAAGCCCGCGAACATCTTCCTCATGCAGGTGCCGGGCGAACCGGAGTTCGTCAAGGTGCTCGACTTCGGGATCTCGAAGGTCAAGGCCGCGCGGGCCAAGCTCACGCGCGCGACGGCCGTCGTCGGCACGCCCAACTACATGTCGCCCGAACAGGCGGCGGGACGGGTCGACGAAACCGATCACCGTGCCGATCAATGGGCGCTGGCCTGCATCGTGTGGGAGATGCTGTCGGGCCGCACGCCCTTCGTGGCCGACGACACGTCCCCGCTTTTCTACCAGATCACCAATCTCGATCCGGAGCCCCTGGCGAAACACGCGCCGGATCTGCCGCCCGATCTCGAGCCCGTACTGAGGCGGGCGCTCTCGAAACGGCCGCCCGACAGGTACCCGACCATCCGTGACTTCTCGCGGGCCTTCGAGGAGGCGGCGCTGGGCCGCCCCGCGGACTTGACGCCGACGCCGGTGACGCTCTCGCAGGCCGAGTTGGCGCGGTCGAGCGCCGTGCACGGCGTGGGGCCGTCGTTGGGCGGGCCGACGCTCCGCGATACGCCGGACTCGGCGAGAGCAGCCGTGCGAAACCTGGGCAAGCTGTCCACCTTCTCGCACAGCAGGGGCGAGGTGACCCAGCAGCTTTTCCGCCGGCGCATCAGGCCGGTCCTGGCGATCCTCGGGGTGGTTGGCCTGCTCGTTCTCGCGGTCGGCTTGCTCTTCTTGCGAACCGGCGCCCTGCCGGCGAAAGCGGTGCCGAGCCAGCCGGCCCCGCCCCCAAGTCCGGCCATCGTGGTTCCGCTGCCCACGCCACCGCCCAAGGAGTCGCCGCCGGCCGAGCCGGAAGCGGCCGTCCAGCCGGTCAAACCCAAACAGGCCGAGGAGAAGGTCGCCACGCCGCCCGCGCACACCCCAAGACGCAAGGTCTTGAAAGCCCGCCCGAAGCGTCGCATCTTCCAGGAACTGTGATCATGAATACGGCGTCGCTTGTCCTGCTCGCGCTGGTCGCACAGACCAGTCCCCCAACCGAAACCCCCGAGGCACGAGCCAAGGCGCAGAATCTGCTCAAGGAGGGCGCCAAGCTCTACGAGAAGGGTGCCTATGCTCCGGCCCTCGACAAGTTCGAGGAGGCCTATGCGGAGTACCCAAGCCCCAAGTTGCTGTTCAACATCGGCCAGGCCAGCCGGGATCTCGGCCGTTTGGGGGACGCCATGCGGGCGTTCGAGCACTTCCTTGCCGAGGCAACCGACGCGCCGGCCGAGATGGTGGCCGAGGCGAAGAAGTCGGTAAGCGAGCTTGAGGGCAAGCTGGGTAAGGTGCGGGTTCAGTGCTCCAAACCGGGCGCGGAGATCGCTCTGGATGGCAAGACGGTGGGAGTCACGCCGCTTAGCGAGCCCATCTGGGCCACGCCGGGCAAGCATCAGGTGACCGCGCGGCATCCCGATACCGCGCCTGCGATCGAGGACGTGGACGTCAACGCCAGCTGGGAGCACACCGTGGTGATCACGCTGCAGCCGCTGGCCGAAGTCGTCGCCCCCGTGCCGGTGCCGGCGCCCGCCGTCCCGCCCAAGGCCGATGTGGAGCTGCGGGCAAGGGAGGAACCGGTGCCGGCGCCCGCGCAGCCCGCGGGTGTGGCGCGGCACGGCCGAGTGTGGACCTGGGTGGCCGGCGGCGCTGCGGCTGTCTTCGCCGGGGCCGCGGTCGGACTGGGTGTGTCCATGCGCTCGAAGTTCGACAGCCTGAACAAGTCCTGCGGCAGCGAGAGCGGAAGCGAACCGCACTGCACCCAGAGCGACGTCGACGCGGTTCTGCTGCGCAGGAACCTGGCGAATGTGTCGTGGGGCCTGGCCGCCGCCGCCGCGGTGACCACGGGCGTGTTGTTCTTCATCGAAGGTAGGCCCGTTGCCGTGGCACCCATGGTGGGGCAAGGCACGGGGGTGCTCGCGGCGATGGCATACTGACCATGGGTGGGCAAGAGTCGTCGCTGTTCCGGACTCTGTCGCCCTTCCTCCTCGGTGTTTGGGTCGCCGCGGGCTGCTCGGTGGATGTCGGCAAGCTGCGCCGGGTGACGAGCCCGGACGCCGCGGTCGAGCGACCGCGAGGCGATGACGTCTCTGCGACCGAAGAGGTTGCCGGCGGCGCCGACGCGGGGGCGGAAGGGCCGGCCGATATGGTGGACAGCGCGGGCCAGGAGACGGATGCTCGCGTGTCCGACGATGGTCGGGACGCGGAAGCCGCTGATGCCGCGAGCCTTGACGACGCCGCACTGCCGGACGTGAGCGGCGGTCAGGACGAGGGAAGTGGCGCGGAGGCGGGCGGAGGTGTCGATGGCGCCCCGGACGCTCCACAAGCCGAGGATGCTCCTGCTGTATCGGTTGACGTGGGCGAGGACAGCCAGCCGACCGATGTCGCGCTGGAGGTCGGTGGCGCGGATGCGGTCGACGATGCCATCGATGTCGAGGGTCCGGTCGCCACCGATGCCACGGACGGCAGAAGGCGCGACGCCTTCACGCGGCCCGATGGTCCTGCCAGCCCAATCACGCAGTATTCGATCCCGACGGCGAACAGCCAGCCGTGGGCCATCACGGTCGGCCCGGACGACAACCTCTGGTTCACCGAGCGCTCCGGCAACCAAATCGGGCGCATCGTCCCCGCTACGGGCGGTATCGACGAGCACCCGCTTCCCTACCCGGGCAGCGAGCCCTACGACATCGTCAGGGGCCCGGACGACAACCTCTGGTTCACGGAGTACGGCGGTGACCGTATCGGCCGCATTTCGCCTGGCAGCGGCAGCATCACCGAATACGCGCTCTCGGGCGGCAGCTCGCCGGCCGGAATCGAGGCCTCGACACGCGGCAACTACCTCTGGGTCGCGGAATACTCGGCGAACCGTCTGTGCCGTATCGCGACGACCGGTTCGTTCGTCGAGTTCACGCTTCCGACTGCGAACGCCGGGGCCGCCTACATCGTGACCGATCCGCAAAGCGGCGACTACTGGTTCACCGAGTACGCTGCGAACCGGCTCGGCCGCACGACGATCAATGGTGCCATCACCGAGCTGGCGAGCCTTGGCAGCGACGTCGGTCCCTACGACATCACCGTCGGACCTGACGGTGGCATCTGGTTCACCGAATACGAGGCAAACCGGATCGGCCGCGTTTCTGCCATGGGCATGGGCAGCGTCGCCACCTACCCGATTCCGACACCGGACAGCCAGCCTGCGGGCATCGCGGCAGGGCCGGACGGGAATGTCTGGTTCACCGAGCATGCCGGCAACCAGATCGGCCGCATCACGCCGAGCGGGGCGATCACCGAGTTCCCGATTCCGGGCCAAGACAGCCAGCCCGCCGGCATCGTGACCGGTCCCGACGGGAACCTGTGGTTCGTCGAGTCCGGGGCGAACAAGATCAGCCGGATCGCTCCGTAGACTCGGACGCAGAAGCGCGGTCAGAGAAATGACGGTCGCGCCGCCAGCGCTGCGCGGGCGCTGTGCAGGCGGGAAAGCGCCTTGCGGTTCGAGGCCTTGCCCGGTGCTGCGGCCTGGTGACACGAGCGGTTGTTCCGCGAGCAGAAGACCGTCAGGCAATTGGCGCAAGAAGGGCCTAAAGCTCGACGGAAACGCCGCCGATGGCAAGTCGGGGAGAGAGTTTTTATATCAGCGAAAAATAGTACGGGCAAATACGTTTTATGAAGATAGAATCCTCAATGTTGCGCCCGATGAAGAAACGCCAGCCAGCCCGCGCCCGCCGGCTCCTCGTCGGCGGCGCAGTTGCATTCTGGCTCGGCTTCGCGGCGCCGGCGCAGTCGCAGACCATTCGCAACACCGGCACGGACAACACGCAGGTGGATCTCGGGTTCGTCGGCAACGTTCGCAACTCGATCATTCTCACCATCATCGGCACCGGCGCCACCACCATCACGAACGAGGTGACGAGCGGCATGCCGACGCACGCGAGCGCGACGATAGAATTCGGTACCTTTGCCACGCAGCTGCAACCGCCTCCAAGCAACGGCACCGGCTATCGCGTGAGCCTGCCCAGCCCGGGCGCGGTGGTGGCCGCGACCTTGGACGCGATGGTCACCTACAACGGGGCGACGACCGCCTCGCTGACCGTGTCTCGGTTGGTGGCGGCGGGCGGGCCGCCCGACGTTCCGCTTGCCGACCTGCGCGTGGCTTCGCCCGCCCTCGCCACCTGGACCTCGGGGACGGAGGGCGCCCAGGTGCCGGACGCGGGGCTGCCCGGCTACGATCTCTGCACTGCCTCTGGCGATCCGACTTGCGAAACGGGCAAGCCGTACAACCACAGTCTCGCCGTCTTCCTGCCCGACAATCGGGCGGCGGGGCCCTTCACGACGGTGGTCGTGTACACGGGGACGATGCCTTGATCCGCGCGCCGCCCGCCCGTGGACCGCCGTCTGGCCTCTGCCAGGAGTCGCCCTCACTTCGCTACGACAATCGAATAGGTCCGCAATCCGGTCAACCCAATGAGAGTGAAAGAAGGAGATCCCAATGAAACGTTTCATCAAGGTCATGTTCGTAGTTGGCTCGGCGGCGCTGCTCTTCGCGACCACGGCCCAGGCCCAGGTCACCAGCACCAGCGCGGCAGGCGCGTCACCGCCGACGGCAGCCGTTGACATCCAATTGATGGGCACTCTGCAAAGCGCGTTGGTGCTCACCATCGCGGGTCAGGACGCCACCAACGTGATCAGCGGCTCGGCCAACAACACCATGCCCACCCGCTCGACGGCCAACTTCGACTTCGGCACCTTCAACACGCAGTCGACGGCCTTGACCAACGGCTCGATTCACCGGGTGACGGCCGCGACGGCCGGTGCCTTCGCGGTGGCCGCGCTCAACGCCACCGCCACCATCAGCGGGAGCGGGGGCAATGCCACGGTCACCCTGACCCTGGGAGCGGCGGGCGGCACCAGCCCCATCGCCGCCGGCAACACGCGCTACGCCGACGGCGCCGGCGCCTGGGCCACCTCCGCGGATGGCACCGTGCTGGACGCGGTTCCCGTGGGCCTCTGCCCGGTGGGCGGCTGCATCAGCGGCACGCCGGTTCCGCACGAGCTGGCCGTGTTTCTCCCCGACACCCAGACAGCCGGCAACTTCACCCAGGTGGTCAGCTACGACGCGACCCTCTAGCTAGCAGCCCTTCGCTCCTCTCAATCGGGAAGGACCGGTGCCGGATCGGAACCGCAGGCGGTTTCTCCTACGCACTGCCCTGGCAGTGCTGGGGGCGGCTCTGCTGCTTCCGATCCGGCCAAGTGCTGCCCAGACCGCGCAATCGCGCGGGCTTGACACGGGCGCGTTGGACCTGACCCTCATGGGCACGATCACCTCGGCCATCGCCATCGAAGTCACCGGCTCGATCGATCAGAACGGCGGGCAGGTCACGACGGTCACGGGCACGGGCACTCAGGGTGTGGTGGATTTCGGCACCTACGATCTGCCGGGCCCGCTTGCCAACGGCGAGAAACACCGGGTGAACAGCAATCCCAAGGGCAACTATCTGGTGGCCACCTTGCAGGTCACGACGTGGTTCTCGGGCGGGGGCTCGATGACTGCGGCCGTGGATATCCAGCGCGCCAATCCCTGCGGTGGGCCCCCCGATGTCTCGTGTGCCGGTTCGGGATCGCTCTTCTACGCGAAGATGGTCCCGCGCAAACCCAACCAGAAGGCCTCATGGCCCAAGTGGAAGAGCTATCCGGAAACCAATCCCGGCGTGTTCGTCATGCCGCTTTCCACCTACGTCCCGGGCGCGGGCAATCTGGACAATCTCATGGGCAACGGTGACGCCATGGACCACCAGGTGGCGGTTTGGATCCCGGATTCCCTACCTCCGGGGCCATTCTCAACTGTGGTGACGTACACCGCGACCCGTCTATAGTTGCGCCATGTCTACTTTCTCCGTCTCCCCATCCCGTCTCTTCCATTGTCTGGGCCTCGCCGCGCTCGTGGCAGCCCTGCCGGCCCCATCACGCGCCGAGGTCTCGATTGGCGCCTCACCCGCGTCGCTCGAGATGACCCTGGATCGGGGCAAGACCACGGCACAGCCCGTGTTGCTCTTCAACCAGGGTAAGAAACCCGTCACCGTGGCCGCCTATGCCTGGGACTGGTGGCACGAGCCGGGCAACGCGCGCAAGTTCGCGCCGCCGGGCAGCCTGCCGCATTCGGCGGCCAAGTGGATCTCCTTCATTCCCGAGAAGGTAACCGTCAATCCCGGCAAAGGCGCGAACGTAACCGTCGTCGTCAACACGCCCAAGGAGGCCAGCGCCGGCAACTACGCGGTTGCCTGGTTCGAGGCCATTCCCGAGGCAAACCCCAATTCCAAGGAGCTGCGGGTCGGCGCGCGCCTCGGCGTACTGGTCATGACCGAGGTGCGCGGGCACACCAAGCCGGGCGTCATCATCCAAGAGCTTGCCATCTCCCCGCCCACCGCTTCGCAGCCGCTCAAGGCCGACGTCAAGATCGCGAACTCGGGCGACGTGCATCTCTTTCCCAAGGGCACGTTGGTCATCATGGACCGCAAGCGCAGGTTGGTCGGGCACGTGGGATTCGAGAAACAACGTATGCTGCCGGGCGAGGAGCGCAGCGTGACCGTCAAGTACGGCGGCGATCTCAAG
>JAFGPX010000030.1 GCA_016935975.1 Deltaproteobacteria bacterium
CGCTGTTGCATCTTCTCGGCACCCTGGATCAGCCGACCAGCGGTTCCATCACCTTCGACGGGATCGCCGTGACCTCGCTGTCGCCGGGCGCGTTGGCCAGCTTCCGCAACCAGTCCATCGGCTTCGTGTTCCAGTTTCACCATCTGCTGCCCGAATTCACGGCGCTCGAGAACGTGATGATGCCCGGTCTCATCGCCCGACTTGCGCGCAAGCATTGCGCCGAGCGGGCCGAGGCGATGCTGGCGCGGGTGGGGCTTGGCGAGCGCCTGCAGCACCGTCCGGGCGAGCTTTCCGGCGGCGAGCAGCAGCGCGTGGCGCTGGCGCGCGCGCTCTTGCTGTCGCCGCGGCTGCTGCTCGGCGACGAGCCGACCGGCAACCTCGATACCAGGACGGGGCAGGCCATGCACGAGCTGTTCTTCGAGCTCAATCGCGAGCTGGGCATGACCCTGCTGCTCGTGACACACAACAACGAGCTGGCCGGGCGCGCCTACCGCAAGCTGCGCATGATCGACGGCCAGGTTGTGGAGGAGACGTGAAGCGCTGTCTGCGTCTGGCCGCCGCCGTCTTCCTGTGCCTGGCTTCGGCATTCGCCTCTGCCAGCGAAGAGGAGGACGCGCCCAAGCCGGCCCGGCTGCGGGCCCCCGTGCTGCCGCCCACCGACGAGGCGGCGGCGCAGGTGGCTCTGCCCAGTCTCAATGTCATTCGCGTTCGTTTCCGGGGCAACCGCAAGGTCGAAGACGATGCCGTGCGCAGCCATCTGCGGCTCAAGCCGGGCATGGCGCTCAGCAAGGAGGTGCTCCAGGACGATGTGCGCGCCATCTGGCGACTGGGCTACTTCGAGGACATCCAGGTGGAGACCGCCGAGGGCGAAGGCGGCCTGGTGGTGACCTTCGTTCTCAAGGAGAAGCCGGCCATCCGCAAGATCTACGTGTCGGGCCACGACGAAGTCGGGCTGACCAAGATCAACGAGGTCCTGGATCTCAAGAAGGAGCAGGTCCTCGACTTGGCCAAGCTCAAGCGCAACGTCGAGAAGATCCGCGAGCTGTACCTGCAGCGTGGCTTCTACATGGCGGAGGTGGAGTACGAGCTGCGCCGCGATAGCCCGGGCGAGGTCGACGTGTACTTCCGGGTACACGAGAACAGCAAGGTGGAGATCCGGCGGGTCAACTTCACCGGCAACCACGCCGTTCCCGACGCCGAGCTGCACAGCGTGATCATGACCCAGCCCGGCGACCTGTTCTCGGCGCTCACTTCGTCCGGCACGTATCGCGAGGATGTGTTCCAGCGCGACATTCTGATCATCCAGAGCCACTACTTCGACCGCGGCTACATCAACGTGAAAGTGGGCGATCCCCGCATGGAGCTGTCGCCGGATCGCCGCTCGATGTATCTCACCCTCGCCATCGAGGAAGGCCAGCAATACCGTTTGGGCTCGCTCGACGTGAAGGGCGAGCTGATCGAGAGCCGTGAGACGTATCTGGCGCGCTTGCAGGCCAAGCCCGGCGAGATCTTCAACCGTACGCGGGTCGCGCAGGACGTGCAGAACATCGCCGACATGTACAAGGACAAGGGATACGCCTACGTCAACACGACCCCGGAAACCCGTGTCGACGACAAGCGCCGCACGGTCGACCTCACCTTCGACATCCAGAAGGGGCCGCTGGTCACCTTCGAGCGCATCAATATCCGCGGCAACTCCAAGACGCGCGACAAGGTCATCCGGCGGGAAATGCGCATCTACGAGGGCGAGCAGTACAGCCAGTCCGGCCTCGATCTGTCCAAGCGACGGGTCAACGCGCTCGGCTTCTTCGACAAGGTCGAGGTCACGACCAAACGGGGGTCGAGCGACGACACCATGGAGGTGAACGTCGAGGTGGGCGAGCGCCAGACGGGGGCCTTCCAAATCGGCGCGGGTTTCTCCTCGGTCGAGCAGTTCATCTTCCAGGCCCAGATTTCGCAGAACAACCTCCTCGGGCGCGGCCAATCCGCGACTCTGCAGGCCCAGGTTTCCGGCCTGCGCCAGCTCTACTTGCTGCAATTCGAGGATCCCTATTTCCTCGACACGAACTGGACCTTCGGCTTCAACCTGTTCAACCAGCAGCGCTACTACCTCGGCTTCACGCGCAAGTCGACGGGCGGCAGCCTGACCTGGGGCTACATGCTCCGGGACAATCTGCGCCTGTACCTCACCTACACGCTGCAGGACGTCGGCGTCTCCACCTCGGGACGCAGCAACCTGTTCACCGGCGCGTATCGCAGCGCCTTGCCCACGGGCTCGCTCGCCAACCTACTGCACTCCGGCATTCTGTCCTCATGGCGGGTTTCCGTGGCCTACGACTCGCGCGACGACCGCATGTTCCCGCACCGCGGCTGGTACAACACGGCGTCCGCGGAGTTCGCCGAGCGCATCTTTCTGTCGCAGAGCCAGTTCACGCGCTACGAGGGCGCGCTCCGCTACTACTACCCGCTGTGGGGGCCCTTCACGCTCCGCCTCAAGGCCGAAGCGGGCATCATCAACAGCCGCGACCCCCAAGGCGTGCCCATCTTCGAGCGCTACTTCGTGGGCGGTATCTACGACGTGCGTGGCTTTGCCCTGTACTCGCTGGGCCCCAAGATACGCGTGCCCGGTGCGCAGGATCTGGACTCGCCGCTCAAGACGTTTTCCGTCGGTGGAAATCTGCGCGTGCTGGGCAAGGCCGAGATCGAGGTTCCCATCTTCGAAAAAATGGGCATCCGCGGCGTGGTGTTCACGGATGTCGGCAATGCCTACAACCTCGAGGCGCAGTACTGCCGGAACAAACCGGCGTGGGCCCACGTCTCGGTGGATCCCTGCGTGAAGCTGTTTCCGCTCACCAGCCTACGCACCAGTTGGGGGTTCGGGTTTCGCTGGTTCTCGCCCATCGGTCCCCTGCGGTTCGAGTGGGGCCTGCCGTATCAGACCTTGCCCGGCGAGGACCGGATCGTCTTCGAGTTCACCATCGGCAACGAGCTATAGGAGGAAGAATGGCAGCGAAAATCATCGACGGCAAAGCTCTCGCGGCGAAGTTGCGGTCGGCGATGGCCGACGAGGTGAAGGGACTCGTGGCGCGCGCCGTGCGGCCCGGGCTTGCCGTGGTCCTGGTGGGCGACGATCCGGCATCGCAGATCTACGTGCGCAACAAGACCAAGGCCTTGGCCGAGGCCGGGTTCGCCTGCTTCGACCACCACCTGCCCGCCGATACGGCGGAGGCCAAGCTGCTGGGCTTGGTGGCCGAGCTCAACGCGGACCGAGCCGTGGACGGAATTCTGGTCCAGCTTCCCTTGCCCAAGGCCATTGACAGCAAGCGCGTCCTTCTGAGCATCGACCCCGCCAAGGACGTGGACGGATTTCACCCCGAGAACCTAGGCCGCCTGCTCATCGGCGAGCCGCGCTTCATCGCGTGCACGCCGTACGGCATCATGAAGCTCATCGAAGAAGCCGGCACGACCGTGCGCGGCGCCAGCGCCGTGGTGGTCGGCCGCTCGAACATCGTGGGCAAGCCGGTGGCCGTGCTGCTGACCGCTGCCGACGCGACCGTCACGGTGTGCCACTCGAAGACGAAGGATCTGCCGGCCGTGATCGGCGCCGCCGACATCCTGGTGGCCGCCATCGGGCGACCCGAGTTCATCCGCGGTGAGTGGATCAAGCCGGGCGCCACGGTCATCGACGTGGGCACCAACCGCTTGCCCAGCGGCAAGCTGGCCGGCGATGTCGAGTTCGCCGCCGCGGTCCTGCGGGCCGGGGCCATCACGCCGGTCCCCGGCGGGGTCGGGCCCATGACGATCACCATGCTGCTGGCGAATACCCTGGAAGCGGCCCGGCGGCGCGCCGGAGGCTGCTAGAGCCTTCCGAGCGCCCAGCGGGCCGCCAGGGCGACGAGCGGGCTGGCGTCGTCGGCAAGCCCCTCCAGCAGAGGCCGACAGTCGCGGCGCCCGGTCGCGCCCAGCGCATAGCAGGCGTTGCGGCGAAGCCCATCGTAGCCCGCGCGTCGCAGCGGCGTGCCGGCAGCGAGTTCGTCGAACTGCTCTTGGTCCAGCCCGGCGATGGCGGCGGCGTCGAACGTGCCAAGAGGGCGCGGCGCTTGGCGCGCGTCACCGGGCGGGAGCGCACCCTGGTTGAAGGGACAGACCTCTTGACAGATGTCGCAGCCGAAGACGCGGTCGCCCAGCCTGGCGGCCACGTCGTCAGGTATCTGCCCGTGGCTTTCGACCGTGTGGTACGAAAGGCAGCGCCGAGCGTCGACCACGCCGGGGGACGCGAAGGCCCCGGTCGGACAGGCGTCCAGGCACTTGCGGCAATCGCCACACCTGCGCGGCGCCGGCACGTCGTAGACGTCCACCGCACGATCGAGAATCATCAGGCTGAGGGTGAGCCAGGAACCGTGCTCCTGACTGATGAGGAGGCCGTTCTTGCCGAGAAATCCCAATCCCGCGCGTTCGGCCCAGGCTTTCTCCATGGCGGCGCCCGAATCGACGCACGCGTAGGTGCGCAGCGCGGGATCGAGCGCCCGCAATCGGCCGCGTAGCCGGCGCATGCGTTCGCGGTGCGCGTAGTGGTAGTCGCGACCGCGGGCGTAGCGAGCGATGACCGACGCGGTGTCGGCTTGCCCCTTGCCGTAGGGTATGCCGAGCACCAACACCGTCCGCGCGCCCGGCACGACAACGCCGGGGTCGGTCCGTTCCTTGATGCGCCGTCGCATCGCCGAAAGCCCCGCCGCATGCCCGCGCTCGATCCAATCGAGGAGTGGTCGCGGATCGAGCGGTTCGGCGCACGCCATGCCGACCAACGGGAAGCCGCACGCCAGGGCCGCAGCGCGAACCTCTTGCGCAGGAAGAACCTTCATCTGGCAGCCACGCCCGGGCGGAGGGGATGCACCACCCTTCTGCGGCGCCTTGTGCCGAGCCGGGGACACTCCCGTTGCCGAGGGGCGCCCTCTGCGTTCTCTGTGGTGAAATGCATTGTCCGCCCCTCGCCTGCGAAGCTAGCATGCGGGGCGCCGGCGGAGAATCTCCCTGGCATTCCCCTGGGCTATGTGTGCTAGATTCCGCCGCGGTTTATGCACAACAGACCAGGTGCCCTGCACCCCAGATAGGAGCAAGAAAAGATGGCCACGAAGATCGCAATCAATGGTTTCGGACGCATCGGCAGGCTCGTGTACCGCGCGCTGATTGACTCACCGAAGTTCAGCAAGGAGCTCGATGTCGTCGCCGTCGGCGATATCGTCCCCGCGGACAACCTCGCCTACCTTCTCAAGTACGATTCGATCCAGGGCAAATTCCAGGGTACCGTGGGCTCGAAGAAGTCGGCGCCCGACAAGGACGCGGACATCTTGGTGGTCAACGGCAAGGAGATGAAGGTCGTTAGCGCCAAGACCCCGGCCGAGCTGCCGTGGAAGGCGCTGGGCGTCGACATCGTCATCGAGTCGACGGGCCTATTCACCGCCAGGGAGAAGGCGGAGGGGCACCTCGCGGCCGGGGCCAAGAAGGTCGTCATCTCGGCGCCCGCCAAGAACGAGGACATCACCATCGTGCTCGGCGTGAACCAGGACAAGTACGATCCCGCCAAGCACAACATCATCTCGAACGCGAGCTGCACCACCAACTGCCTCGTTCCGGTCGTGCACGTTCTGCTCAAGGAAGGCATCGGGCTGGTCGAGGGCCTCATGACCACGATTCACTCCTACACCGCGACCCAGAAGACAGTGGACGGCCCCTCCAAGAAGGACTGGAAGGGCGGCCGCTCGGCAGCCATCAACGTCATCCCCTCGA
>JAFGPX010000284.1 GCA_016935975.1 Deltaproteobacteria bacterium
AGGCTGCGCGACACGGCCTCGAAGCGCGGGCTTGTCGCGTCGAACGAAGCCTTGACCAGCCGGATGGCGAAGGCCAGGGTCACCGTGACCTGGGCGACCACCACGCCGGGCACGGCGTGATCGACGCGAACGCCCAACCAGGCGCACAGGTTCTCGATGGGGAAGGTGCGGAAGACCCCGAACAGAAACACGCCAATCGCGGCCGGCGGCACCATGACCGGCAAATCGATGAGCGTGAGCAAGGCGCGGGAGCCCGGCAGGCGGTAGCGCGACAGGACGTAGCCCGCGGGGACGGCGATCGCCATCGCGATGACGGTCGCCACCGAGGCGGTCCACACCGTCAGCCACAGACTGACCCAGGTGCGCGGCTGGCCGAGGAAATAGGCGAAGTCCGCAAGTCCGAGAAAGACGGCATTGATGGCGAGGACGAGCGCGACCGTCAGGAGCAGCAAGGCGCCGACGCCGGCAAAGCCGAGGTGCCAGCCCAGGTGCCTAAGACGGCTGCTTTGCGCTACGGTGAACATGGCGTGCTCCGGCTAAAGCTTCGTTTTTCGTTGCCGGGTGACTTCCTTGATGAGGTGCCCGACGGTGGCCGGCGAAACCGGAATCGATGGATCCTTGGCCACGCGGGCCGCCTCGACCAGCCATTTCATGTCTAGGGCCGTGGCCTTGCCATCGTCGGCCGAGAAACCCTCCGCATCCAGCGGGCCGACGTCGATGCCGTAGGCGTGGCTGTGGAAAATCTCGCGCCCTTCCTCGCTCAGGATGAAGGCCTTGAGCCTGCGGGCCAGCGCGGGCTGCTTCGAGAAGGCCAGCACCGCCACCGGCAGCCGGATGAGACCGCGGTACTTGGGCTCGATGGGCACGATCTCGATGTCCTTCAAGTAGAGCACGGCGGTGGTCGCCCATACGATGGTCGCGTCGACGGCGCCGAGCTGGGTGGCGTTGCCCAGCTCGGGAATGCACTTGGCGAACATGGTGGCGTTCTTCTTGACCTGGTCCCAGATCCCGGCTCGCTTGAAGGTCTTCTCCTGCCAAAACCCGATGGCCGCCGCTTCCGGATCGGCCAGGCCCACGCGCAGCCCGGGGCGGGCGAAATCCTGGATGGTCCTGACCCCTCGCGGATTGCCCCTGGGCGTGATGATGACCGTGATGAAGTGCGCGGCGATGTCCGTGCTCGGGGAGTAGTCCGTGATGAAGCCACGCTCCACGGCTTGCAGCAGGTAGTACTCCTCGCCCGGCATGTAGAGATCGCCCATCTTGGAGGCGGCGATGTCGGCGATGAAGTAGCCCGAGCCCTTGTAGCTGAAGTCGATGCGGGTCCCCGGGTTGCGCGCGGCGAAGACCGCGGCGATTTCGTCGAGCGACGAGCGCTGTCCCGCGCCGGAGTGGAAGAGCAGGGGCCGGTCTTTGGCCTTGCACGCCGCCAGGGCCGCGAGCAAGAGAGTGCCGAGCAGCCACCGGTTGGCCGAGCCCGCGTGGGGTCTTCTCAGTGTCTTCCGCATGCCCATCGTCGTGTCTCCTGAGTCGAGACTACACGACCCTCCGGTGTTGCCGCTGGCGAGGCCTGTCGTAGAGTGGCACGACCCATGGTACCTAGGACAAGCAAGTTCCGTTCCTTCGTCGGTTGGGTTGTGGTTCGTCGATGGCTCTCTGTGTGCGCGCTTTTGGCGGGCGCGGGCGGCGGTGCCCAGGCGGCTGCACCTCCACCTCCGGAGTCGCCTGCTCCTCCGCCCTCGGCATCGCACGCACCTTCGTCTCCGGTATCGCCTTCGCCCGCGGCCAAGCAGCCCTCGGCCGAAGAGCGGTTGTGGTCGCGGGGCAAGGGCATTCCGCTCGGTCCCTTCAAGCTCGATGTGGGGGCCGGCCTGCGGCTGCGCGGCGAGTGGCAGGAGAACTTCGACGTCAAGCGCTACGGCGACGACTCGCACGACCTGTTTCTCCTCGAACGAGCGCGTCTCGAGGTGCGCTTGCGCTTCCTCGACGACCTGCAGCTCTTCGTGCAGGGACAGGACGCGCACGTGCTGGGCATCGACTTCTCGAACGGCGATTTCCCGAACGGCTCGCCCTACAACAACACCTTCGACCTGCGGCAGGCCTATCTCGAATGGACGCGCATCGGCGGCAGCCATCTCGGCTTCAAGCTGGGCCGGCAAGCCATCGCCCATACCGACAATCGCTTGATGGGACCGGGCGAGTGGGGCAACGTCGGCCGCTACACCTGGGACGCTGCGGCGCTGACCTGGCGCTCGCGGGCGCTGGACGTGGACGCCTTCTATGCCTTCCGGGTCCGGCATGATCCCGAGGGGTTCGACCACGACCACTTCGACTACGACGTGCTCGGCGTCTTCTCGACGGTTCCGTTGGGTCCGCTGAAGTTGCACGCCTTCTATTTCCTGCAGATGAACAACTTCCCGGACGCGCCGCCCCCGGGGTCGTCTTTCCGTCACTCGCCCGGGATCTCGTTCGAGGGTGCGCTGGCGAGCGGCATCGACGTCAGCGGCGGCCTGGTGCCGCAATTCGGCTCCTGGGGCGAGCGCGAGGTGCGCGCCCTGGGCGGCTACGCGGTGGCCGGGTACAGCGCGCCCGTCTGGGGCAAGCCCAGGCTCGGGGCGCACTACGCCTACGCCTCCGGCGACGCGGATGCCGCCGACGGCACCATCCGGACCTTCGACGGCGTCTTCGGCGCGGTGGATCGGTACTACGGCCGCATGAACCTTTTCGCCTGGATGAACCTGCACGATCTGCAGGCCGCTTTTTCGCTTTCTCCGTTCGGGCGCGCCAAGCTGGAGATCGACTACCACCTGTTCCTGTTGGCCGAGCGGCGCGACGCTTGGTACTACGCCACCGGGTCGAGCCAACGCCAGGACCCCACGGGCGCCGCCGGTCGCGTCCTCGGCCACGAGCTGGACCTCGTGGCCACGGTGAAGGCAACCCCGTACGCGCGGATCCAGGCCGGCTACTCCCTGTTCGCGCCCGGCGAATTCATCCGCAACACGGGCACCCATGCCCTTGCCCACTGGGCCTTCCTGCAAGCCGCCTACGAGTTCTAGCGAGCGCCCCCCGCCCGCCGCAGCCCCACTCAGGGTTGGCGGCATGCCAAGCGCCTCACGTCTTGAATCGAGAAACCGTACCAGCGCTTGAGCCGGCCTAGCCGTTCCTGCGGGTCGACCGGCTCGGTGACGCCCAACGCGCGCAGAAAGGCCGCCGGGTTGAGCCGGGCGGCGGCGGCGGCCTCCGCGACGGTCACCCGCCCGTTGATGGCGGCGGCCGCCGGGCAAGCATCTTCGTCGTCCCGTCCGGCCAGCCCGGCGCGACGAGGGGATACCGGCGCCGTCTCCGGCCGGGGCGGCGTGGCCGAAACCTGGTTCGCCGCTCCTGCCGGTTGGGCGTCGCGCGACCAGGAAGGCCCGCGCGGACGGTCCTGCGCGCCGAACCGGTTCTCGACCCGCGAGGCCGCCCAGGCGAGACCACCGACGAGCAGCAGGCCGAAAAGAGCCAGGGTGCCGACGCCGGCCCAAAGTCGCGCTCGCCGGCTGGGCTGCTCCTTGCCCAGGCGCTTCGCGACGAAGCCACAGAGCCACGACCAGTGCATGGCCACGTGCAGGGCGAGCAGGATGACGATCGCGAAGCCCAGGTAGAAATGGATCTTCCCGTAGTCGTGTCGGTCCAACCCGAAGAGCGTGAGCCAGTTGCCGGTGCCGGACGGCAGGACGTAATGGTTGATGCCGCCGGTCAAGGCAAGGCTCACCATCGCCAGAAGCGACGCCAGATCGAGCCAGAAGTTGACCGCCGTTCGTTTCATTGCCCCGGATCCTTCGCCGCGCCGGGCGGGGCGGAGAACTTGAGCCCTCGCACGTAGTCGCAGATGCGCGCGATGGCTTCCTCGTTGTCGGCGGCTTCGCGCTGCGGGTCGTATCCGAACGTCTGCTTCGCGTATTCCGCAAGGAGAGCCACGCCCTCTTCGCGATAGAGGAGCGGCAGCTCGTCGTCGGCGAGGGCGACGAGCAGGAATTCCAGGCCTCGCCGCGTATCTTCGGCGAGCTTGGTCCCGGCGTGTGTCAGTTGGGCCTCCGGATCCGCGAAAGACAGGTGGCGTGCGATCTTGTTGCGTCCCACGCAGCGCCCGACTCGCGCGGTCAATGTCTGGGTTCTGGCATCTTGCTGTTCGGCTTGCGCCAGGTCGGCGGCGGCGCGGTCGCGCGAGATGTCGCGTTGGACCTGTCTGGCCTCGTCACTGAGCGCCATCGAAGTCCCTCCCAGCCACCGTCCCAGTCCCGACAAGGCAAGCATCACCGCCGCGGTCGTGCCCAAACCGAGGAGGACGGAGCGGAGGGCCTTGGGGCGTTTCGGCGCGCGCCACAGGAAGACCATGATGCCTCCCGCGACGAGGGCGACGCCGTAGAGGGCGATGACGGCCGGGCCGCTCGGCAGATCGAGATGCCACGAGAGGTAGAGCCCGGCGATGGTTACCAGCGTTCCCATGACCCAGCCGATGAGCAACTGCAGCCACATCTGGCTGGTGAGGATGAAGGCCAGGATGGCGGGAGCGACCAGGAAGACGAAGACGAGCAGCACCCCCGCGACCCGCGTGGACAGGGTGATCACCACGCCGAAGGTCAGGTAGAAGAGGAAATCCCAGGCGCGCACGTGCATGCCGGAGCGAAACGCGGCGTCGGCGTTTTCGGAGATCGTGAGGAACTTCTTGCGGAACGCGAAGTGCACGACGCCGACCACAGCGTAGACGATGGCCGCCGTCGCCACGTCCGACCATTTCACCCACAGCAGATTGCCGACCAGGATGTCCTTGAGATGCTCGGCGCCACGGGTCTTCTCCACGACCAGGATCGCCGTCGCGCACGCGATGGCGTAGGTGAGACCGATGACGGCTTCCTGGGGCACGCGCTCGTGACGGAAGCGCGTGATGGAGAAGACGGCCGCCCCCAGGAAGGTGAAGGCCATGGAGAAGACCAACGCCGCCGGCGTCTCGGGCATGATGCCGAAGAGAAACCCGACGGTCGTGCCCAACGCCGCGATCTGGGCCAACGCCAGGTCGACGAAGATCACCCTGCGCTTGAGTACGTGGATGCCGAGATAGGTGTGAATCGCGACCAGCACGAGACACTCGGCAAAAGGCGCCGCCATCAACTCGAGAATGCTCATCGCAAGGGATCTCCTGTCTGCCCGGTGTGGCCTCCTAGCTAACCTGCGCGAATGCCTGGTTGAGCTCGTCGATCCAGATGTCGAAGATGTCGAAGAACGTGTTCATGCCGGGCTGGCCGCCGGGGCCGAGGGCCACGATCACAGGGACGGCATGGACCTTCTCGGCAGCCTTCTTGACCTGCGCGACGTCGAAGTAGTTCGCGGCCCACATCACCTTGATGTTCATGGCGCGCATCTTGTCGAGCACGCTGGCGATGTGTCCCGGGGTCGGCGGGATGCCGGGCTTGGGCTCGAGGTAGTCCACGACGTCGATGCCGAAGAGCTGGGCGAAGTAGCTGATGTTCTTGTGGTACGTGACGATCTTCTTGCCTCGTAGGGGCAGCGCCGCTTTCATCCAACCGCTCAGAAGCTCGATGATAGGCTTGCCCTTGTACTGCTTCTTTTCCAGGAACGGGATGAGCCGCCCGGTTTGGGCGAGGTCGGTCAGGGTCTTGCCGCCGAGCAGCTTGACCAATTCGGCGCCGAAGGTGCGCCGATCGATCTCGTCCTTGAACCGCGCCAGGTTCTTGTCGAAGTACTCCGCGTATTCCGGGGCGTTGCGCTTCAGGCCCACGCAGATGTTCTCGGCGATCGTCTTGCCGTTGAGCGGGCTCGTGTGGATGTGTGGATTGCCGTAGATGTGCACGTCGCCCTCGGCGCGCGACACGGTGATGGGAGTCTCGATGATCTTGAGACCGGCGCTGGCCGAGACGAAGCCCTTCTGGCCGCTGCGGATGTTCGGGTTGCCCGACATGTCCACGAGGGCCGGCGACCACATTTCGAGGTCCATGCCCGTGGTCACGTAGAGGTCGGCCTGCTTGAGCAGCACGGCGAGGCTCGGTTTAGGCCGCACGATGTGCGGGTCCTGGTTGCCCGCGACGATGTGGTTGACCTCGACCTTGTCGCCGCCGATGTATTCGGCGATGGAGTGGTAGGCGGAGTTCGTCACGACGACCTTGAGCTTCTTGGCTGCGCTCGCGGCGGGCGCGGCGGCCAGCAACGCCGTCGCGAGAGTGCCCAGGATGACTGCGAAATGCGTTCTCATGATGGTTTCCTCCTAGTACTTCTCGTGCTTGTGCGGCCCCGCCGCGAAATCGATCTGCAAGAGCACGCGGTTGTCGGTGCGTCGGGCCAGGTCGCCGGCGGGAGTCTCGCAAGGGATGCGCTGTCCGTGGCGATACTCCAGGCGCAGATAGACGAACTCGCTTTGCCAGACGGTGAGGTAGGGCACCACGTCCCACGCAATGTCGTCGTTGGCGCGAACCGTGGGCACGACCACGTCGCCGCGCACCCCGAGGAACCAGCGCACCGAAAGCTGGTACTGCAGGTAGGAATAGACGCCCCAAGATACCTGTGATGTGCGGGGCTCGGTGGCCGGCAGCTCCTTGTTCGCGTAGTAGAATTCCGACCGCCACACGAAGGACCGGTAGCGGGCCTGCGCGAGCGGTGACCAGTACAAGGTCAGGTCCGCCCCGCC
>JAFGPX010000031.1 GCA_016935975.1 Deltaproteobacteria bacterium
GACTGCGCCGGCAGCCAGGAGTGCGTGGCCGGCGTGTGCCTGGAAGCCGCCGAGGCCACGGTTTGGCGGACGGATGGTGGTGCGGGGATCGACGGGGGCACGAGCATCGGCCCGGACGGCGGCGCCGGAGACGCAGGCGCGGCTGGAGACGAGACGGGAGGCAAGCCTGACGCACCGATCCCGACATACGATTCCGGGACGGCGTCGGGGCTGGACGGAGCCGGTGCCGGCGACGTGCCGCTGGGTGGCCAGACGGACGCGCCAACCGCCATCGGGGATGTGCCGCAGGTTCCGGATCTCCAGCCCATCGACTGGGGACCTGCGGGCTCGGACGCCAGCATTACCGTGACCGCCGTGGCCGAGCCCACCTCGGCTAGGCCGGGCGAGGAGATCGCGATCACCGTGGCCGGTGCGGGCGTCGCCGATCCCAAGAACCTGACCCTGGGCGGATTGCTGGCCGACAAAGTGACGATCAGCGAAGCAACCAGCGTTTCCTTCAAGGCCAAGCTTTCGGTTCCCCACGGCCTCGCGCCTGCCATCGTAGATCTCGGCTTCTCCTGCCGGGGTGGCCAGGCCACGGCGAGCGCGGTACTGCAAGTGACCCCCATCGCCGTCAGCATCGAGGGCGATGACACGAACCGCGGAACGCCCGACAATCCGTTCCGGACGGTCACCAAGGCAGTGCAGACTGCGGGCGTGGGTGACACGATCCAAGTGGGCAGCGGTGAATTCGTTGAAGGCGAAACCTGGCCGGAGCTACCACACAAGGTGACCCTGGTGGGCGCCGGGGTTAGTAGCACGTTCTTCAACGTGACGGGAAGTTCGTGCACAAGGATCAGCTTTGTCGGCGACGCCGTGGTCCGGGATGTCGCCCTGACAGGCCGCATGTGCGGTTTCTCGATCGCCAAGCCGCAGACCACCGTGTATTTGGAAGACGTGGCCAAGCCGAAGGTGGAATGCGACCCTTGCACCAACGAGGCCTACAACTCCAGTCTGTATGTGGATTCACGTGCCACGGGCGCACAGGTGACCATCGCAGGAAGCCAAACGTGGCTGCCCCGGGATGTCATCGTCCGTGCGACCAACGTCGCGCTGGTGCTGCGTGACGGGATGATCGACGAGGTATACGCCCCTGTCACGGGACTCGATCTACGCGTGGAAGGCGCCACCATGGGCAATGTCTTGGAGGCGCGCTCCATTCACACAGTGATCAGCCTGACCGGAGCGGCAAATGTGGTACTCGACCGTGCCACGCTCAATGGTGAAATGGCGGTTGAGAGTGGAAGCACGGTGCGAGCCAAGGACACCTCGTTCAAGGCTTCGACTGGGGAGATCGGCCTGACCACCTGGTACGTCATCACCAGCGGTCGGGATGTCTTGCGCGGGTCCGCCAACGGCCGGCTCACGGCCACACTCACGAACTGCACGTTTGACGGAGGCGGGACACAGCTTCAAGTCGCCAAGGATGACGACGTGGTGCTTCGTGGCTGCAAGTTCCTCAACTACGAGCGCACTGGCCTATACCTCATCGGCGAGCCGGCCAAGCTGGACCTCGGCACGGCCACGGATCTGGGCGGAAACGAGTTCACCGGCTCGACGGCCAGCGGCGTCTACGGATATCAAGACGACCGCGCCGCCGCCGGGCAGACCGTCACCATCAGCGGCACCAAGTTCAACGGCGTGACTCCACCCGCGGGGCTGCTCACCAAGTCTGCCACCGAAACCGCTTGCCAAGTCGGCGCCTACTGCATCAAGACCGACGGAAACTCGATCACGTTCTTCTAGCCGCTCCACCCCGGGCGCCCCACCCCACGAACCACGGGCGCACGGCGAAGCCGTGCAGGGAGAAGCATTGGCCGCCGCCGTGAACCAGGGCGCCGCTGCGGTTGCCGGGGTGACTCACGGTTCCGCGAGCGCCACCATCTTCAGCCGCGCCATCCGCCCGAAATCGCCGTCGAGCGACCAGAGCGTGCACCCATGCTCGACCGCCAGCGCCGCCACCATGAGGTCACCCACTCCGAAGCGTTGTCCGGCGGTAGCGCCGGCCACCACCCAGTCCTCCATGCGCCGCCAGGAGGCCTCTGTCGGATAGAGAACCGGCAACGCGGAGAGAACCCGTTGGAGGCGCGCTCGTTCCGTTCGCTTCGCGCCCGACAGGATCTCGATCCGGACCGGGACAGGCAGCGCGACTTCGTCGCGCTCGAGCAGAAGTGACAGCTTCTCGGCAAGCGGCGAGCGGCCCCGGAAGAAGTCGATCCAAGCCGAGGTGTCGACGACGATCACGGCTTGGCCGCCGGCTTGGCTCGCTCGCGCCCGGCCTTGACCGCAACCACGGGCGCCCGCGCAGCACGATCCGGGCGCGGTCTTCGCCGAGAGCGCCCGAGATCGATTCCGAGGTCGACATGCCCGGCCAGACTCTTCAGCTCATCGATGCGACGGCGTCGAACCAGCTCGGTCAAGGACAGCACCACGGTGTCGGTCTTGGACTTCGAACCAAGGAGGCGTTGCGCCTCTTCGAGGAGCGGCGCCGGAAGATCGAGCGTCGTGCGCATACGAATCAGGTTGGTTCCTGTGCTTGTGGATGTCAACGCCTGCCCCCGGGCTCTGCGGTAGCGCCCCCTATCCCAGAAACCACGGGCGCACGCAAAAGCCGTGCAGGGTGAAGCACTGGTCGCCACCGTGAACCAGGGCGCCGCCGCGGTTGCGGTTGCCGGGCAGCCCCGTCCACCAGCGCAGGGCATCGACCATGTCGGGCGACACCGTCATGCCCGACTTCACCTCGATGGGCAGCAGGCGATCCCCCAGGTCGACTAGCAGATCGATCTCATGGCCAGAGGCGTCTCGCCAGAAGAAAAGCGGGGCTTCCTGGCCCCGGTGCGTGAACGCCTTGGTCACCTCGCTGACCACGAAGGATTCGAAGATGGCGCCGCGCAGGGGGTGGTTGACCAGGGCCTCCGGGGTGCGAATGCCGAGCAGGTAGCAGACCAGGCCGGTGTCGAGGAAGTGCAAGCGAGGGTGCTTGCGCAGCCGTTTGCCGAAGCTCTGCGAATGCGGCGGCAGCAGCGTCACGAGGAAGCTCGTGCGCAGGGCGCCGATCCACTGCTTGATTGTCGGCAGGCTGACGCCCACGTCGCCGGCCAGGTGGGCCATGTTCAGCTCCTGACCGGTGTGCGCGGCGGCCAGGCGCACGAACCGGTCGAAGGCGTCCACGTCCATCACCCGCAGGACATCGCGCAGGTCGCGCTGCACGTAGGTGTGGTAGTAGCTCGCGTACCACTCGGGTGGCGCGAGCTTCTGGTCGTGCACGCGCGGGAAGAGGCCGGACCA
>JAFGPX010000285.1 GCA_016935975.1 Deltaproteobacteria bacterium
GTCGACCTTCGTTCGGAACCATCTCTGCCAGACGCGGGCCGCCGACTGGTTCACCATCGTCACGCTCCGGTTCCAGGTTCTCTACGCCTTTGTCATCCTGGACCTCGGACGTCGCGAGGGGGTGCGTCTGGGAGTAACACCCACGCCGAGCGCCCAGTACGCGGCCCAGTCCTTCGTCGAGGCGGTAGGCGGCCGCGACGACCAGGCACCGCGCTTCCTCATCCACGACCGCGATTCGATCTACGGCATCGAGTTCCGCCGTCGGGTCAAGGCCTTCGGCACGAGATGCCTGGTCACGCCGCCGCGAGCCCCACAGGCGAACGCGTTCTGCGAACGGATGATCGGAACCCTCCGACGAGATTGCCTGGACAGTCTGATCGTGCTCGACGATCTCCACGCCGAACGCCTCCTGGGTGAGTATCCCCGCTACTACCATGGGCGGCCGCATCGCGGGCTTCGCAGGCAAGCGCCGAGCGGGGCGCGCTGGCTGCCCACGGTGCGGCCCGTGCCGGCGAAGGCGGTGCGCAGCCGGCCGGTCCTCGGCGGGCTGCACCACGAGTACACCATCGCTGCCTGAGCACCGGATCGGGTGCCTGTCGGTGTCGCCGACGGCAGCGAAGTCGTTCTCGGGGCACCACGGTCTACCGGCATCGCCAAGCCGGCGGCTCGACTCGGCGGTCGAGGCGTGGCGGTCCCCGCCGCCCGGCGGCCTACCCCAACCACGGCCGGCAAACCATCATCGTCAGTCGAATCCGACCGTGATTCGCGGAGACATCCCCTACCGGGTCATCGGATGGAGTCCTTGCGGCGAACAGCCGGCCATGCTCGTCCTGTGGTTCCGTGACGGCCCCGCCGGGCTTTCCATCCTTGCGGTGCCCGCGTCGGCCTTGAGCGAAGCAACGCGGTCGGCGCTGGAGCGGCTCCATGGACTCCACCTCGTCGGAGAAGATGGGGCCGGCCAAGTCCGGGCGGTGCTGCAGCCGCTCTGGCCATTCCCGGTGGGCTTCGCGGAGGAGGACCAGGAACAAGCCACGGAAATCACCGCACGCATCGACGCGATGGTTTGCGTGCGGACGCCTTAGTGGTCAGCGTGGTCCCGGCAGAGGTACCTGACTTATGCCGCTATCGTTGGGGCAGGTATCGCTGCCAACGATACGACTCCAGGCCAGAAGCAAGAGGCCCTCTTCTGGCAGAGGCAAGCCCCAGTCGAGGCCGATGGTGCCCGTGGTGTCGATCTTGTCTTCGAAGACGACCTTGCCACCCTGACGCACACGAATGACGTGGTTGCCCGCGGACGCCACCACGCCTCGCTCCTTCCAGCGCACCCAGGAGAGGTCGTCGTTGCGCTCGGCGCTGATCCTCTGGCTGGTCGGCAGCGTCCGGAATCCCAGCAGTCCCAGCATCGCCTCTGCCGCCGCGACCCGGGCCGCCACGGCTTTCGTGGCCGCGGGCAACACCCGACCGGACTCGTCCAGCTCTCGGCCCAGGCCCAGCTCGCCCGTGAACACCTCGGCGTTTCCGGCGGCGACAACGCGCAGGTTCCAGGCGTGGTCGACGAACGCAGCCATCCGTCGTGCGGATGACCAAGCCGCGCTCGCGGGCGATGGCTCGGCGCCCCGGCACCCGAGATCGACAGGTGGCCTTGCCGCGGAGGCTTCGGTCACCAGCCGCGCGACCTCTTTGTCCTGCCCGGCTAGCCAAGCCACCTCGAACGGCGTCACCCGCAGGCCTTCGGAGAGGATCCGCTTCGCCTCCTGGGCTTGGCCGGCCGCCAGCAAGCCGCGCAACAGCTTCAGGCGGAGGTCGGCTTGGTTGGGCGCCAGCACAACCGCCTTGCGGAGCGCCGCCAGCATCGTCTGGCCCCGCCCGCGGGTCCTCGCGACCAGCAGACGAGCCTCGAGGTCTTCGTGGGTGAGCGCCAGCGAGCGGTCCGGTGGACAGGCGCGGCCGAGCTTGAGGCCAATCGCTCCTGGGACGGGTCCCTCGTCCACGCCGACCAGCTCCGCCACGTCGCGCGGCAGCGGCAGGGAAGCCTCGGCTCGCCCCTGCCGGATGCGCAAGGTCCCGGACTTGGATAGCGAGAGGCGTTCTCCCGTGGACAGCAGGAAGCCGCCTCCGCTCCGTTTGGCCGCGCGCTGGCCCTCAGCCGCCGCCGTCGCCAAACCGGCCAGGAGCAGCACGAACAGCGGCAGGACGCGAACCCGCATGGCGACACCTAGCCCCAGCGAAGGAAGCGCGGCGGATTCTCCGGGCTGATGCTGCCCTTGTTGTCGGACGTGTCGGTGGGGGCGAACCCGCCCGGCGCCAGCGTCTTGCACCGCCAGATCCCAAGATGAAGGAGCTTCCGGTAGAGATCCGCGCTGGCAAAGGTCTTGAGCGCAATGACGGGTCCGGGGGTCTTGGCCCCGTCGGCGGAGAACGTCCAAAGCTCCTTCTCCTTGGTCGTGGGCGTGAGCGGCCCTCCGCCCTTGGCCCGCACCAGCAGGATGCCAGCGTGGTGGTCCCAGTTGACCTTGGCGCGTAGCGTGCGCACGAGCCGGTTGTCGGTCGCATCGTCATCGTCGAGGTCGAAGACGAGGTGCCACAGCGCTCCCGACTTCATCTTGTCGATATCCTTGTCGCTCTTGCCGGTGGCCTTGGTCGCCTTGTTCTTCTTGAGCCAGGCCCGGATCTCCCTCTCGGCAGCGGGCACGTCCTTGGATTTGATGTCGCCGACGGAATAGACGTTCACCGGGCCGAGGGCGTCGATCAGCTGCTTGCCCGTCTCGGTGGGCTCACCGCTGTCGAAGTCGAAGTAGCGCGCGACGCGGATGTACTCGATGCACTTGTAGGCCTTGTTCGCGGCTTTCTCCTGCGGCCAGGTGGTTTCGTCGTCGGGATCGTAGCTGCTGCCCAGCGTGGCGCCATGGCCGGTGATCGGGCTCAAGAACTCCAGGTAGCCCCGATGCTTGATGCTGCCGAACTTGTGCATGGCCGAGCTGAAAAGCGGCAGGTAGCACATGGCGGTGGCGCTACCCGCCGTGGTGAAATCCTTGCCATAGTTGAACCAGTAGCCGAGGAAGAAGTTGACGTGCTGGTTGCAAACGGCGCCCTTGCCCCAGTTCCAGCGCTGGTCCTTCTCGCTATACACTTTTGGGCTCGCCGTATCGTAGCGGGCCTTGTTGTCGGTGTAGGCGTGGATGAAGTGCTGCAGCTTCTGCTCCTCGGTGAGGTTGGTCAGCGTCACCTCGGTGCGCGCCTCCATGGTTGGCACGAAGTGGACCATGCCGTCATGCTTGCGGTGGTCATCCCGCTCGCCGCAGTTCTTGCCGAATTCGCCCGCGGGCGGATCCGCCCATTCCTCAAGGATGTCCGGGAACACGACCGCGGGATGGCTGCAGTCCAGCCAATCCACGTTGGCCGGCGGAAGAAGCGGCAGTCCGTCGAAGCGGACCACCCCGTCCCCGTCGGTCTTCTTCTCGACGATCTTGCCGCTCGGATCGAATAGCTGACACGTCTCGCCGACCAGCGGTTTCCCGCGGGCGCTGAGCAGCCTCAGCTCGAACCAGGTGGTCAAGACGATGAGATTGAACGTCTTGTCCGTGGCCGGCGCGACCAGCCGCAAGCGCAGCGCCTCTTCCGGTGCGAGAGGCGGCTTGACCGGAGCGGGATTCTTGCCGGGGACCTTGCGCTCGTCACGCTGGTCCCAGCTCGGGGGTTTCTCGCCGCCCGCCATCGCTCAACACCCGTGCTCGACGGCGAGTCGGTCCAGGGTCTCTTCGTCGAACTCCCCGTCGGCGGACTCTCTGCCCATGACCTCACGCTGGAACGCCGCGAGCGCGGACTTGGTGGCCTCGTCAAATCGGTCGCAAGTCGGCCCCGCGTAGTAGCCGAGGTTGGCCAGTCGTGCTTGGACGCCGCTGACGATCGGGGAGGTGGGGGCGCCGTCGCAAGTCGGATCCAGCTCACCAACCGCAAGCCGCAAGCTGAAGCCCAGTCCAGGAATCGTGAGCGTTGCGGTTGTCGCACTCGCGGGGATCTTCCCCTCGACCAAGCCGTCCGGAGCCACCTGACCCTTGACGGTTTTCCCGCCCGCCACGATTTCGAAAGCCTGGCCCGCGAGGGGCGATTTGCCGTCGAGTCCTTGCACCTTCACGCGCAGGTTGCGCTTGGGTATCTTCACGGTGATGGTGTGACGCTTGCCCGTTGTCCTTCGCCAAGTCCCTATCCGGGCAGCCCGAGGACCGTCGCTCCGGTGGCGCAAACGCTGTTTCCGCGCCCCACGAGGCCGAAGCGAGACAGCCGCTCGAGGCGGAATGATCGCCGGAATCTCCGGTTGGACAGATCTCGCCTTCCGCGCGGAGGATGGCGGCGTTTGCGGAGGCAGGTCAGGCGGCGCGGCGCTCGTGCCGGTGGATCAGCTCCTCGACTTCCGGAGTGACCTCGCTCTTCTTGGGCTTGCGTGGGCGATATTCCCAGCGCCATAAGAGGCGAAATCCGCGGCGATGCCAACGGACGATGGTGTCCGGCTTCACGATGACGAGCACGTCCGCAAAACGGGACCAGCTGCGAGAAAGCAGGAGCCAGAAGGCGCGGTCGAAGTGGCGCAGGCGCGGACGCTTGGAGTTGCGCTGCAACACGGCAAGCTGCTGGCGGAGGGCGAGGTTCTCGAGCACAAGGTCAGCGTATGGCCGGAGGCCGGCGCGCAACGCGCGAAGAGCGTTGAGAAGGAAGGTGAGCATCGCGTCGATCATGCACGAAACGGGCGTGAGGCGGCTCCCTCGCCATGGATTGCCCATTGGCCGCTGTCACCGACGGGAATCCAGCCCTTTGGACGAGCATCTGGCGAGCCAGCCGGGAAAAAGCCGCGCGCCAACGGCGCTTGACGCTTGAGACGAAGGACACGGGATTGCCCATGGCCTGAGAGAGCAGGGGCGCTTCTACTCGCGATCTAACGGTTTCGGCTGCTAGTCTCCTCTAACGTAGAAGCTGTCGCAGCAGCATCGGCGGTCGAGGGGACGATCCAAACGCGGCACGACGTGCTGCCAAGGCACTGTGGACAGCAAGAAAGAAGGCTCGGTCATGAACAGTCTACGAACGTCGGTCACCAGCATTTGTCTCTCGCTCTTCGTTGCAGCATGCGGCTCGGGACAGAGCGACTCGCCATCCCAGACTGGCGGCTCGGGCGGCAGCGAGAGCGGCGGCTCGGGCGGCAGCGAGACTGGTGGCTCGGGCGGCAGCGAGAGCGGCGGCTCGGGCGGCAGCGAGAAGGGCGGCGCGGCCGGTGGCACTGCAACGGGCGGCTCGAGCGGCAGTGAGAAGGGCGGCGCGGCCGGTGGCACTGCAACGGGCGGCGCGAGCGGCAGCGAGAAGGGCGGCGCGGCCGGTGGCACTGCGACGGGCGGCGCGGGCGGCAATCCCGGTGGCACAGGCGGCGGCACTGCAACGGGCGGCTCGACTGGCACTGTGACTGCTCCGAAGACCGACTTCACGGAGACCGTGAACGGCGTCGCCTTCGATATGGTCTACGTGCCGGGCGGCACCTTCACCCTGGGGTGCGAAAGCAGTCCCTGCCCGGCCAACACGACGCCCGTCGAGGGCGTGCAAGTCAGCAGCTATCATATCGCGAAGAACGAAGTGACTTCAGCTCTGTGGACTGCCGTGATGGGAGGCGAGTCGTCCGGCTTCGGCGGCCCTAGCATCACCTGGTATGACGCCATGGCATTCGCCTGCAAGCTGAGCCAGATGACGGGCAAGAACTACCGCATGATGACCGAAGCCGAGTTCGAATACGCGGCGAAAAACCACCTGAGCAGTCTGGAAGACGTCGGCAGCGGCGAAGAATGGGCGTACAACTCCTGGAGCGCCACGCACATGGGCGGGACCGATCCCGTAGGGTCGGGTAGCGGCGTGCACACGCAGAAGACGCGGCGCGATGCGCAGGAAACCGGCGACAACATCACAGGGCGCCTCATCCGTTCGATCGACGGCATAGGCCCCCAGTTCCGCCCGGTCGTCTCGGCGGAGATGGACTTCCCGCCGGGCTATGTTCCGCCGTGCGAGCTCCACGCCCCGACCTTGAGCGGCGAACCGGAGAATTCCTACCGCGACCCGCGGTGGATCACGGGCAGCGATGCGCATTGGTCGGGGGGAGGCTTCTTCGATCTCAGGGTTTGGGAGGACGGCACCGCAAGATTGGGTAGCAAGAACGGTCAATGGTTCACTTCAAACAACATCGCCTTCGTGTTCGTTTCGAGTTCGGGGGCTCTCACAAAACTCCCGTATATCTTTCTCGATGAAACACAGGGGTCGGTCATTTCGGGTGACGGTTTCACGAGCGGCGGTTTCATCGGCAGGATATACAAGGAGGAGGCGGACCACTACGACGAACCTGCCGTAGCCGACCTGAAGAGCGGTGCGGAATTGGCCGCAGCGGCGGGGGATGAATACGACATGGTCGACATGGTAAACATCCCAGAGTCGGCCAAAGAGCAGGATGAGCGGCTGATCGACGGGCCGGGCCAGGGATGGTCCCAGAAGAACGTTGGCTCCCAGCACCACTACAGAAAAGACGTAGACCCGGACGAATTCCGCTTCACCGTCAATCAGTCGGGGAACCGGGTCATGCTCGCCAACGGCGCGTGGTTCACGGTCAACAATACGTTCCTCCGCATTACGCACTCGACCGGGTATACGTGCGACTATCTATACGCCGTAACCTCGGACGGGACCTTCTACCACGACTCGTTCCAGGGGTATGAGCGCGCCGACTTCAGGGTGTTCAAGAAGGTGGCCAACGGCCCCGACTTCAACGACCTCTGCGGCGAGATCTGCAGCGACGAGATCCCCAAGGGCGAGCCTGCTTCGATGTACGCCAGAATGGAAGAAGGCAAATCGACGTTCGTGCCGGCGCCGTGCCCACCGGACGGCTGCAAGTAGACAACCCGACCCAAAGAGAACGAACCAGGCCGAAGACCACGACGGCCGGGACGATGCTGCCGCTGCCGTCGCGGTTCGTGCCAGCGTGCCTGGCGGTTTGGCTTGGCCGCGTCCTGCGGGAGCAGAGCGATTTCCTCGGGGGAAAGAACCGGCTCCTGCGGGGGAGGCTCGGCGGCAAGCGGATACGGCTCGCGGACGCGGAACGACGACGGCCGGCCGCGCTGGACAAGGAGTTGGGGAGGAAGGGGCCGGCGGCCGTGGCGCCTATCGACTCGCCGAGACGATCCTGCGCTGGTATCGCGGACTTCTGGCAAAGAAGTACGATGGCAGCGAGCGACGAGATCCTGGGCAGCCGAACAAGCGTGGAGAGAGAGCGGAGCTGGTGGTCAGGATGGCCAGCGAGAACGAGTTGTTCCGACGACCAAGTCGTGGCCCGTCCCGAGCGTTACGGATTCGCCGCGACGATCGTGAAGCCCTTCAACCTGGACGAGCTGGGCGGAACGATGCAGAAGGTGACGGAGAAACCGGGGCGCCTCGACGGCCGGCGCGTGCTCAGTGCCCTCCGGCAGCCGCGATGATCCAGAGGAGTCCGAGGCCCGCGGCGAATGCGACGAAATGGAGCAGGTTCGAGCCCACGGAACGAGCCTTGTTCACCTCGGGGACGAGGTCGGACGCGCCGATGTAGAGGAAATTCCCGGCCGCGAACGGGACCAACCAGCGCACGTCCAGCTTGTGGGATGCGGCGTAGGCGACCAGACCACCGACGAGGAAAGTCGCGCCCGACAGCAGATTGAACAGCAGCGCCTTGCGCCGCGTCCATCCCGCGTGGATGAGCACGGCGAAGTCCCCGAGCTCCTGGGGGATCTCGTGTGCGGCGGCCGCCATCCACGCCGCGATTCCGAGACGTACGTCCACGAGGAAAACCCCCGCGATCGACACGCCCCCGAGGAAGTTGTGGAGCGCGTCCCCGATGAGGATGAGGTAGGTCAGCGGCTGCTTGCACTCGGAGTACGACCGATGGCAGTGGTGCCAGTGAAGGAACTGCTCGACCACGAAGAAGACCAAGAACCCCAGCGCGAGCCAGACCATGGTGGTCATCAGCGACATGCTGGCCTGAGAGGCCGGGACCATGTGGAACAGGGCCCCGCCAATCAGGGAGCCGGCCGCAAACGCGACCAGCGGCAAGAGCAGCCTCTTGAGCGTCGCCTCGCGCAGAACCAGGGTTACGCTGCCGACGAGCGCGATCAGCGTCATCAGGACGCCACCAGATAGGATCCACAAGAAGGTCGTCATGTTCCGAAAGCCGCAGATGTTAGCAGCATTGGGCGCCCTGGGCTTGCGCCGTCGTATTCGGCTCGGTCGGCCCCCGCCCGTCCCAGAAAACGAGGGCCCGCGAAGGGAGAAGCTCCGAGACGTAGACCACCCGATGCACCTCGGACCGGTCCTCGTATCGGTCGGGGTGAGTCTCGAACGGCGCGATTTTCGCCATAGCCAAGGACCTCCGGAACGGATCCAACTCGGTTCTGGCTATGCTGCCAGAAGCTGACGTGTGTCCGGCTCCGCGCTCGCCCGGCCGGAGAGGCAACCCGTAGCGAAGCAGACGCCAGGGCTCGTCCACGCGCGGCTCGCGCTGGACAA
>JAFGPX010000286.1 GCA_016935975.1 Deltaproteobacteria bacterium
ATCACCGACGTCATCGAGGGCAGCCACGAGGCGGTGGTGGGGCCGGGCGAGCACCAGCTCCTGTTCGCGAACGTCGACGGCGAGCGCGCGCCTTTTACCGCCAGCCGCGCCACCGACCGGCCCGACCTGCTGGCGCTCGAGCAGGAGCTCAAGCTCAAGGGCATGGACGTGGACGTGCAGCGCTACTACCTCATCCAGATCCCGCTGCGCCGGGATGCCGGGGTCGCGCCCGCCAACATGGGCAACCCGCCCATGCCGCGCGGACCGGTCTATTCGGTGGCAGCCGAAGAAGCAGGCGCGGCCCCGGAAGCGGCGAAGTCCGCCCCACCATCCATGGCACCGCCGGAGCCTGAGGCGCCGGCGCCGGCGGCCGCGCCCAAGCGCGAGGGTCTGGCCAAGGTCGCCATCGGCACCGGCGAGAAGGAAGGCAAGTACTGGCCCGGCGCAGGCTGGCGGGGCCAGCGCGCCGAGGAGCCCATTCGCGTGACCGTGGTCTACTTCGTCACGCCGGTGGGCAAGGTCACGAGCGCGGACATGAATCGTTTCGCCTCCGCCTTCGCCGAGTGGGACAGCCAGGCCATCTGGGGCGGCAGCTTCGTGACCAAGGAGAGCTGGTAGCGTCGAGTCGCCGAGAACCGGCTCATCGCCGCGCTCAACGGCGCGGTGGATCAGGGGGACGCGCCGGGGATCCGGCGCCTCTTGGCCCAGTACCGCGCCAGCTACCCCGCGGATGCGCAGGACCTGCAAGACGGCTACGCGGCCATCGCGGATTGCCTGGAGCCTCCCGGGCGAAAAGCCGGCGCGGCGGCGCGGCGTTGGTCCGACGGGCACCACGGCTCGACCGTGCGCCGCTTCGTCATGCGCGTCTGCGGGCTGCCGTGATCGGTGAAGACGATGATTCGGCTTCTGCCAGGCCTTGCTGCCTCCGCTGGCTCGCGTAAGCTACCGTGAGTGACATGAACAAGGCTCGACTGCTCGGAATCGTCGCGGCGATTGGGCTCGGCAACCTGGCCTGCAGCTCGAAGAGCACTCCCCTTGCCTCCCACGACGGTGCGGCCGACCAGGCCGCCGGCACGGGCGGGGGAATGGGAGGGGGAGGCGGCGGCGCCTCGACGGGAGGAAGCACTGCAACAGGGGCCTTCACCACCTTAGGCTCGGGCGGCGGCGGAGGCACGGCGGCTCCGGGTACCGGGGGCATGGTCGGCACCGGCGGGCTCACGGGTAGAGGCGGCATCGTCGCGGGCGGCGGCACGACGACTTCGGGCACCGGCGGCGCCGGCGCGGGCGGCAGCACCGGCAAGGGTGGCAGCACCAGCAAGGGTGGCGCGAGCGGGCTGGGTGGCACCAACGCAGGCGGCAGCGGCGGGGGATCGCCCCTCGACGCTGCGCTCGATGGCAGCCAGGACACGGGCACGAATCCCGACCGACCGCCCCCCGAATGCCTGAGCCTTCCGGGTGGCACCTGCACAACGATGGTGAATGGCTGTGCCTCCTGCCCTGCGGGCTTTCGCGCCAACCCGACCCGGGCAGGCTGCGATGAACGCTACGAGTGGTGCTGCACGAAGGTTGCTCCGGAACCCAGCGATTGCACCGATGGTGGCGGCACCTGCATCGCCAACGGGGGCGAGTGCCCCGACAAGTGGACCAAGACGCGGACGATGTGCGCCACGGACGCGAAGCCGATCTGTTGCGAACGACGCGAGGCCGATTGCCCGGCCTTTCCGCAAAGGTGCGTCGACATCGGCGGCGTGTGCACACCCGAGCGCTGGGCCCCGTGCCCCGTCGGCATGGAGATCTATGCCCTGGGCACCGATCAGCTCGGCTGCGAGAACGACTGGCAGGGCTGGTGCTGCGTCGATGCTCCGCCTTCCACCTGCTCCGACAGCGGGGGGCTTGGGGTATGTGTTCCCGGGGAGTGCTCGGGCTGCTTCGCACCCGTGTCCGATCCCGACCTGACCTGCGAGGCGGGACGTTCCTGCTGCGTCGATATCTGCGACTAGCCCCAATGCCTGTCGGTTGTGGAAGAACGGGGAAGAACGGAAAGAAGGAGCCGGACAGGACGCTTCGAATTCCCTGGCTTTCTGTGCGACACGATTGAATTCCCGTTGAGCGAGTTGCCGAGATCCCCTGGTCCAAGACCTTGAAAAGGCTGGCTGCGCTGCCGGCAAAGTCGGCGGCCTCCGCGCGGGTTCGGGCGCCGCCTCGCTGCCGCGGTCCGCTCCCTCGGTCAACGCTCGGGCGGGCCGTACATGGTTGCGCGCCACTCGGCGTAGCCGAAGGTGGTCGCGGACAAGGTCTGCACCACGTTCCACGAGGGGTCGAGCTCCTGGATGAGCCCGTTGTTCGAGAAGATGACCAGCGTGTTGCCGTTCGGCAGGCGCTGCGCGTCGCCGAGCGAATCGCTGTGGCTGTTGCTCGACGACTTGTAGGCCTTGACCTGGGTCGCGGACATGGTGGCGCCCGAGGTATTGAGGGTGAACTCCAGGGCCTGCGACGGCGTGCCACCGCTCATGAAGGGGCCATTGCTGAAGAACAGGAATTTGCCGTCGTCGAGCAGATGGTGGCCGTGGTTGGCGCTCCAGCTCGCGGACGCGCACTTGGGGGCGGGCGCGCCGTTGCAGTTGCCGCCGAACTGCCACTGCGGCTGGCCGCTGCGCGAGACCTTGACGAACACGTTGGGGTTGCGGTCGCCGATGGTGTAGCTGCTGTCCGCCTCGTGGTAGAGAAGCGAGTTGGCGTGGTAGGTGTTGCCGCCGCCGCCGAGCACGCTCGGCCCGCCGGCGTAGACCTTGGAACCGATACGGAACAGGGTGGTGATCTTCCCCGCCGCATCGCGCTCGACCAGGTCGCTCTCCGGGTCCGAGCCCGAGCCGGCCCACAGCATGGTGGCGATGACGCCGTTTTGAAGCACGGTGAAATCGTGATGGCTCTTGGACAGACCGGAGACGTTGTTCTGGCCGGTCTGGCCGTCCATGGAGACGTAGCGCATCTCCCCCCCGGTGTTCTGCGCATTGAGGGCCATCATCCACATGTTGGCGCCCTCGTAGTCCATGCGCGCGCGGCTGCAGGCCGCCGGCGAGGCGGCCACCCACACCACCGCGCCGTCGGCGTCGATGATGTAGGCCTGCGTGCCGGCGGACGAACCGTTGCTGCCGTTGATGCCCATGCACGTGATGACGAAGCCGTTGGCCTGGGCGGCGGGCTTGCTGGCGTTGCGGGTGATCTTGGGCGCGCCGGACAACGCCCCCGTGGTGATGGTGTACTCGCCGCTCTTGCAGGTGTCGCCGCCGGACGAGGTGACCTCGATGTGGAAGGTGTAGCTCGACGACGGCTTGAGCCCGAGCAGGAGCGTGCGGTAGTTCTTCTGGCTCAAGTCCACCGGCGCTCGGCCGCCCGTGTTGAGGACGGAGCTGGCCGCGTTGTCGAGGGTGTATACGATCTCGGCCTGGCTCGGGTTGGCCAGGGTCGTCGACCACTCCACGATGCCGACGGTGGCGATCTTGCTGCTGGGGCCCTTGCTCGACACCGAGATCGAGCAGCTGCCCGAGCCGCCGCCGGCCGCGCCGCCGGTCCCGGTCGACCCGCCGGCCGCGCCGCCCGACCCTGCAGCTCCGCCGGTGCTCCTCGTCCCGGCCGTTCCGGTGGCGCCGCCCGTCGCGCGTGCGCCTCCCGTGGCCTTGGCGCCGCCCGAGGCCTGTGCTCCGCCCGAGCCCTCTTTGCCCCCCGCTGCCCGGGTTCCGCCGGCGTCCGTGGCGCCGCCGCTCGCGGTCGTGCCGCCTGCGCCCGCCCGGCCGCCCGCGCCCGCGCTGCCGCCGCTCGCCGAGCTGCCCCCGGTCGCCGGGCCGCCGCCCGTGGCGCTCGTCCCGCCGCTGCCGCTCTGCCCGCCGGAGGCGCCGCTCCCGCCCGTGCCGGTCTGGCCACCGCTGCCGCCCGACGCGGTCTGGCCGCCGCCGCCGCCGCCTTCGACCTGCGTCTCGGGGGGCACGCAGCCCAGCCAGAACAGGCACAGGGACAGAGACACGATGCTGCCGAAACGGACGACTGTCATGCTGCGGGCTCCTTCCTGCGCAATGTCTGGAAGCCAGTTAGGGGCCAAGGGAGGAGGAATGCGTCTTTCCGACTGGCACAATACATCATCGACGCGGAGGCGCCAGGGGTGACGGGGTCGGCCACAGAAGCGCAGTGTCCGCCATGCCGCAGGATGTCCCGGGCCGATGCCTGCCAGGCCGCCGGAGGAGAATCTCGGGTGGGAACGGCGCTATAGTCCGGCCGTGCGCACGCGGAAGTGCCTTCTCGGAATCGCAACGCTTTCCGGTGTGCTCGGGCCGTGGGCCCAGGCCCGTGCGGTTTCGTCCGAGACCGAGCCAGGCTCGGCGACGGCGCCGCTCGCACGTGACGCTACCGCGGCGGCCGGCCGGAGCCCGGGCTTGGTGGAGATTCCGCCGCCGACCGAGAAGGCCGTGCGCTACTACCGGAGCGGCAATCTCATCTGGGCGATCGAGCAAGTGCTGGCCATCGCATTGCCCCTGCTTGTCCTGTTCACGGGGCTGTCCGCCAGACTGCGCACCGTCGCCAGCCATTGGACGGGCGGCCGTTTCTACCCGACCCTGGTCGTCTACCTGGTGCTGCTTTCCGTGCTGCTGTTTCTCGTCGAGCTGCCGCTTTCCTACTACGTCGGCTACGTGCGCGAGCATGCCTACGGGCTGTCATCGCAGCGCTTCGGCAAGTGGCTCGGCGACGCGCTCAAAAGCCTGGGCGTGGGACTCGTCATCGGCGCCGTGGTCTTGTGGGTGCCCTACTGGCTCCTGGGCAGGAGCCCGCAGCGCTGGTGGGTGTGGACGGGCATGCTGGCCTTGCCCTTCTACACCTTGATCCTGCTCGTGGCGCCGCTGTGGATCGCGCCGCTCTTCAACAAGTTCGGGCCGATGAAGGACAAGGCGCTCGAGGCCATGGTGCTCGAAACCGCCAGCCGGGCCGGCGTCGAGGGCGTGCGCGTGTTCGAGGTCGACAAGAGCGCAGACACCAAGAAGGTCAACGCCTACGTCACCGGTGTGGGCGGCAGCAAGCGCATCGTGCTGTGGGACACCTTGCTCGCAAAGCTGTCGCCCGGGCAAATCCGCTACATCGTCGGTCACGAGCTCGGCCACTACGTGCTCGGCCACGTGTGGACCAGCGTGCTTCTGTCATCGGCGCTGACCGTCTTGGGCCTGTTCGGCGCGCACCTCCTGTCGGGCTTCCTGCTGGCGCGTTTCGGCGCGCGCATGGGATTTCGCGAGCTCTCGGACATCGCCTCGCTGCCCATGCTCATGTTGCTTCTGACCCTGTTTTCCTTCCTCATCGCGCCCGCCGCGCTGGCCTTGTCCCGCTACCACGAACGCGAGGCGGATCGCTTCGGGCTCGAGCTGACCCGCGACAACCGCGAGGCCGCCACCGCCTTCGTGGCCCTGCAGCAAGAGAACCTGGCGGTGCCGAGGCCGGGCTGGCTCTACAAGCTCTTGCGCGCCAGCCACCCGCCCATCGGCGAGCGCGTGGACTTCATCAACCAGTACCGCCCTTGGGCCGAGGGCCTCCCCGGCCGCTACGCGCCCCTCATCAAGCCTTGAAGGGCCAGCAGGCAGGGGAGGTCTTGCGGCCGGTTCCGACGACACTTGAACATTCGTTGGCGGGCAGGCGCCAAGACACTCCGCGCTTCGTCGCGCGCAACCGCACCGCGCGCCCAATCCGCGAAGGAATGGGGTAGCGCCGGCTTTTGGGGAGCCGGCCACCTTCTCTCTGTTCCCGGCCCGCTCTGCGGCTTATCTTAGCCGGCATGGACAACGTCGAGAGAACCGCCCCTTCGCAATCGGGCAAAGGGCGTAGTGGGACCCTCTGGTTTCTCCTGGTGTGCTCGGCGGCGGCGATGGTCGTCGCTTGCTTGCCTTGCGCCGGTCTGCTCGCCCAGCGCGGTCCCACGTGGCTGGCGGTCGTGGCCGGGCTTGCCGTCTTTCCGCTGCTGCCCCTGCTGTGGCACGGTTTGGCCGAACTCAGGGCCAAGCGGGGCGGAGCCGCCCTCCTCGCGTCGCCAAGCCGCTTCGCCCTGCGCAGCCTGGCCATCGCCTTGGTGGTGCTCGGCGTGTCGCTCGGCGATCTCGGGCCGAGGCGGGTGGTCCAGAACTTCAAGGATCTCGTCGCCCTTGTCCGGGGCAAACCCGCGGCCAAGCCGGCGCCAAAGCCTCCGGCGCCGGTGCCTTCCGTACCCGTCGCGGTTCACGGGCTGGAGTCTTTCATACCGGCCGACGCGAGCTTGGTGGTGGGGCTGGCGGGCTCGACGGCCATGGAGCAGCTCTTGGCCGCCCATGGCGTCGATACCCGCGACAAGCTCGCGGCGCTCGCCACCTGCAAGATCGATTTCGTGAACGCCCGCATCCTGATCGCCGCCCGGGGCAGGGGGACGCACATGATCGTGGTGCGGGCTCCCGGAATCACCGACGAACGGAACCTCTATTGTCTGGTTGGCGTCATGGGACACGATCGTCTGCAGGTTCGCCCCGACACGAGCGGAGCCACCAAGACCTTGTACGTGGCCGGCTTCCTCTCGCGTCCTCTGACCTTCCGCTTGCTCGATCAGACGACCGTGATCGCGACCGATGAGTCCTGGCAGGACACCGCGGACAAGAAGCTGTTCGCGGACGTGGCCGCCGCGCCCGAAGGACGCCTGGCGCTGCCGCTCGATCGCGTCGATCGGACCGCGCCTTTGTGGGTCGCCAGCGTGGACGAGACGCCACAGGGCGCCTGGGATCTCGCTTTGAACTCGCGCCAGGAAGGGAACATGTTCAAGCTGCAGGGCAGCTCGACGCCGCCGTCGGGGGAAGGGGACCGGGCCGCGATCTCCGTCAGCGTTCCCTTGGCCTTCGCCCGGGCCTTGCCCGAGAGCGCCGTGGCCCTGGGCATTCGCGGCGTGGTGGCCGCGGTGGTGGCCATCGGCGCTTCGCGCGCGCCCGCCCAGGCCTTGCCTCCCGCGCCGCCCCCGGCCGGCGCGCCCGAGGGCAGCGGCGCGCCGTAGGCCGCACGCCCGACCACGCGCGGCTGCGCGGCCGAAGCCCGCAGACACCCTGACATGTCGGGTGGGCCGTCGGTGGGCTGGACGATCTCGATGGCAGCCCTGGCCCGCGGCCTCGATGTCGGTCGAGGTCTTGCCGGGACGCCGTGGGGCGGACCATGCCGCCTGCTCGTGGGTCTCCCCCCGGGCCAAGGCCATCGCATGATCGACTTCTCGTTGCCGCCCAAGTGGGGCGATTGCTTTGTTGACTGGCGGTGTGCGCGGGCGATGATCCGGTCATGAGGATCCGTTCGACGCTTCTCGTCTTCGCGGTTCTGGCCGGCTGCGGCGACGAACCATCTCCACTGACGACGAGCCAGTTTTTCCAGAAGCGAGCCGAGATAACGTGCACTGCGCTCGAGTCCGCCTGCCTGCTACCGGTCGCGGCCTGCACCGCCGGCCGCGTGGCGGAGTACACGGCCGAGCAGCAGAACGCGCTTGCGTACTTCCGCAGCTTCATCCCCAAGAACGCCGAAGCCTGTCTGGCGAAGGTGGAGGAGGTATTCGGCAAGATCAAGCAGGGCACCGTGGCACTCCCGGCCGCCGACTACAACGCCATGCAAGCGATCTGCGCCAACGTCTACCGGGGGTCGAGCATCGCCAACGGGCCTTGTCAGATCGACGCGGACTGCTACGGGGATCTCATCTGCGACAAGGGCTATTGCGGCACCGCCAAGGTGGTCGCGCCCGGCGCCGGTTGCGCCAACATCGGCGAGATCTGCCCGCAAGGGACTTTCTGCAGCAACGCCACCGGCGTCTGGTTCTGCTCGGAGAAAGCGGGACTGCAGAGCTCTTGCGCCACCACCCCATGCCTGGAGACTCTGCGCTGCGCCGGCGGCGTCTGCGTGGCGCGGCTGGGCATGGTCGAGGCGTGCACGGGCAACGACGACTGCACGACTGGCTTCTGCGAGCCCTATGCCCTCAAGTGCGCCGAGGACATCCGCTTCGCCAACGGCACCGCCGCTTGTCTGGCCATGGGCGGAAGCTGAGCAGGGTCCGAAGGGCGAGCCCGGCCGGGTGGCCTACGAGCCGCCGCTCTCGGCGAAGGCCGAGAACGTGGCGGTCGCCGGCTCGGGTCCGTTGCCGAAGTCGACGGTCACGGTCCAAACGCCGTCCACGAGGGCCGTCGCGTCCTGGGGACGCGCCAGCGTGGCGCCGACCGCGGTCGCGGTGCCGAGCTGGAAGTGGATGGCGCGTAAGTCGATGCTCGTGATCTGCGCCTCGACCTGCCTGGCCCCCTCGGCGAGCCCGCCTTCGCAAATGTCGAGCAGCTCGGCCTCGTGTCCGACGCACACGATACTGACACAGCGAGAAGCGACGTACGCCGCCATACCCGGACAGCCCACGGCGTTGGATAGATAGACAGCGAGATTGGGCGCGCCGTATTCGGCGAGGAGGATGGCGTTGAGGGCTTGGAGCGCGTAGCGGCCGAAGGGGAGTCCCATGGAGTGGTCCGCGATGCGCACGACCGCGGGGCCGTCCGTCCCGTTCGGCCAGGACAAGATCGCCGTGACGCCGGTCCCTGAGGTGACCGGAGCCGTGGCCTCGATGGGCACCACCACCGGGACCGACGGAGACGGAAACGAAAGCGAGAGGGGCACATGTGTCCCCGCTAGGCCGACCGGGAGCGCGAGCCGCGACTGCAGGCCCCAGGAAAGCAGCAGTCCCGTAACCGTGCCGTCGAGCCACACGAGCTGGTCGTAAGGCGAGATTCCGCTGACCGTCACGGTCTTGATGTACGCGTTCATCCAGCCCGTGAGCTGCGATTCGAGAGCATCGGGGAGCGCCGCGCGCAGGGCGGCCAGCGCCGGCACACCGGCATCCTCGGCGAAGTCGAGAATGGCAGCGCCGGGATCTTCGACGAACCCGTGCACGAGCCGGAGCGTGTCGCCGACCGCTCCGGGAGCCGCCACGGTGGCGGGAACCTGGAACTGCGAGGCCACGGCGAAATTGCCCGGGAACGGCGCCGTGATGCCGGTCGAACCACCGACACCAGGCAAGGCCCCCCCTGTGCCCGGCACTCCGCCTGCGGCGGGTGCGCCGCCCAGGCTGGCATCCTGGCCGGCGATGCCGCCGGTGGCGCCCGCGAAACCACCGGTGCCGGTCGTTGCCCCAGGGCCGCCGTCGAGTGAGCCGGTCCGGCCGCCTTGGCCCGACGTGCCGCCCCGGCCGGCGTCGCCGGCGTCGCCGCCCGCAGCCTCGCCGCCGCCACTGTCGAGCGAACCTCGGCCACCGTCGAGGCTGCCCACCGTCCCGCCTCCGCCGTCGGTCGCTCCCGAGCCGGCGTCGGCGCAGTAGGCGCAAGCCAGGTGCACGTCCTTGACCACCACGGATCCCTTGCTCGCCACGATCGAGCCGGACCACACGCCGCGCACGACGGTATTGGCCAGGCCTTCGACGAAGACCGACTTGGTTCCCGGGCTGGTCTTGATGCCCAGGCTGCCCGGCAGAGGCTGCAGAAGCACCCAAACCTGTCGTTTGCCGTCGACCGACACGGCCACACGGTCGATCACGGCCCGGTCCGCGGTGACATCGCTGTCGACGTTCAGCACGATGCCCGCGTCCTGCGGCGAGCGCGAACAGGCAAGCAGCACCAGAGAGCCCAGGATCGGTTTTCGCAGCTTCATGGTCATGCCCCTAGTACTGTTTCGTTCCGTAGGTCGTGACGGGCATGTCGAGGTCGGTGTCCTGCGAGACGTAGAGAACACCGGCGACCGTGCCGGCAACGACCGCGGCGCCGAGCACGGCCCAGAACGGCCAGTGAGCGTAGAAGGGGGTGGCATCGACCACGACCGTCGCGCCGGCCTGGCCACCCCGGAAATCCGTGGCGGGCGCGGCGGGCACGGCGTAAGGGGGTAGGGGCGGCGGCATGGGCGGCGGCCCGCTCGGCGGAGGGGCTGCGAGCATCGGCGGCGCCATGGCGCCCGCATAAGGCCCGGCCCCGGGCTGCCCCTCAAGCTCCCTGATCTTCGCCTCGCAAAGGGCACGCCGCTCGCCCTGGGGAGCGACGCGAACATAGGAACGAAACGCGGTCAGGGCCTTCTGGTGATCGCCGGCCAGCTGCCATGCCTGCCCGACATCGACGAGCGTGTTGACGTCGAAGCTCTTCATGTAGGCCGCCTCGTACTCCCTGGCGGCGTCGGCGTGGTTGCCTAGATTCGAGGCGGCCACGGCCCTGCGTGCGTGTGCCTTCGCCTGTTCCAGCTCGTCGTTGCCCGCCCGCGCGGGCCGTGCCAAACCCGCCAACAGAACCAGGGCCACGAGCTGCGCCACTCCTGGGCGAACGACGTCGCAAGCCCCGCGACAGCCGACCCCGGCCCGCAAGCAAGGAAACCCAAGACAAGCTCTCATCGAACCTTGATACGAGCGGGCCCGGGGCCTGTCAAGAGCCAGGCGAGAGCATCGGCAGCCATCGGAGGGGAAGCCCGGTTTGGCCCACCCGGGACGTGGCAAGCAGTGCCAAGCCCCGATGCCCGCGGGATCTGGCGGCAGTTGCTTCTGAGCCATTTCGCGGACGTCGAGGAGACTATGCCTGCAGACTCATTTTCTCGACAGGCGCTTCCGCCGCATTCGTGCAGGAGGTTGCGAGGTCGCGGCGGCCACTCTCAGCAGGAAACCCACCATGCAACGCGAAGCCCGAAATCTCGCCGCTTTTCTGGCCTTTCTTGGCTGGGTCGCCTGCGGAGACGGTGATTCGAGATCCCCCACGAGTGGCCAAGGTGGAGCCGGGAGTCTAGCCACGGCCAGCAGCGCGGGCGGCGCGGTCGGATCGGGCGGCAAGACAGGGTCCGGCGGCGCGGCAGGCGCCGGCACGGGGGGTGCGTCCGCTACGGGCGGAACGACCAGCGCCGGAGGTGCGGGCTCGGGGGGCTTCGGCGAAACGGGAGGCGCGACCGGAAGCGGCAGCGCGGGCGGTGGCACCGGTGGCGCGAGCAGCCGCGGGGGCGCGACCGGAACCGGCGGCAATACCGGTCGCGGGGGCGCCACCGGCGGTCGCGGAGGCGGTGGCACGGCGGGCGCGTGCACGGGGGGCGCGAGCACGGCCGACGCCGGGCTTGGCGGGGCCGGTGGGGCTGGAACCGGAGGCGCGGGGCGTGGAGGCGCGGGAACCGGCGGCACGGGCACGGGTGGCAGCACGGCGGGCCTTCCCGCGGGCGTGACGGCGCTCTTTCCGGCGCCCGGCGCGACGAATGTCTGTCCGGATCCGCCCCTGCGCATCACTTTCTCCGGCGCTCCCACGCTGGGCACGAGCGGCAAGATCCAGGTCCACGGCTCGTCGGGCACCGTTGTCGCGTCGGTGGACATGGCGGCGTCGACCATCACCGACACCATCGGCGGCACCGATCTTGTGCTGCTGCGGCCGGTCTTCGTCGACGGCAATGCCGCGGTCGTCTACTTGAACAACCAGGCCCTCGCGTATGGCCAGACCTACTACGTCACCGTCGATGCCGGGGCCGTCAAGCCGCCGGGCGGCGGCACCCTGTCCATCACCGGCTCGACCGCCTGGCGCTTCGCCACCGCGGCGGCCGCGCCCGGCAACCTGTCTACCTTGAGCGTCGCGCTCGACGGCAGCGGGCAGTTCTGCTCGGTGCAAGGCGCGACCGACGCGCTGCCGGCCAACAACACCGCGGCCGCGACCATCAACGTCGCCCAGGGCACGTACCACGAGATCATGCGGGTCTACAAGAAGAGCAACATCACCATTTCCGGCGCGGATCGCGCCGAGACCCGGATCGTCGGCACCAACAACAGCAACCAGCAGAGCTCCAACCCGAACGGGGCCGGCACCGCCAACCGCTGCTTGCTCAGCTTCGAGAGCGCGAATGGCCTTGTCATCGAGAACCTGACCATCAAGAACCTCACGCCCCAGGGCGGCAGCCAGGCCGAGGCCCTGCGCCTCAAGAGTTGCGACAAGTGCATCGTGCGCAACGTGGACCTGTGGAGCCTGCAGGACACCCTGCTTTGGGACGGACGCGTCTACGCCGAGAACTGCCTCATCGCCGGCAACGTGGACTACATCTGGGGCACCGGCGCCGTCTACTTCAACAAGTGCGAGATCCGCACGGTGGGACGGTCGGGCGTGATCGTGCAAGCGCGCAACGCGGCCGGCGCCTACGGCTACGTGTTCGTCGACTGCAAGCTGACCGTCGATTCCGCGTCGAAGGACAACATGCTGGCGCGCATCGACGTCAGCGTGTACCCGGGCAGCCACGTGGCCTACATCAACTGCCAGATGACCGGCGTGGCCGGCGCCGGCTGGACGGTCACGGGCGGCGGCAGCACGTCCCAGCTCCGTTTCTGGGAGTACCAGAGCACCGATGCGTCGGGCAACCCGCTTTCCACCAGCGGGCGGACGGGCGGCACGCAAATCGGCGCCAGTCAGGCGGCCTCGATGCGCGACCCGACCGTGGTGCTCGGCGGGTGGCAGCCGTAGCACCATCTGCGCGACGATGGACGCGCCCTACTTGGGGCCGACCTGGCTGCGCAGAGTGGCTTCGAGGTTGGTCGTGCCGTCGGGGGTGAGTTGGTAGGGTGGAGAAAAGCCCGAGCCGCCGGAGGTCTTCGAGCCGGTCGTGTTGGTAAAGACGTTGTTCCGCGACAGCATGTTGCCGTTGCCGTCCTCCTGGAGCGGGTTGTTCACCCCGATGTAGATGTTGCTTTCGACCAGCAAGGACGATTGATACCCCGAGTTGGTGCAGTAGCTGTTGCCGCTCGCCGAAAACAGGTTGTTGACTACGTGGATCTTGCCGGCGCGCGAGCGCGGCATGCGCTGGTCGATGTTGTCGGCCCACCAGTTGTGGTGCCAGGTGATGTTGAGGTGCCCGCCGTCCTCGGGGACCGCGTCGGCCGCGCCGATGAGGTTCGAGAAGCGGTGGCCCGACGCCCCACTCGACGGATCGCTGCGTTTGGACGAATAGGAGAACTTGGTCCACGACACCGTGACGAAATCCGAGCCGTTGGTGATGTCGAGGTTGCCGTCCGAGCCGTCGGAGACGTCGCAGTGGTCGAACCAGATGTGGTGCGCGTTGTCGACCACGCTGATGGCGTCGGCCCCGCCCTTGCACTCGCTGGGGCTGTCGCTGCAGTCGTAGCCGACGACCTTGAGGTTGCGGAAGATGACGTTGGCCGAGCCGCTCATCGAGACGTGGCCGTGGATCTCGGCCCCGCAGATGCCGGCGATGGTCTTGTTCGAGCCGACCTTCAGCGTGCCGGCTTGCAGGACGCCCTTGACGTAGATCACCGCGGGCGTGGAGCCGCCCGCCGCGCTGCCGAGCGCGGACAGGCTGGTCACGGTGACGGGCGCGGCGTCGCCGCCGCCGGTCGTGGTCGCGATGCTCGTGCCGCCGTAGCCGGCTCCAGGCTGGGAGGCCCAGCCGAGCAAGGGGCTTGGGGCCGGAGGCTCGGAGCAGGCTGGGGCAGTCGTGCCGCCGCCCGCTCCGCCGCTCGCCGGCAGCGTTCCTCCGGCGCCGGTCGCGCCGCCCGTGCCACGAGTGCCAGCGCTGGCACCCGCGCCGCCGGTGGCCGTGGCCCCGCCGACGCCGGATCGGCCGCCGATAGCGGTTGCCCCTCCGACGCCGGAAGCTCCTCCGCTAGCCGTCGCGCCGCCGGCGGCCGTGGCCCCGCCCCTGCCCGTCAATCCGGTGCCGCCGCTGCCTGGCAGGCCGCCCGTCGGGATCGCGCCGCCCGTGCCGCGAGCGATTCCTCCCGAGCCCCGGCCGCCGGTCCCGCTCGGGCCGGTCACGGTGCCGCCCGTGGCGGAGCCGCCGGAGCCTCCGCTGCTCGCGCCGCCCGCGGCGGTCGCTGTCGTCGTCCGTCCGCCGCTCCCTGCCGCGGCTCCTCCCGATCCGGGGGTGCCGGTCGCGCCACCGCTGCCATTGCCTCCGGTGCCGGTCGACCTGGCGCCTTGGCCACCGTCATTGCAGGACAGCGGCCCCAGGCACAAAGCTGCCGCCAGCAGGGTGGGTAGGGCAGCGGCGACAGAGGCAGTGCGGTCGGTGCGCGGGGTGTTCATGCAGCAACATCCTTCGATGAGGTCAAGCCGATCGCGTCCAAACGGTGCCCACCTGGGCCACAGCGCGTCGTGCTCTTTGGTGACCCTTCCCCCGGCCGCCGGCTCACTATTCGAGAGCGAAAGGCCCCTCGGGGCAGCGTCAAGAATGACCATGCGCGACTCATTCGCCCGCGTTCTCGCGGCTGCTGCCGCGGCAATGGCGCTGCTGTTCGTGGCCTCTTGCTCGTCGGGCCCCTCCGGTGCGGGCACGGGAGCTGGGGGTTCAGGCAAGGCCGGCGCAGGCGGCGCGCTCGGCTCGGGCGGCAGCGCGAGCGCAGGGTCGGGAGGCGGTGGGGGCGTTGCGCTCACGACCGGGGGATCCGGCGGCACGGGCCGCGATGGCGGCGGAGACACGCTTTGGCCGGATGCGGCCACGGATGCCGCACGCGCCGGCGCAGGCGGAGCGACCGGCCAGACGGGAGGCGCAACAGGTGCGACCGGCGGCAGGACCGGCGTGGCCGGAGGATCCGCGGCGGGTGGCTCGGTCACCGGTGGCGGCGCCGCGGGCGGCAGCGGCGGCCGGTCGCCCGCCGGCGGCGCGACGGGCAGAGGTGGCGCGACGGGAGCCGGCGGCGGCCCGGCGCCGACCCTTGTGACGATCGCAGGCCCGGTCGTCAAGGTGGACTTCGACATGCAAGGCCGTCCGACGAGCGAGGTCAGCGAGATCGGCTACACCGCCTGGCCCGTCACCAGCGCGGCCAGCATCTCGAACACCTTCGCGGGCATCACCTTCACCTTCGCCAAGGCCGGCGCAAACGGCACGGCCCTGCGGTCCGACTGGCAGAAGGCGGCGATCCAGGCGCCCAACTACGCCCGTCTGTTGGGCGACGGCCTGACGGTCGACGGCGGCGAGGCCGGGGCCCAGATCCAGATGACCATCAAGGGGCTGTCCGCGGGTCCGCACAGCTTGCTCGCCTACATCAACCAGACCGGGAACGTGGCCAGCGCCGCGCCCATCGACGTTCTCATGGGCGACACCGTCGAGATTGCGGGGGCTCTGCCCAGCATCCGGGCCTTGACCACGGCCAGCGCCAAGACCGTGTATTTGCAGTTCGACGCCCAGGCCGGCGAGGACGTGGTCATTCTGTTTCGCGCCGAGATCTCGTCGAGCGCCGCCAGCAAGAACGTCATGATCAACGGCTTCGACCTCAACGTGCCCAACCCGGCCGACCAGGCGAGCCAGCCATCGCCCGAGAACGGGGACGAGCACGTGGACTGCGACGCGGGCAGCGCGACGCTATCCTGGAAGGCCGCGAGCACCGCGGTGTCGCACGACGTCTACGTGGGTGACGACCTTGTTGCGCTGCAGAGCGCGACGCGCTCGTCGCCCTTCTTTCGGGGCAATCAGACGGGCACGAGCTACAAGCTGGCCGCCGTCGACAGCCTGAAAACCACCTACTGGCGCATCGACGAGATCACCGCGCAGAACGTGGCCACGCCGAGCACGATCTGGTACTTCCGGCCGCGACACCTGGCCTTCCCCTCGGCCGAGGGCTACGGCCGCTTCGCGCGCGGCGGCCGCGGCGGCGTGGTCGTGCACGTCACGAACCTGAATGACTCGGGGCCGGGCAGCCTGCGCGCCGCGGTCGAGACGGACGTGGGACCGCGCACCGTCGTCTTCGACACGGGCGGCATCATCAAGCTCGCCTCCCGCCTGACCCTCGCGCAGAGTTACATCACCGTGGCAGGGCAGACCGCGCCCGGCAAGGGGATCTGCATTCGCTCGGCGCCATTCGGCACGAGCGGGGCGCACGACGTGGTGATCCAGCACGTGCGCGTCCGGCTGGGCGCCGGCGCCACCTTCGACGGCATGGGCCTGCAGGGCAGCGATCACAGCATCGTCGATCATTGTTCGATTAGTTGGACCATCGACGAGGCCTTCAGCTCGCGCTCGGGCAAGAACATCACCTTGCAGCGCACCTTGATCTCCGAGGCGCTCAACGTCGCCGGCCACGAAAACTACCCGGCCGGCACCGAGCATGGCTACGCGGGCAGCATCAGCGGCGACGTCGGCTCGTTCCACCACAACCTGCTGGCCCACTGCGAGGGCCGCAACTGGAGCCTGGCGGGCGGCCTGGATGCGGACGGCAACTTCGCCGGGCGCCTCGATATCTTCAACACCGTGGTCTACAACTGGGGCGGGCGGGCTACCGACGGCGGCGCGCACGAGGTGAACTTCGTCAACAACTACTACCGGCCCGGGGCCGCCACCGCGATCTTCGTGGCGCTCAACGCCCAGTATGAGAGCTTCCCGGGCACGCAGAAGTACTACTTCGCGGGCAACGTCATGCCCGGCTACTTCGACGAGTCGAGCCAGGACAAAGGACGCAAGTACACGGGCACGCCCGACGGGTACAGTCCGTGGGTGGCAAGTCCCTTCTTCCCGTCGTATGCCAAGATCCAGACGGCCGGCGAAGCCTTCAAGGACGTGCTCTCCGACGTCGGCTGCACGCAGCCGGTCCTGGACGACCACGACGCGCGCGTCGTCAAGGAGACGCTCGACGGCACCACGACCTACAAGGGTAGCGTGTCGGGCAAGCCCGGCCTGCCCGACAAGGAGTCCGACGTGGGCGGCTACGAGAGCTACCCGAGCGAGACGCGGGAGGCGAGCTGGGACAGCGACGGCGACGGCTTGCCCGACTTCTGGGAAAAGCAAGTTGGCAGCAATCCCAGCTCCCAGGCCGGCGACTTCTCCGATGGCAACGCCGACCCGGACGGCGACGGCTACACCCGGCTCGACGACTACCTGCAGTGGATGGCCAAGCCCCATTTCTTCACCAATCCCGGCGCCGAGGTCGCCATCGATCTCGCCCAAACCTTCGTGGGCTACACCAGTAGCCCGAGCTACTCGTCCTCGGAGGTGGTCAACGGCACGGTGAGCATCTCGGGCAAGACCGCCACCTTCAAGGCCACGGCCTGCGGGCTGGCCGCGTGGAAGCTGGCGGTGAAGGACGGCGCGGGCAACGGCGTGACGAAGGAGATGGTCGCATTCGTGGACGCCGCGGCCGGCGCGAGCTGCCCGTAGCGGACGGACGCTGCGGTCCGCCGCCTTCCGCCATCGGGCCTGTGCGCATACGGTGTCACGCGCTCATCGCGATTCGTGCCCACCCCCGGGCGATGGCGAGGTGACCGTCGTCGGTGACGAGACCATGGGCGAGAAAGACCCGCTGCTGGCCAAGCTCCTGGCCGCCGCGA
>JAFGPX010000287.1 GCA_016935975.1 Deltaproteobacteria bacterium
AGACGACGCTCCAGCTCCGCGAGCTTCTGGGCCAGGGCCTCGTTGGATGCAAGCATCCGGCGCAGACCGACGAAGGCGCGCATGATGGCGACGTTCACCTGTATGGCACGATCGCTTCGTAGCACGGTGGAGAGCATGGCCACGCCCTGCTCGGTGAAGGCGTAGGGGTTGTGTCGGCGCCCCCCACGATCGTTTGATCTTCCAAATTGGAAGACCAAAGCTCGGGCCTCGTTGTCGGTCAGCCGGAACATGAAGTCAGCGGGGAAACGCCGTGGATTTCGCCGTGCGGCCTTGTTGAGATTGCCGGTCGTGACGCCGTAGAGCCTGGCGAAGTCGGCGTCGAGCAGAACCCTCTCACCCCGGACGAGGTGGATCAGTCCGCGTACTTCTGGCAGCAGCGGGACCAGCCGGTCGCCCTTCCTCTTCCGCTCAAGGTTGGAAACGATCACGCAGTTCCGCGGGTCAGCGATCACGTTGAGCGCGGCGGCATTCCCCCCGAAGGACTCGATTTCGTTGCTTCCACGTCGGGACGTCGATCGCGCTCGGCGCGGCCGAGAAACGGCGGAAGTGCATGATCGTCTCCACCTACAGGACCTCAATGTGGTGTCCTGCCCACGGCCGGTGGGTCTTTCGACAGTCGCTCGGCCGGACTTCTCGGATGCTCACGGGACGGATCGTCCCCTTGGCCAGGAGGATCTCGCTATCCCCTTGCGCGAGGTTTCTCATTTCTGCCCAGGCGGGAAAGCTCCTGGCTGCTACGGGCGAAAGTGACCGTGGGTCCACCCAAACAACGCTTCCATCCGGCGTTTCGTACCATTCCGGTTCGCCTCCGCCGGCGGAAAGCCCTTGCAACACCGGCAGCCGGTAGGCGGCGACCCAGCCTTGACGGTGGTAGATTCCTTTCTTGCTCCAAGTCGCGTAGTAGCACGCGATCTCCTCGTCCAAGCTGAAGGACTTGAATCTGTACCGTATGACATTGCGAACGTGGTCGAGCGTCTCCGCACCGTGAAATGCCGACAACCAGTTCGCTCCGACCGCAGGTGAAATCGGCTTCTCGGGAGTGAAGCCAATCCGACCGGCTTCGCGATACTCGTCGGGGTCGGAGAACCCACGGTAGACGAGCGTCCCCGGCGTGAGCCTTGGCTGTAACGCAGTGACGCGGGGGATGATCATCGACGATCCCAGGGGGAATGACCTACATCGCAGACTACCCCTCCACGGGATCCCTCGTCCATTTCGGGCGGGCGGGCCGCGCTATCGAGGGTCCTGTGCCTTGTGTACAATCGTCTACGCGATGACCATCGATGTGGACCTCCAGGAACGGGACATCCAGGATCTCGCCTCGGCTGATGCTATCGCCGCCTTCTTCGGACGCCTTGGCTGGAACACAAACAAGAGGTGCCAGCAGCAGCCGGAACACCTCGGGCTGGACTCGGAAGCTGCGCTTCGGCCCATCCGTTCCGTCGAACGCGTCGCCACCCAGCAGGACGATTTCCATGTCTACCTGTTCCATCTTCGTTCCGTAACGGTTGCACACACCGGCGCTCTTGTGCGGGCGCTACGCAATCGGCAAGGCGAGTTCCTCCTCGTCCTGACGAGCGACTGGGAAAGAATCGACTTCGTCTTTCTGGATCGTCTGGCGGGGCTGGGCGCCGGCAAGGATCGGGCAAGCGTGCTGGGAAGGCCGCGCGTCTTGTCGGTCAACAGGCGCAAACCGTCCGCGGTGGATCTTCGGGTTCTGCGACGATTGACCTGGACGGAAGCCGATCGATGGGCGCAAGCCGAGAAGATGCGAGGCGCCTATACCGTCGCCTACTGGTCGGAGGATTTCTTCAACGACCGGGCGCTGTTCTCGGACCATTTCTTGACGACGCGTCTGCGGGAGGAGCCTGAGTGGTCGGAAGATCCACGTCCGGTGTACGAGCGGCTACACACCCTCTATGACGGGGCAGCTTCGCGCCTGGCCAAGCAGGACGAGGTGGTCATGAGGACCGATCTCTTCGAACCGGCGCTGACGGCGCTCGGGTTCATCGGCAAGCCCGGGAAATCTGCGGACAGCTCGGCCAACGAGCCTGACTATCGGTTGTTCGCTCCCGGGGGCAAGGGGCCGCTAGGTCTGTGCCTGGTGTACCCGTGGAATCGCGCCCTCGACGCCAAGGATCCGGTTCGGGATACTCGAACCGGCGACGAGAACCCCGGCGCGGTGGTGGTCAGCCTTCTCGAAGCTGGCGAGGCGCCGTGGGTCATCATGACGAACGGTAAGCTGTGGCGGCTCTACTCGCAGCACGCTCGGTCACGAGCGACGAGCTATTACGAGATCGATCTCGAGGAGGCACTGGCGGCCAACGCGGCCGCGCCGGCGGAGGCCTTCCGGTACTTCTGGCTGCTCTTCCGAGCTGCATCTTTTCCCCGCGATGGGCTTCTTGACAGGGTTCTCAAGGGCAGCGAGCGGTATGCCCGAGAGCTGGAAGAAAGCCTCAAGGACCGGGTCTTCACCGCCGTCTTCCCACGGCTCGCCCAAGGCCTGCTCGCCGGTCGCAAGACGGGCAAGGGCATGGACCAGGAGGATTTGGATGCGGCCTTCCATGCAACCCTGGTCTTGCTTTATCGGTTGCTCTTCTTCCTCTACGCCGAGGCCCGCGATCTGCTCCCCGTGCGCGAACCGCGCGGCTACCGGGATAAGAGCCTGCTGGCGATGCGTGAGTAAATCGCGGTCGTCGCGGGGCCCATCGCCGGAGACGACCAGCGACGGCGTATCGAGGCCACGTACTCAGACACAAAGTTCGACCTTTGGAAGCGCCTGTGCGGCCTTTTCGCGATCGTGGATCTCGGCGATCCCACGCTGAACGTGCCCACCTACAATGGGGGGCTCTTCATTTCGAACCCGGCGCCGGGTGACGCCGCGCCTGAGGCAGAAGTCGCTCGGTATTTGGCGTCGTCGCGCATCTCGGACCGTGACTTGGCGCTGGCACTCGACTGGCTGGGCCGCGATGTCGATGAGAAGCGCAAGGATCTGGCCTTCATCGACTACAAGTCCCTCGGGGTTCGCCAGCTTGGCTCGATCTACGAGGGGCTGCTCGAATTCAAGCTCCGCATGGCACGGGAGCCACTCGCCATCGTCAGAGGCAAGCGGACCGAGGAGTATCTGCCCCTGAAGGCGGCACGCGCCGGGAACAAGACCATCCTGCGGGAAGGCAGTGGTCGCGACGCCCGCGAGCGAGTCATCGCCCCTGGCGAGGTCTACCTGGAGAACGATCAACGTGAACGCAAGGCCACGGGCTCGTACTACACGCCGGACTTCGTTGTCTGCTACATCGTGGCGTGCACGGTCGGGCCGGTGCTGGACAAGAAGCTCGATGATCTGCGGCCGAAGCTGCGCGAGGCCGAACGGTGGCATCGCGAGATGATCGCGCTGGCGAAGAACAAGGGGGAGAAGCCCTCGAAATACGAGAGTGGCCCGGCAGTGGAGCATCGCTGGGGCGCTCTGGTGGACGAGGTCTTCAGTCTTCGCGTTCTCGATCCCGCCATGGGCTCGGGTCACTTCCTGGTCGAGGCCGTCGACTACGTCACCGACCGGTTGCTCGATTTCCTGAACGGCTTTGGCTGGAATCCGGTATTCGCCCACGCCCAGCACCTGCGCACCGGCATCCTCGATGAGATGGAGCAACTGGGCATCGACATCGACGCGGGCAAGCTGACCGACGTCAACCTGCTGAAACGCCACGTGCTCAAGCGCTGCATCTTCGGCGTGGACATCAACCCGATGGCCGTCGAGCTGGCCAAGGTTTCGCTTTGGCTCGATTGCTTCACGCTCGGCGCGCCGCTCTCGTTCCTGGACCACCATTTGCGTCGCGGCAACTCCCTGCTCGGCACGACGGTCAAGGAGGTCGATGATGCCTGCCGTACCACTGGCCACGCCTTGCTCGGCAGCGCGTTCACCGGCCGAAAGCTGGCGGTCGACATGATGGCTCAGGTCGGCGCCATGCCGGACGTGACCGCGGCCCAGGTTCGCGAGTCGCGCACCGCCTACGCGCGCGCCGCGGACGCGCTCGCTGCCCCGGCGAGGGTCCTGGACGTCTATTTCTGCCGCGATGTCCTCGACGGGCCTGCGACGGAGCAATCGACGAGCAAGAGCAAGAAGCTCGTTCGCGCAGCCGACTCGTGGGCCGTACGGTTCTTGCAGGAGGACCGGGTGAGCGAATACCTCTGGGCCGACGACGAGGCTGGGAGAAAGAAGTACCGGCTGAGCCTCGCTCCGGCCGAGCGCGAACAACTGGACCAGGTCGCGAAGGCATCCGAGGCGCGGGCGCTCTTCCACTGGGAGCTGGGCTTCCCCGAGGTCTTCTACGGGCCGCGGCCGGGAACTCGGCAGACCATCGAGCGGCTACCCGAGGGTGGCTTCGACGCCGTGGTGGGCAATCCGCCCTGGGTCCGACAGGAAGGACTCAGGCGCGACAAGCAGATGTTCGAGCACGCCTTCCCCGAGGTATTCCACAGCGAGGCAGATCTCTACGTCTGCTTCCTCGGCCGTTCGCTCAAGGTGCTGCGGCCCGGCGGCCGGCTGGGCATGCTGGTGCAGAACAAGTGGTTCAAGGCCGACTACGCCGAGAGACTGCGCACCCATCTGGCCTCGGAAACGACCCCGGTCGAGGTCCTCGATTTCGGGCACTCGCCACTCTTCCCGGATGCCGACACTTTTCCTTGCATCGTCGTGGCCGAGAACCGCCAATTGGCGACGGGCGCGCCAGTCTCGTTCACCTTCGTCCGGCGTGAAGATCTGAAGGAGAGCGGCGACGACTTCGACCTGTTCGACTACGCAAAACGCAAGCGCAAGTCGGTCGCCCATCGGCAGCTCCGCCCGGAAACCTGGTGGTTGATGGGGGAGGACGAGTACGCGCTCATGGAGAAGATCCGCGCCGCGGGCGTGCCGCTCAAGAAGTATGTCGGCTGCTCGCCTCTCTATGGCATCAAGACAGGGCTGAACGATGCCTTCCTCGTCGACCAAGCCACGCGCGACCGACTGGTGAAGGAGGATCCCAGTTGTAGGGAAATCATCAAGCCGTTCCTGCGCGGCGAGAACATCAGTCGCTGGCAGTCGGACTGGGACGGACAGTGGATGATCTTCGCTCGTCGGGGGATCGACATTCGGAAGTACCCCTCGATCCTCGCGCACCTGAAGCAGTTCAGAAAGCAACTCGAACCGAGGCCTGCCGACTGGGACAAGGACAAGCAGGGGGAGTGGCCAGGACGGAAGCCTGGATCGTACAAATGGTTCGAGCTTCAGGACACGATCGACTACTACGACAGATTCGAGCGGCCAAAGATCGTCTACCAGGATCTGGCGTTTCACTCGGAGTTCACGCTCAATGTCGGCGGCCACTATGCGAATAACACGTGCTACTTCCTGCCCACGGATGATCGACTTCTGCTCTCAGTCCTGAACTCGGCGCTTGCTTGGTGGTTGATTGGGCGCACTGCCCAACCCGGCAAGGATGAGACCAGGCGCCTCCACTCGACATACATGGACGGGCTTCCCATCGCGAGTGCGGTGGGGGGCCCCCGAAGCGCGATCGAGCGGGCAGTGGATTTGCTGTGTTCCTCGGCAGAGAAACGGCAGCAAGAGACGCGCCAGTTCCATGCCACGATCATCGAGGTGACAGGGGGCCCCAGATCGGCACGAAGCTCGCGGAGTTCTCGTCTCTCCCCGAGCCTGACTTCATCGCCGCGCTCGGGGACTGCGTGCGGAAGAGCGGGGTCCGCCCGCTTGCGCCTGCGGGTCAGGCAAAGCTGGTGCAGGCGTGGCGCAAGAGTCGCGCTGAGATGCGGCGACTCACGCGCGATATATGCACCCTCGAGATCGACCTCCACCACCGGGTCTTCGATCTTTACGGCCTGACGCCTGACGAGGTCCGCCTCCTCCGCGAGACCGCTCCGCCCCGCTGTCCCCTCAAGCTGGCCGAAGAAAAGCTCGCGAGGTTGGATGGTGATCGCGACCCAGGCTGACGTGGGCTTTGGCTCGCGCATCTGGCCTGTGGTACGGTAGCGCTATGTCGAGGCCCACCGAGATCGAGTATCAGGGACGCAAGCTCCAAGGCCGCGCCATGGATTTCCAGCCGGTCAAGGAGGACTGGAACACCTATCGCCTGGAGGACGGCACCCTGGTCAAGGTGCGCGTGATCCCAAGCGATTTCGTCCTGACCGAGAGGAAGAACGCGCTGGGCGATCCCATAATCGTGGTCAAGGCCTCGACCATCGTCGCCTGCGAGCCCAAGAAGCCGGAGAAGCGAAATGCAAGCCGTTCTCGACGCAAGTGACTCGTCCGAATGGATCCTCGCCAACTCAGGCGAGGGGACCGATTGCGGCCGTGTGGTGGCCGGGGAGCGCTCGCGCAGCGTTGTTCTCCCCTTGGCGGACCATGTGATTTCGTCCGAGCTGGCACGCGTGCCGCAGATCGTGGCCGCCTACGCGCAGGACGACGAGTATGGAACCAAGCACGTGTTCTGCGTGGTCGCGGAGCATGCGCCAGCGGTGTATGCCGGGGTTCTCGACGCCGAGGAGCGTATCGCCAGGCAGCTTCCCCGTCTGGCCCTGCACACCCACGTTCGCGCCCACCAGGGGCGGTCGCCTTCGGCGGCCGTGCCGCTGACCTCCAGCCCGATCTACGTCCGGTAGCATGACCGATGCGCGCGCCCACCATGACCGCTACCAGTACATGCGCGGCCTCTATGACGCCTACCCGCCCGCGTTGCCCGCCCACCGGGACTGGGAGATCGTCGTCGGGTTCTATGCAGCGCTGCACCTAGTCCAGGCGTACTTCTGCACCAAGAGCCTGCGGTTCCAGGCCGCTCGGCACGAGGATCGCATTGCGGCGATCAGAAGGTCGCCTGAGCTCAACAAGTCGCACCAGTTCGTTGTCGCGTACAAGACGTTGCAAGACGTGAGCGAGCAGGTCAGGTACGACCCAGGGTTCAAGGTCGCGGATACGCACCTTCAAACTGCGAAGGAGAATCTGGAGACCGTGGAACGCATGCTGCAGGCCAAGGTGAACCGGGTTCTCGCTGCTCACCATTCCCCCTAGAAGCTGCGATGCGTATTCCCTACGTCATCGACAACCAAGAGCACGTCCTGGCCGCGGTGCTCTCCGGACTGCTCGACGAGCACCGCGGTTTCTCTCTCGATATTGCCACCGCGTATTTCACCGTCGGCGGCTATGGCCTGCTGGCTGACGGTCTCGGCGAGCTGGGCAGCATGCGCATGCTGCTTGGGGCGGAGCCGCGCGCTGGCGAGGATCTGGGAGTCCGGCCCGATCCAGCACAGATGCGCCGGATCCTACCACTACTGGTTGAAACACGAGATTCTCCGTCGGTGTTCACTGGCATGTGCACCAAGCGGTTCCGTCACGCGTCTTCGGTGACATAGG
>JAFGPX010000288.1 GCA_016935975.1 Deltaproteobacteria bacterium
ACCCTCGATCGCTGCCAGCGCCTGTTCCCCAACCCCGCCCGCCGGCAGCAGCTGCTCGACGTCTTCCGCGCGCGCGCGGAAGACGCGACGGACTGACAAAGCAGCCGACCGCAAGCAACTTTTCCGGCCGCGGTCCGAGAAGCAAGGTATGCACGAAACCCTAGCCGCTTCCGGCCCCACGGACCCACCCGCCCTGCGCGCCATCGTCGGCCAGGCGCCCAGCCTGCGCCGCGTGCTCGAACAGGCCAAACGCGTCGCCGCCACCCGCCTGCCGGTGCTCGTCATCGGCGAGAGCGGCACCGGCAAGGAGCTGCTGGCGCGCGCCCTGCACGAGCTGAGCGCGCTCGCCGACGGCCCGCTCGTGGCCGTCAACTGCGGCGCGCTCACGCGCGAGCTGGCCGAGAGCGCCTTGTTCGGGCACGAGCGCGGGGCCTTCACGGGCGCGGGCGGTCGCAAGCTGGGCTGGTTCGAAGAGGCCGCGGGCGGCACCTTGGTGCTCGACGAGATCGGCGAGCTGCCGCTGGAGGTGCAGCCCAAGCTCCTGCGCGTGCTGGAAACCGGCCGCGTGCGCCGCGTGGGCGGTCAGGGCGAGATCGCGGTGGACGTGCGCGTCGTGGCGCTCACCTTGCGCGACCTGCGACGCGACGCCGCTTCCGGCCTCTTCCGCCTGGATCTCTATCACCGGCTGGCGGGTTGCGAGCTGCGCTTGCCGTCCTTGCGCGAACGGCCGGGCGACATCGCGCTGCTCGCCGAGCACTTCTTGGCCGAGGCGGCCGTCGAGTCCGGCCCGCGCGTCCTGGCGCCCGACGCCATGGCGCGCTTGCTGACCCACGACTGGCCCGGCAACGCGCGCGAGCTGCGCAACACCCTCCGGCGCGCCGCCGCCCTGACCGACTCCGTCATCGACAGGGCGGCGCTGGCTCTCGATACGGGCTTCGCCGGGGTTTGCCGCGAGCTCGGCCTGGCCTCGCGCGCCGCGGACGCCCCCTTGCGCGCTTCGGCGGCAAGCTTCCGTCCGCCGCTCGTCCAGGGCGACACCATGACCTTGACCGGCAAGACCTTCGCCGAAATGCAGGCCGCGATCTTCCACTGGGCGCTCTGCCGCAGCCGCGGCAGCCGCCGACAAGCGGCCGCCTCCCTCGGCATCTCGCGCTCGACCTTCTGCGACCGCATCCGCCGCCTCGGCCTGGCCGCCGGGTGAGCGTCGCGGCCGGTTCCCTCCTCCGCGCCCTGCCGCGGATTTGCCGGTTCGCTCTACCCACCCAGGAACGGCAGCACCTTCTCGAGAAGGACCTTCGGCCCCGTGATCATGGCCCTGTGACCGTGGCCGCGCAGGATCTTCACCTGACTGCCGGCCAGGGCCGCGGCGGCCATGCGCGTGCTTTCCTGCAAGTACGGGGGGCTCTTGTCCCCGTAGAGCAGCAGGACCGGCGCGCGCACGGCGGCGAACGCCTTGGCGCGAAAGCGGTAGGCGCTGGCCGCGAGGACCTCGCGCGGCAGGGTCGCCGCCGTGGCCAGGTGCACCGGCCAGCTCGATGTCCGGCGCAGGCGCCCGATCTCGGCGGCGCTCATGCGCAGCACCTCGCGCAAAAACGTCTCCACCACCAACTCCCGATCGCCCGTGGCCAAGATGTCCGCGAGACGCTGGCCGAGAGCGGCGGCAAAACGCGAGGGCTCGCCGGGCAAGGGCAGCGGCGGCTCGTAGAGCGCCAGGCGCTCGATGCGCTCCGTGAGTCGGGCGGCCTCGATCGAGCAGAGCGCCCCGTAGGAATGCGCCAGCACGCGGGCCGGCGCCGGGGTCGCCTCCAGCACGGCGGCCACGTCCTCGAATTCCCGCTCGATGGCGTAGGGGGGACGATCGCCGCTCGGGCCCCGGCCTCGCCGGTCCATCATGAACAGCGTGAAACGCTCGGCGAGCGCGTCGACCACGCCGCCCCAGCGCGTGCGATCCACCGCCGAGCCGTGCACCATGACGAGGGGGGGCCCGTTGCCGCGGCGCTCGTACGCGATGTCCGTGCCGTCCTTGGAGGTTACGGTTGCGAAGCTGCGCATGGCGGTCGTGCTAAGGTGGCGGCAGTCTACGCCACATGATCCCGATCAGCGACGACAACCCGACACTGCGCTTTCCGGTGGTGACGGTCCTCCTCCTCGCCGCGCTGGGCGCCATGTGGATCTTCGTGCAAGGCGCGGGGCTCAGCCCGGTCCAGCTCTCGGCCACCGTGTGCAACTGGGGCCTGGTGCCGGGGGAGATCACGGGCCGGGCCGCGCTCGGCACCGCGGTGCCGCTCGGCCGGGGGCTTTTCTGCGTCGTGGATCGCGAAGCCGTGAACATCCTGACCCCTCTGCTTTCCATGTTCCTGCACGGGGGCTGGGCCCATCTGCTGGGCAATGCCCTGTTCCTCTGGGTGTTCGGCAACAACGTGGAAGACAGCATGGGGCGCGCGCGCTTCCTCGTCTTCTATCTCCTGTGCGGCTTGGCGGCGGCGCTGGCGCAAATCGCCGTCAATCCCGCGTCCGCGGCGCCGATGGTCGGGGCCTCGGGCGCCATCTCCGGCGTGCTCGGCGCCTATCTTATCCTCTACCCGCGCGTGCGCGTGCACGTGTTCGTCGGCTTCTTCTTCCTGACCTTGCCCGCCTACTTCGTGTTGCTCATGTGGATCGGCATGCAGCTTCTGGCGGGCCTGCCCCAGGTGACCTCGATCGAGAACGTGACCTCGAGCGGCGTCGCGGTGTGGGCGCACATCGGGGGCTTCTTCGCCGGCGTCTTGCTGGTCAAGCTGTTCGTCAACCCCGAGCTACTCGCCGCGCGCACGTTCATCAGGCGGCGCAACCACCCGACGCATTGGTAGCAACCATGGCCAGCACGAGAATTCCCATCGCCGCTTTCGTCGTCGCCCTGCTGACGGGTGGCCTCGCCCACGCCAAAGAGAAACCCTGCCGCGAATCCGCGGGCACGCGCATCTGGTGGTCGCCCCTGATCCCGACGGCGAAGAGCCCGCTGCGCGTTCTGGCCGTAAGCGAGGACCGGCGCCAGGGCGAGCTTCGCGTCGCCGTGCGGGGCCAGCCCGACCACGAGCCCGCGACCTCCGTGCGCGGCGGGCCGCCCTGGAGCTTCGCGGCCGAGCTGTGGCCGAGCGCGCCCGGCAACCTCCGCGTCGAGCTGCGACGCGACGACGAGGTCATCGCCTGTCGGCGCATCTCGGTCCAGGCGCGCGGCCGCGGGGGACCAGGGCCTCGTCCGGACGGTCCCGGCGCCTGGCGGGCCACCCGGGCATGGAACCGCGACATGGAGAATCTCTTCTCCGCCTGGATCGAGCGCCTGTTCGACGCGCCGGCCGAGGCGACGCTGGCATTCCCGTCGCTGGCTCCCGTGCTGCACGATCCGGCGCGCAACTTCCTGTGGGGCCATCTCGGGCTGCGCGAGGACGATGCCAAGAATCGGAAGATACCGCGCGCCGAGCCCGACTGCGCCGATCTGCCCTACTACCTGCGCGCCTACTTCGCCTGGAAGTTGGCCCTGCCTTTCGCCCTGCGCGACTGCGATCGCGGCAAGAGGAACCGGCCGCCAAAATGCGGCCCCATCCTGCACAACGAGATGGCCAACGAGAGGATCAAGGGCAGCACCGCCCTCGACCGCTTCAGGAGCTTTCTGCGCGTGCTCGCCAACCGAGTCCAGTCGGGCAGCGTGCGCACGGCGCTGCGGGACGACGAAACCGACTTCTATCCCGTGGCGCTGGCGCGCAAGGCGTTGCGGCCGGGCACCATCTACGCCGATCCTTACGGCCACGTCCTCATGCTAACGACCTGGGTCGAGCAGACGCCCGAACGCGGCGGCCTGCTCTTCGCCGTCGACGGCCAGCCGGACAACTCCGTGGGCCGCAAGCGCTTCTGGGAGGGCAACTTCCTTTTCGAAAGCGACAGCAAGAGCGCCGGACCCGGGTTCAAGGCTTTCCGGCCCATCGTGCGCGGCCCCGACAAGGAGCTTTTCCCCCTGACCAACCGCGCGCTCGCCGCCGACCCGCGCTTCGCCCCGTTTTCGGCCGAGCAGGCCGAGCTGGAGCGCGAAGCCTTCTACGCCCGCTTGGCCAAGCTCATCAACCCACGCGGCCTCGACGCGCGCGCCGCCTACGCCGAAACCATGAACGCGCTCGTCGAGCAGCTCGCCACCCGGGTGGGTTCGGTCGAGAACGGCGAGCGCTTCATGCGCGACAAGCGCAATCCCGTCGTGCCCATGCCGGTGGGGCCCAAGATCTTCGAGACCACGGGGCCGTGGGAAGACTACTCCACGCCGGCGCGCGACCTGCGCTTGCTTGTCGCCATGCGCGTGCTGGCCGGCCTGCCCGCGCGCATCACCCAGCACCCCGAGCTGTTCGAGCTGGGCGGCCGCAAGCCCGAGGAAGTGCGCAAGGAGATCGAGGCCCTGCACGACAAGCAAATCCACGAACGGGCCATCGAATACCGCCGCAGCGATGGCTCGCGCTTCCGTCTGACCGTGGCCGACATCTTCGCGCGACGAACCGCCCTCGAGATGGCCTACAACCCGAACGACTGTGTCGAGATCCGCTGGGGCGCCGGCGCCGAAACCCCCGACTACGACACCTGCCAGCGCCACGCGCCCGAAGAGCAGCGCGCGCGCATGCAGGACTACCGGGCCTGGTTCCGCGAAGCGCGCCGACCGCCGCGCTGAGACCGTGGTCCGTTCCGCCGGCGGGCCGCGCCGTCACTCACCTTGTGGGAGTCCTCCCACCTGGCCCCACGCACCAGTTTGCGCCCCATGAAATGTTTTCCTAGTGCTGCCGATGTATGACCTATGATCAGAGCGGAAAGTCCAACGATCTCGGTTGGCCGCATGTTTGCAGGCATACATCTGGGGACACCATGTTGACGGGCCGGAAAGACGACGCGGGTTTCACCCTGACCGAAGCCATGGTGGTCGTGGTGATTCTTTCGCTGCTCGCGGCGATTTCGACGCCGCTCATCACGCGCGACAACAAGGCGCGCAAGGGCCGCGACTGGGCCAAGGTCGTCGCGCAAACCCTGCAGCGCGCGCGCTTCCAGGCCATGGGCGACCGCTGCCCCGTGCACGTGATGCTCTACCGCACGCACGTGGACATGTTTCGCGAGGAGCCGCCCGGCACCAACCCGAGGTACACCCAGCTCGCCAGCATACCGGGGCCGCTTGCCGATGACGGCCAGACGGTCGCCATCTGGGATGTCCAGACAATGCCGAACCCACCGCCCACCGGCCAGAGTTCCACCCTGTCGGCGGCGGCCGCGCCGCCGCCGCCGCCCGAGGAGCCGCCACCGCGGCCCAGCAACGAGATCGCCTTCTCGACCCTGGGCAGCGTCTCCGGCAACACGGACCGGTTCGTCTTCATCCGCAACGAGATCCTGCCGGCGCACCACCCCGACGCCTTCTTTCGGATCTCCGTCCGCTGGTTGACCGGCTTCGTCTCCTCAAGCGAGATGGTGAAGTAGCCATGAAACGCGACGACGGTTTCACGCTGCTCGAGGTTCTGGTGGCCATGCTCATCGGCACCATCGGCCTGCTGGGCACGATCGCGGTGCAGCAGTCCATCATCAGCGCCTCCAAGAACGCCAACGACGCGGCCGTTGCCATGCGTCTGGCCTCGCAGAAGATCGAGGAGCTTTACAGCCGCAGCTCCGATACGCAAGTCGCCGACCAGCTCAACGGACTGGGAGTGATCAGCACCTATGCCGGGGATGTCCCCATCTGGTACCCCAAGGACGCGTCGGGGCAGCAGATCCCCGAGCACGTGGACGCCGAGGGCCAGTATCTGCGCGATGGCGGCGGCTACGCCATCCTCCCCCAGCCCGGCGAGCTGGGCCGCTATCGCTGGCGCCGCCAGTGGAAGGTCGTGGACACCGGCGTGGGCCTGCCCTACGTCATCTCGGTCATCGTGAGCTACACCAACGATGTCGGCGAGATCAAGACCACCCGTCTCGATCTCGAGCGGAGGAAGTCATGGTGACCGCCAGAGCCAAGCGGGAGCGGGGCATGACCCTGGTCGAGATCATGGTCACCCTGATCATCTCCTCGATCATCGCCGCCTCGACCTTTATGTTCTTCGCCGGCCAGCAGCGCATCTACGAGACGCAGACCAAGATCCTCAACATTCAGCAGAACCTGTGGGCCGCCATGGAGATCGTGTCCCGCTACACGCGCGCCGCGGGCAGCGGCATGTACGGGTGCGTGCGGCCGGCCAGCTACGCCAATGCCGCCGCGCAAGACGGTTCCCGCATCCAAAGCACCAACCCCAGCCCCGGGCCCTTCGATCCAGACCCCAGCCACAATAAGCTGGATCTCGCCGTGGCCCCGCCCACCGGTCTGCGCGCCTACAACCGCGACACCGGCGACAGGCAGTGGATCCCGCCGCTTTGGATCGTCAACAACTCCCAGAACGACACGGCGCTGCACGTGCCTCCCCGGACCGACATCCTCACCGTCGCCTTCGGCAACCGAACCTCGGGCACGGACACCGACGCCGCGCTGGCCCTCAACTTCGCCACCACCGATGCCTCCATCTCCCTCACGGGCACCGGCACCAGCGACATGTTCCGTCCCTGGGAGTTCGTTCTCATGCTGGTGACCCCGGATTGGGGCTACGGCACCGACCCCGTCACGGACCGCGGCTGCACCACGTTCCAGATCACCAACATCCCCCAGGCCGACCCCAGGAACATCCTGGACCATGCCGGCAACAGCCCGGCGCCCTCCCCCCCGGGCAGCATCCCATGGAATCCGCCAGCCAACGTGGGGACGATGTTGCCCCCGGGCGGCTACACCGGAGGCTCGGCGGGAGTGCGCAACTTCGGCGCCTTGACCTGGGTGTCCTTCTTCATCCAGCAGATGGGAAACGGCGTGCCGATGCTCATGATGCGGCAGTGGCAGCTGGCCGACGCCGGCACCGGGGAGCCACTGACGCAGATCTTGGCCGAGGGCATCGAGGATCTGCAGGTGTCTTATGCGTGCGACACGGGGACCATTCTCGCCCACAACCTGATGGCCATCAACGGCCAACTGGACGAGGGCACGAACGACGCCAGCCGCCTCACCGACGAGTGGTGGAACAACGTGCCCGGCGATGTCCTTCCGCCCATGGGCGACCCCGGCTTCTGCAATCTGCCCACGGCCGTGCGCATCACGCTGGTCGCGCGCACGCTCGCGCCCGACGACCTCATCGACCCGGTCGCCACGGGCAATGGCCCCCTGGACATCGAGGACCACCGCTACACCTCACCGCGCCCCACCGACCAATTCCGCCGCCGGGTACTCACCACGACGGTCTTTCCCCGCAACAACAAACCCCTGTGAGCCTCGCATGCACGGAGGAGATCCACGATGAATAGCGCGAAAAATCGCCACGCCAGACGTCGCCAGCGGGACCGCGGCGCGGTCCTCATGGTGGTTCTCATCGTCGTGGTCGCTCTGCTGGGGCTGGGGATGACCGGCCTGTTTCTCACCAGCGGCAGCATCCAGATGAACACCAACATCAATCTGCGCAACCAGGCCCTGGTGGTGGCCGAGGCCGGCATCGAGCGAGCGCGCGGCATTCTCAACCACCGGGTTCTCGCCGACCCGAGCTGGGTTCCTCCCGTGCCGGGCATGCTTGCCGCCTTTGGCAGTCCGACGAGCTACGACGAGATACCCAACCACAAAGACTACTGCAGAGGCGAGGCCCGCGGCGCCATCCTGGTGGACAGGTTCTCCCCGTCCTGCCAAGCCACCGAGTGCCCGCTTCGGGACGTCCCCTTCCCCTCCTTGGATCGGACCGCGGATCTGCCCAGCACCGACATGACGGTCTCCCGACCGACCATGGGCAACTACACCGTGTACATCCGCCAGGATCCGGGCGATTGCCGCATGGGTAATTTCACGTGCGAGCGCGCCGTGACGACCGCGGTGCTCACCGACACGGACACGACATGCGACCCGCCTTCCGGGCTGCCGCCTCCGAACGGCTCGCTCGTGGTGCGCTCGGAAGGCGTGGCTGCCGACGGCAAGACGCGGGTCGTGCTCGAGGTGACCATGACCCCCGCCCTGGGCGCCGCGCAGGCGGCCAACGTTCCCCTGTCGGCCCTGTGCGCCGCGGGCGCGGCCGGCTGCGACGACAACGCCATGGTCCAAAGCGGCATCGTGGTCAACAGCAGCAACCCGCAGACTCCCCCGCCGCCCCCCACCAGCACCAGCTCCGGCACCAGCACCAGCTCGGGCACCGACACCAGCTCGGGCACCGACACCAGCTCCGGCACCGACACCAGCTCGGGCACCAGCACCAGCTCGGGCACCAGCACCAGCTCCGGCACCACCACCGGCGGCGGCACCAGCACCACGACCAGCAGCAGCACCAGCACCAGCACCGCGACCTCGACCGCGACCTCCACTTCGACGAGCACGAGCACCAGCACGAGCACCAGCACGAGCACCAGCACGGACACCAATAGCTGCATGCAGCATGGCTGCGCCCACGTCGGCGTTCTCGGGGAGTACGGGATCTGGGATCCGAACTTCAAGTCGGACATGTTTGTCAACTGGCTCCACACCCACTTTCCCGAATGCTCGGAGGAAGGGCAGAAGCTGCAGTACCAGTCGCCCAGCGGCAGCAGGTGGCACAACGGCAAGGACATGAAGATCACGCCGAAACGCCTCAAGTACTACTCGGCGCTCATCCTGCTCGACATGCACCACACGCCGAACGACTTCATCAACTGCACCAAGACCAGCAACTTCCAGGCCTGCCTGGACAATCGCTGCTACCGCCCGAGCGGCAACAAGGATCTCTGTTTCGCTCAGCCGGCCAACCAGAGCACCAGCACGGCCAGCAGCACGGATCCCTTCGTCGTTTCCGGGTGTCCGAAGACGGCGACCATCACCAACGCCACGGTAACGAAGCAATACACGTGGACCGGAACCCACACCGGCATCGCGGCCGCGGTGGACTTCTACGGCGTGACCCGTACCGGCACGGCAACCTACACCCAGGGCGTCACGGGAACCGGGGTCTCCACCGGCGTGACCGTCCACGTCGATTGCACAACCAATCCGAGCGACCGGCTCACCTCCTACAACGCCAGCACCGGCCGCAAGCTCGACCCCGACGAGATCTCGTACCTGCAAACCTGGATCAAGGAGGGCCACGGTCTGGTCACGGTCTCAAGCTTCTTCTACAACGCGCCCGAGGTCGAGAACGTCAACAAGATCCTCGACGGCTTCGGTCTGAAATACGCAACCAAAGACCAGGCCGGCCACATCCCCACGGTGCTCGACGGCATCTGGGGCACCTACGATTCCGGCCTCAACCCCGTCGCCAGCGGCACATTGTACGAAGGCGGCGCCGACGTTGGTCAAGCCTACGACGACTGGGGCAATACCTTCAACAACAACGTCGAGCCCCTCTTCCACCAGGAATCCGGCGGATACTCGCAGAAGGTCAATCGCCTCCAGGTCAGGTCCGGCGTGCCCATCGTCACCACCGCGTATACCCCGGGAAGCGGCTGGGATACCCACATGCCCGCGAGCTGCGTCATCACGGCGAAGCAGCAATGTCCGCTGCCCAAGACCATGTCCACCTGCACACCAACGACCACGGTCCCGTGCGCGTGGGTAAGCGGCCTTTGGGCCTGCATGGGCGCGGTGGTCGACGGAGGACTGGCCGTCAATGGCCGCGTGGTCGTGTGGGCGGACGAATGGTTGACCTACGACCACGTCTGGAACAGCGCCAATGCCCGCGACGGGTGCTGGCAAGCCGAGACCTTCTGGGAAAACGTGGTGCGCTGGAACAGCAATATCTGCAAGTAGCTAGCTATCTCGGCTCGTTCGCGCCTGCGGGGATCGGGGCCGTGCCGGGCGCCCCGGCCGCGGGCGCCGTCCCGGGCGTGGGAGTGGGAGGCGCGGCCCCGGGAGTCACGGGTACCGCGGTTCCCGGCGCGGGAACCACGGCCCCTGGCCCGGGAACCAGGGCCCCTGGCGCGAGAGCCCGCGCTGTGGCCGTGGCGGCGGGCGTGGCCGGTGTGGGGACGGCTGGAGCCGGGGGCGTTGCCGCCGGCGGCGCGGGCACGGCTGGAGCCGGGAGCGTTGCCGCCGGCGGCGCGGGCACGACCGGAGCCGGGGGCGTTGCCGCCGGCGGCGCGGGCACGGCCGGAGGTGGCGCTGGCACGGCCGGAGGTGGCGCAGGGGCCGGCGGCGGGGGGGGCGGGGGCGCGGGCGGCGTCGCGACCGGCGGCACGGCCGCGGGCGGCGGCGGGGCCGGCACGGGCGGCGGCGCTCGGACAGGCGAAGGCGGGGGCGCGGCGCGGATCGGTGGGACGGGCTTGGCGGGCGGCGTGGTGGCGAGGAAGGGCGAGGTCTTGAGCCAATGCACGTTGCCCATTCTGGCGAAGGTGCCGCTCGCGCGAAAACCGACGAAGCCGTCGGGGCGTTTGCCCATCTGCGCCGTCAAATCCATGATGGTGCGCAGCTTCTCCGAGCTGCGCAGCAGGTTGTCGCTCAGCTTGAAGCGAACGTAGAGATCGACGCGCGAAGTGGAGAGGGGCTGTGCCAGGTGGATCTCGCCCTCGACGGTCGCTTCCAGATCCGGCGACTTGAACTGCACGCCTTGCAGGCGGCCGACGCCCTTGTCGACGACGATCTTGCCCGAGTTGTCACCCAGGCGCATCCTGGGCAACCCCAGACCCTCGGCCAACAGGGGATGGCTGGCGATCACCAGTTTCGCCTTGCCGTCGCCCAACACGCAGGCGTCGCAGGACCAGTCGAGCGTGCCCTTGGCCTCGGACGGCCGCTTCTTGGGCAGCTTCAGGTTCAGCTTGACGTCTAGCCTACCGGAAGCCGGAAGGTTCGTGGCGTTCTTGAGCCAGGGAATCTCGGCCAGGTCGACTTCCGCGGCGGCGATCTGGGCCGAGGAATCCTCCTTGCCCGTCTTGATCTTGGCGCCGACCTCGCCCCCGAAGACGTCCATCGACACGCTGAAGGAGCGAGTGCCGAAGACATAGGACAGAAGCGACCAGCCCAGCGTGGCCTTGTCGACGATGATGCGCGTGGGCTTGCCGCCACTGGCCGAGGGCGCGACCAGGATGATTTCCTCCAGCGCCATGCCCAACCCCAACGAGGGTCCGGCGTGCTTCGCCTCCATCTGGTAGCCGGCGGCGGCGAGACGGCCGGCCAGACTGTCCCTGAACCGCTCGTAGGGCAAAGACAGGTAGAAGACGACGCCAAAGACGAACAGGCCGAAGCCGATCATCGCGGCGACCTTGCCCAGCCGGCGGATGCGATCGCTCGTGACCATCCGCTAGCCCTTGCCCTTTCCCGCGCCCTTGCCACCTGGCTTCTTGCCGCCCTCTTTGAGCCGCTCGAAGGTCGTGGCGGTCAAGTCCACGTCGACGGTGGACCCGTCCCCGCCGAAGCTGCGCCGGATGCCGAGACGGGTGATGAGCACGAGCGCGCGGCCGGTCTCCACCTTGCTCAAGAAGGTGGCCAGCGACTTGAGATCGACCTTGCGCAGTTTCACGTCCAGGCTGTGCTCGACGTAGCGCTTGCCCGCCGGGGCCGGGGGGCGATCCGCGGTTTCCGGGATCTGGATGCCGGCATCCTTGGCCGCGGCCTCCAGATCCGCGGCCAACTGCGGCGGCTCGGTGCCGATGCGCAAGGCGTGCGCCTCGGCGCGCGCTTTGGCGTCGCGATACTTGTCGCTGTGCTTGGCGATGGCCTCGATGGCGTCGCGCATGTCCTGGTTTTCCTGGCGCATGACCTGCAAGGCATCGAAGACCAGGTAGCCGACGATGAGCACGGCACAGCCGACGAGCGCGCCGCCGAGCGCCAGCAACAAGCGGCGCTCGCGCGCGGAAATGCGGTTCCATTCGGCGGCGAAGTACACGAGCGGCCGGCCCACCAGGTTGCGGATTCTGTCGAAGACGCGCTTGAGCGATTTCATGGCTACCTCATGGGCACTTTGCGGCGATGCTCAGGCTGAACTGCTTGGCGCCATCCGAGACTTCGCTGATGGGCCCCTTGCTGATTTCCTCGAAGCACTCGATCTCCTTGAGCTTGGCCACGATCTCGTCGACCGCGGCGGCCGAGTCGATGGTGCCCTTGATGGTGGTCTTCTTGGGCCGGATATCGAGATCCTCGACGTTGATCTGGACCTTCTCGGACGGCGGGATCTTTTTCGAAATGGCATCGAGCAAATCGTAGGCCGTGGCCTTGGGCAACGGCGCCATCTCGTCGCGGAAGCTACGCTTGAGCGCCGCCGTCACGTCGGCCGCTTCCATGCGCGCGGCGCCGAACAGCTCCTTGGTCGCGCTTTCGAACTGCGTCTGCAGCACCTTCTGCTCGGCCGACAGGCGACGCAGGGTGATGGTGGCGTGGATGCCGATGCAAGCGACGAGCGACGCCAAAAGCACGACGAGATGTGAGGCGCGCTGCCGCACGATGGAGAAGCTGGCGCGGTACTGGAACTCGCCCCGACGCAGGTCGAGCTCCTTGTGACCCCGGGCCGCCGTCCGGGCGATGCTGTCGGCCAGCACGAAGCGATCGGCCTCCGGGGCCTCCAGCTCCGCGCCCAGCGGCTGGCCGTCCGGACCGGCCTTGGGCTCGGGCGCAGAAAGCAGAGGTCGCACGGGCAGGCCGATCTCGTCCTCGAGATAGCCCGCCAGGTTGCCGAGCCGCGCACCGCCGCCCGCGAGCAGGATCTCCTCGACGGGCGCCTTGTCCCGACTCGCGAAGCTCGCCAGGGTCTGGCGAAAGTCGCGCAGCCAGGGCTCCATCGCCGGGCGCAGGATGGCATCGACGCGGATCTCGACACCGGACACCGCGGGCCGAGCCCGGCTGGCCAGAAAGCCCATCTGTGCCTTGCCCTGCTCGGCCTGCTCCCAGGTCCAAGCCCCGTGCGAAGCGAGCTCGAGGGCGCGCGTCGGATCCTCGCCGCCGTGGAGCAGCGTGCGCGCGAAGACCGCCTCGTCGCCCACCACGAAACAGACGTTGGTGCGGCGGTGTCCGATGTCGGCGACGACTCGGCAGGCCGGCGGCGCGTCGTCGGTCGCCACGGCGGGGCTGCGCGGGCGGTAGAGCAACGGCGCCACGTAGATCGACCTCGGCTCCGCGCCCGCGGCCTGCATGGCGGCCAGGAACTCGCGCACGTCCTCGATGCGTGCCGCCACTACCAACGCGCGGCAGCCCTCGTCGCCCTTCGCGACTTGTCCGCGCGCCGAGAGCACGCGATGGTCGAGGATTACATCGTTGAGCTCGTGGATGATCTGCCCTTCCATCTCGTAGCCCACCACCTGCTCGATCTTGCGCGCGTCCGCGAAGGGCAGCTCGAGCACGCGCAAAGTGAGCATGTCCCCCGGCAGGGCCAGATAGACGGTGGTGCCGCCCGGCAGGCGCGCGCAGCCCAGACGCAGGGCCTCACGCTGGCGCAGGACGAGCGGCCGCTCGTCGACCGGCAGGCGCTCCTCGTAGATCGAGGCGACCCGGGTGTGGCGAAACCCGACTTCGAGGACGGCGAATTTGACCGACCAGGTGCCGAGATCGATTCCCGTGATGGTATGGGCCATGGTGCTTCTATTCCTCTCGCCAGTACTGAATGACGCCAGCGGCTTTCTCGTTGGCGGGATCGACGGTGACCGGGTTGTCGGGGGTGCGCGCGGTGTCGAGGATCGCGGTGATGCGCTTCTTGACCTTGCCGGACTCGCCGGTGGCCACGACCCGGTACACGCGCGGCGGCCCCACGTAGGCCACCGTGGCCAGCTGCGCCTTGTTGATGTTGACGCCGGTCAGGTTCTGCATCATCTGAAAACGTGGATCGTCTTTCGACAGCGAGGCGGCCGGCTCGGTGAGCACCCTGATCACGGTGTCGAGGCTGGAAAAGCCCACGGCGACGCCGCGTTCGCACAGCACGCTGACTAGAGGATAGAGGCGGTCGTCGTCGAGGATGGACGGGTCTTCCGGGATCTTGCTGGGGTCGGGGATGAGCGCCGCGCGCACCAGGCCCACGAGGAGCGGCGTGCAATCGCCCTTGATCGAGGCCAGGTTGACCCGGCAGTTCTGGTCGGGGTCGCTGGCGTAGGTGGTGAGGTAGGGCCGGAAGGCCTCGGCGAAATCCGCGTTCATCCCGCGCACCAGGCTCGTCTCGCCGACGGTGTCGTAGTAGTTGTCGTGGGCCAGGTAGGGATCCGAGCGCTGATCGTAGCGATAGTCCTCGGGTCCGGCCGCGTTGGCGTCGATGCTGAACATCTGCTCGTCGCTGTCGGACCAATCCAAGAGAGCGCGCGCCAGGTCGACGCGGTCCACGTAGCGGCCTTCCGCATCCGGGGTCGAGAAGAGCAGATCGTAGCGGGGCGACATGGTCAACGCCGAAAGCAGTCGAAAGACGGTGAGCTGGCGAGCCCGCATGGGGGCCGGCCCCGCTCCGCAGTTGATGTCGATCTTCCCGTCCTCGTTGGTGATCTCGGCGCTCATTCTGCCCGGCACGAGATCGAGCCCCGTGGCCTCGGTGGTGTCGATGCCGACCAGGGTGCCCAGCAAGGCCACGTCGGTCTTGTTGCCGCTGAAGAACCCCAGCAGCGGACCGGTGTAGTCGGTGACCCGCAAGCTGATCCCGAGATCCTCCCCGGCCATCTCGTTCAGCATGTCCTGCGCGGTCCGCATGACCGGCTCGACGAATTTGAGCTGGATCTTGATGAGCAGGCGCGACAGCGACATGGCCGAGCGCGCCAGGTAGTGGGCGCGGACCTCGTCGCGCGCGTTGGCCGCCTGCGAGAGATCGACCGTGGTGCCGTACGCGAACTGCCCCACCATGGCGATGAGCAAGGACAACGCCGAGATGGTCACCAGCAAGGCCACCCCGCTCTCCCCGTCCCGCGGCCGGCGGCGGCGCGACACGAGCGTCGCGCACAGCGAAGCGAGCGCTCCGCTCCCTCGTCCCGCGCGGCGGGGGGAGGGTCGGATCGAGGAAGCTTTCGCCGAAGTAGACATGACTAGGAACGGCCCGGGCGGTAGTCCACCTTTTCGAGGACGTGCAGGCGAGCGATGCTGACCAAGGAAAAGGGCAGGCCGCGCTCGTCGAGCACGGTGAGGGCGATGCGAACCTGCGTGGGCAGGTACTGCTGGCCGTCGGCCGTGGTGGTGTCCCAATCTTCGCGCCATTCCTTCTGCTTGTAGTCGTAGTAGGCGAACTTCAGGCGCGAGACGGCCGGGCAGAGCAGATAGGTTTCGCCCGGAATCAGCAGGGGATCCTTGGCCTCCAGCCGCCGCGTCTCCCGCCGCATGAGGTTGGTCACCATCGGGTCGTCGGGATCTTGCGTGGTGAAGTAGTGCACCAGGGCCGTGTCGCCCTCGGCCGCGTCGGCGCGCATGCGCTGGTGCCCGAACCACGAGAAACGCAGCTCGTCGAATTCGTTGTGCGAGGTGCCCGAGAACATGGTGCGCCGTTCTTGCGTGCCGGACGCCTCGTGCGTGACGAAGGCCATCTCGATTTCGCGGCTCATGCGCATGAGCGCCACGCGCAGGGTGTGCGTGCGGTCCTGGGCCTTCTCGACGCGCTGCTTGACCCTCGCGGTCTGCGCGTAGGTGCCCCACACCAGCGACGTCACGAGGACCAGCAGGGCGAGCGCCAGCATGATCTCGATGAGCGTGAAGCCCGCTGCCGCGGGCGAGATCCTTGCCGACCGAAGACGTCGGCCGCCCGCCTTCTCGGTGAGAAGCGAAGCCCGTCGGATGCGCGACGGCCAGACCGGAAGTAGCCACAGAGGACGCGGAAACCGGAACGGAATCGGTTTCCCGGATCCTGATCCGACCTCTTCCTCCCTCCTCCGGCTCTGGGCTCTCCGTCCTCTCTGCGCTCTCTGTGGTGAAAGATCCGGAAACCGTCCGCCCTCCGGAACGCGGGATGCGGATCGAAGCTGGACACGGCTCATTTCTTCACCGCCGAGGGAGTGGTTGCCTTGGGCGTGGTGCTCGTGCTGGTCTTGGTCGCGGTGCCGCTGGCCGTGCCGGTCGCGCCGGTGGCCGCCAGCGTGACGGCGTCTTCCAAGCGCGCCGGGTCGGTCAGGAAGTTCACCACCTCGAAGGACTGATCCGGCTTGCCCGCCTCGTCCCACATCACGCGCACCGTGAGCTTGCGCACCGACTCCTGCAGGCCCAGGCGAATCGGATCCATCAGCGTGGCCATGAAGCCCCCCATGAAGCCCGACAGGATCTCCATGGGGTTGTCCGAGCGGGTGGCCTGGTTGGCGACATCCTGCACCTTCTGGGTGACGTCGGCGGGCAGCTCGATGCGCTCGACGTTCGAGTACCAGCGGAAGTGCGGGAAGCCTTCCTCGGCAAAGGTGCCTTCGTCCTCGCCATCCATCTCGGCGAAGCCGTATTCGAGCAGGCTTTGTTCCATCATGGAGATGTGGCTGCGGGCCAGGAAGGTGGCGACCGTGATCATGCGCGCGTGGTTGGCCGCGACCACGTTGCCGGTCACGATGCGCGATAGAACCACCAGCGCCATGGCCAGGATGGCGATGGACACCAGGACTTCGAGCAGCGAGAAGCCGCCGTCCCGGCCGCGTGTCGCCCTGACGCCGATGGGGGCTGTCATTGCACGATCGCCTCTCCGGTGTCGTCCACCTGCTCGCCGAGGTTCGGCTCGACGAACGAGTTCTTGACGCTGACCCGGCCGGTCAAGGGATGAACCACCAGCGAATAGTAGGCTTCGCGCTTCTTGTCCGTCAGATGGATGACCGCCGCCTCGGTCATGCCCAGGGGGAAAAAGTAGAGGTAGCCCTGGCCGGCCGCCAGAGGCTCGTCGAGACGTGGCGTGTAGATGTCGCCGAGCACGACGCTGGATTTCAGCGTGATGGGCTTGACCGCGGTCTCGCGGAAGGTGGCGAACTTGGCCCGCTTGGGCATGAAGGGCTTGGGCATGTACTTGCTGGGGATCGCCCCGGAGCCGAAGAAGGCCTCCTTCTCCGCCGCCTGGCGCTCGATCTCCTCCTCCTCGGCGATCTTCTCGGCCTCTCGCCGACGGGTCTCGTCGGTCTCCTTGCCGGCGGCGAAGATGAAGGGATCGTCGGACATCTCGGCCCAGTACTTGCCGTTGTCGAAATCGAGCACCAGCCGGTGGACCTTGCCGGTGGTCGAGGCCCGGTCGAAAAGGTAGCGAATGCTGCCTGCCATGCGGGAGGCGGTGCTGCGCAGATCGGTCTTGGCGAAAACACGCAGGCCGGTGGCCGTCACCACGGTGACGAGCGCGATGATGGCGAACACGGCCATCACCTCCATGAGGGTGAAGCCGCGCGCTCGATCGTGATGGGGGGAGGGTTCCCAACCCCTCCCGCGCTCTGGCTTCGGCGAGCCGAGCTCGCCTGCGCCAACGCGTTCCATTTGCCTGCGTCGCCGGTCCACGGTGCGTGTTGCCTACTGTTCCGCCGCCTTGATGTCGTCCTTGGTCCCTTCCTGGCCGTCCGGACCCAAGGAGACGATGTCGAAACCATCGGTGTTGATCTGGCCCGGACAGCGCAGGATGTAGTCGCGGTTCCACGGATCCTTGCGCTTCTGCGGCATGTACTTCTGCGCCACCAAATCGTCCACGCTCTTGGGGCACTCGTTGTTGTTGTCGGTCATGTACTGGATGGTCTTCTGCGCGATCTCGTTCACCGCGATCTGCGCGGTCTTGACCTGGGCCCGCTTCCAGTTCGAGTACACGCCCACGCCGACGACCGACATGACCAGCCCGATGATGGCGAGCACGATCATGATTTCGAGCATGGTCATGCCCCGCTGCACCTGGCGCCCCGCACGACGGGCGGCGCGCATCACGTTCACTTCCTTCATGGCACTCTCCTTTTCCTGTGTATGCGTCATCATTGAACCATTTGCCCCATCTCGATGATGGGCCCCAGAATCGAGAAAACGATGAAGCCCACCCCTACGGCCATGACGACGATCATCAGGGGGGCGAGAATCGAAGTGAGCTTGCCCACCTCGGTGGCCACGTCGCGCTCGTAGGCGGTCGCGACGTTCTCCAACATGGCTTCCAGCTGGCCCGAACGCTCGCCGACCGCCACCATGTGGCACATCATCGAGGGGAACTGGCCCGACTTCTTGAGCGTGGCCGCGATGGATTCGCCCTCGCGGATGGCGACGCGCGCCTCTTCGACGACCTTTTCCAGCACGGTGTTGTTGAGCACGCGCTTGACGATCTCGAGCGCCGTCAGCACCGGCACGCCCGAGGCCAGCATGGTGGCCAGCGTGCGCGAGAAGCGGGCGACCGCGATGAGTCGCACCAGGCGGCCGATGAGCCAGACGCGCAGCTTGAAGCGATCCATGACGGCGCGGCCCTTGGGCTTGCGCGACCAGCGCCGGAAGACGAGGTAGAGGCCCACGGCCAGGGGCAACAGCAGCCACCAATAGCCGCCCAGGATGTCGGCGACGAGCACCAAGAGCTGCGTGTTCCACGGCAACGCTTTGCCCGAGTCGGCGAAGATCCCGGCGATGGGCGGCACCACCACCGTCATCAGGAAGCCGAGCACCAGGCTGCCCACGATGGTCATGAGGATGGGGTAGGCCATGGCGCTCGCCACCTTCGCGCGCAGCTCGATCTGCGCGTCCATGAAATCGGCCAGACGCGCGAGCACGGCGTCCAGGTTGCCCGCCGTCTCGCCCGAGCGGACCATGTTGGTGTAGAGCTCGGGGAAAACCTTGGGATGCTCGGACAGCGCCTCGGCGAACGAGCCGCCCTCGTTCACCTTCTGGCGGACGCCGGCCAGGATCATCTGCAGCTTCTTGTTGTCGGCCTGCTCGGACAGCGCCCCCATGGCTTCGGCCAAGGGGATCCCGGCATGCAGCAAGGTCGCCATCTGGCGCGTGAACACCGCCGCGTCGCGCGGCTTGACGCGTTCGAAAAGCCCCTTGATGTCGACCTCGCGACGCAGGCCCTTGGCCTCGGTGCCGCCAGCGGCCAACGCCCGCTTCGCCTGCCTGCCGCCCACCACCTCGCGCACCTCGGAGATGAAGATGCTCTCCTTGCGCAGCACCTGGCGCAGGGACTTGGGGCCGTCGGATTCGCGCGTTCCCGAAACCGACTTGCCCGCGGCGGTGAGCCCCTTCCAGGCGTAGACCGGCATCCTCTTCCCCCTACTCGCTGTCTCCGGTGGTGATCATCAAGACCTCCGCGGCGGACGTCATGCCCGCAAGCACCTTCTGGGCGCCGTCCTCGCGCAGGGTGCGCATGCCGACCTGGGTGGCGGCCTTCTTGATGGTTCCCGCGTCCGTGTTCTTGATGGTGAGCTGGCGGATGCGATCGTCGATCATCAAAAGCTCGTAGATCGCCGTACGACCCTTGTAGCCGGCGGCAAGACAGGCCGGGCAACCTCCCTCGCGGGCCCGGTACAGCATGCCGGGCGGCGGATCGCTCGCGCCCTTGAAGCGCACGCGCCGCAGGCGACCCGCGAAGAAGTCGTCGGGGTCGAGACCCAGGCTCGACAGATCGAACTCGCTCGGCCGGTAGGCCTCGCGACACTCGCGGCACAGGCGGCGCACCAGACGCTGGGCCAGCAAGGCCATGAGCGACGAGGCCACCAGGAACGGCTGCACGCCCAGGTCCACGAGGCGGGTGATGGCGCCGGCCGCGTCGTTGGTGTGGATGGTCGAGAGCACCAGGTGGCCGGTCAGGGACGCCTGGATGGCGATCTCGGCGGTTTCGAGGTCGCGGATCTCGCCGACCATGATGACGTCGGGATCGTGGCGCAGGAAGGAACGCAGGCCGCTGGAGAAGGTGAGATCGATCTTGTCGTTGACCGCGACCTGCGAGATGCCGTCGAGCTGGTATTCGACCGGATCCTCGATGGTCAGGATGTTGAGGTCGGGCGAGTTGATCTTGGCCAGGCAGGCGTAGAGCGTGGTGGTCTTGCCCGAGCCGGTCGGCCCGGTGACGAGGAGGATGCCATGCGGCCGGGTGATGAGCTCGTTCATCTGCGTCAGGTGATCGTCGCCGAAGCCGATGTCGGCCAGGTCGTGCAGCACCGACTCGCGATCGAGCAGACGGATGGTGATGCGCTCGCCGCCCTTGACCGTGGGCGCCGTGGCGACGCGCATGTCGATGTCCTTGCCGGCGATCTTGCGCCGGATGCGTCCGTCCTGCGGCAGGCGCTTCTCGGCGATGTTGAGACCGGCCATGATCTTCACGCGCGAGATGATCGAGGGGATGAACTGGCGCGGCGCCCGCCGGGTTTCGTAGAGCACGCCGTCGATGCGGTAGCGGACCATGACCTCTTTTTCGCCCGGCTCGATATGGATGTCGCTGGCCCGCTCCTTGACGGCGTTGAACATCAGGGCGTTGACCCAGCGAATGATGGGTGCTTCGTCGTTCACATCGAGGATGTCGACCAGCTCCTCGGCGGCGCCCTCGTCCTCCCCGCTCTCGCCATCGCCCAGATTGCCGGCGTCCTGTTTGCGCCCGTAGACGTGGTTGATGGCCTCCATGAGCTTGAGGTTCGGCAGCAGCACCGGGGCAACGTCCTGGCCGAGCAAAGCGCGCACGTCGTCGATGGCGCCCACGTCGAGCGGATCGGCGGTGGCCACGAGCACGGTGTCGCCCTCGCGCCGCAGCGGCATCACCCGGTGCTGCTTGGCGAAGCTGATGGGCACCTTGGCCGCGAGATCGGCGTCCATCTCGGCCACGGGGAAGTCGGCCAGAAAGGGCATGCCGAGCTGCACGCCCAGCGCGCGCAGGACGTCGTCCTCGGTGCACGCGTGGGCTCTGTGCAGGATCTCGCCGAGCAAGCCGCCCTCGCTCTGCTGTTGCGCGAGCGCCTGCTCGACCGCCGCGGGTTTCGCCGCGCCCGCCGTGACCAGTATCTCGCCGATTCGTTGGTGCGCCACGGCCGCCTACTCGTCCAAGCGTGGCAGCGCCGGCTCGGGGTCGGGCGCCTTCGACACGGTCTTTGCCTCGTCCTCTCCGTCCGCCGCCGCGGCCTTGCCGTCGCCGCTCTCGGCGTCCTGGCCCTCCGGCTCGGTTCCCGCCGCCGGTTCGATGGGGCTGGATTCGTCGCGCGCGTCGCGCTCGCGGATGAGCCTGAGCTGCCGCTCGTCCTCTTCCATCTCGCGGACGGTGCGGTTGATCTCCTCCAACATGCCCCGCTTGCGGTGCAGATCCAGCTCGATGTCGCGCAGCTTCGAGGTGTCTTCCAGCGAGCTGTAGCGCTCGATGAACTCGCGGCGTTCGCGCAGCTTCTTCTCGGCCACCCGACGCAGGTCGGACAGATCCGAGACAACGTAGGGCGTGATGGCGATGATGATGTTCGACTTCTTCACGGTCTTGGTGGTGCTGCGGAAGAAGAAGCCGAGGACCGGGATATCGCCCAAGATGGGGATCTTGGTCACGTTCTCGGAGATGCGATCCGCCATCAGGCCGCCGATGACCACCGTCTGCTGATCGCGGGCCACAACCGTGGTCTTGGTCGAGCGCTTCGAGGTGGCGGGGCCCATGTTGTTGTAGTTCTGCGAGGTGACGTCCGAGATCTCCTGATCGACCTCGAGGCGGATGATGTCGTGCTCGTTGACGCTGGGGACGAGCTTGAGCTTGAGCTCGACCGGCTGGCGCTGCACGGAGGTGAACGGCATGTAGCCCACCCCACCCGACTGGGTCGCGCCCAGCGCCGCGGTCGTCGTGCCCGGGAAGGGCAGGACCTCGCCCACCGAGATCTCGCCTTCCTGGTTGTTCATGATGAGGATATGCGGGTTGGACAGGATGTTGACGTCGTTGTTGGTCTGGAGCAGTTGCAGAAACACGCCGAAGGACGGGATGTTGATGGGCAGGCCCTTGAAGAGCGTGCTGTTGCCCAGAGAGCCCGTCGTCGGGCCGAAGAGGGCCGCCGAAAGACCGCCCAGGTTGTTGACCAGGGCGGTCGGGTTCATGGTCTGGTTGGCGTTGTAGCCGCCCATGATCAGCGAGGGCTGTCCGGCGATGCTCTCGCCCGTGCCGGCGTGGTAGGAAACGCCGACTGTGCGCGTCTTGTCGAGGAGCACCTCCATGATGGTCGCGTCGATGAAGACCTGTTTGCGCGGCGAATCGAGCTGCTCGATGACCTGGCGCAGCGACTGAAAATCCTTGTACGACGACATGATGAGCAGCGAGTTTGTCGGCGCGTCGAAGGCGATGCGGATGTCGCTCTCGAAGAGCAGGGCGGTGGGGCTGGCCTGCCCGGGCGGCGTCGGGGCCGGCGCCGGGGCCGCGGCGCGGGCCTTGCCGGCCCGGCCGGTGGACAGCGAGCCGGAGATGGTCACACCGGTGATGGCGCTCAGGGTGACGGCCAGCTCGTCGCAATTGGCGTTGGCGCAGTAGTAGACGTGGAAGCGCCCCTCGCTGCCGCGCCCGGCCTCCTCGAGCGGAACGTCGAGCTTGTGAATCAAGGCCACCAGCCAATCGTGAGCGCGCCGGTTGGCCACGATGATGAGGCTGTTGGTGCGCTCGTCGGGAATCAGCTTGGTGATGCCCATCTCCGTTTCCAGGTCGCCGGGCTTGCCCACCGGCTTCTTGGGCGCCGCCGCGGGCGCCCCGCCTTGCCGCCGCTGCCCGGTACCGAGAAACTGCACGGGGACGATCTCGGCCAGGCGCGACGCCATGTCGAGCACCGACATGTTCTTGATGCGTATCATCCAGATCTGATCGCGCGCGCTCGCCATCTTGTCGAACATCCGGATGAGCTCGACCATGCGATCGATGCTGTCCGACTGGTCGGTGATGATGAGCGACATGCTGTACGGGATGATGTCGCCCGCCTCGGTCTTGATGCGATTGAGCAGGTTGGCGGTGACGTCGGCGGGATCGAGGTTCTGCAGGCGGACGAGCTTGGTGACGTAGCGCCGGTCGCTCGGCGTCTTCTGGTTGGGCCCGATGACGGGCAAGGGAGCGAAGCGCGCCTTCGAGTTCTCGACGATGCGCAGGAACTTGCCGGTCGGCTCGACGGTGAGCCCCAGCGAGTCCAGGGCCGAGAAGAACAACCGGTACGCCTCTTCGGGCGTGATGAGCTGCGGCGCGATGATGGTGATCTTCTTGCCCTGCACCGGCACGGCGACGATGAACTGCGCGCAGGTAATGGCGGAGATCCAACCGATGAGGTCCATGACCTCGGTGTCGGGCTTGAGATTGAGACGGACGATGCGCCTGCCCGGCGGCAGCTTCTTGCAGGAATTGAACTCCTTCTCCCCCGGGATCTCGACAACGCCGGCCGGGCCGGCGGCGGTGGGCGCGCCGGGCTTGGCCGCCGGCGGGGGCACGGCAGGCTTGGGCGCAGCCGGCCTCGGCGGCGGGGGCGGTACGGGCTTGGGGGCCGGCGGCACCGGCAGTCTGGGGCGGGGAACGCGCAGCGCGCCGCCCAAGGGGGCCGCCCGCTTGCCGGCCGGCCGCGCAGCCGGCGGCGCCGGCGGCGCGGGAGGGGGCGTCTGCGCCACGACCCGCGCGTCCATGGCCAGCGAAGCCACCAAGCCGGAAACCAGGGTACCAACAAAGAGACGTTTCATCGGATGTTGTATTCCTTCGTGATTTTCTGACCGTTCCGCTCCATGCCCAAAGAGAGATGGCTGGCGGACTTCAGCTTCGCGTAGACCTCGAGCGCCTTCTCGGGGCTGGTGATCTCGAGCCCGTTGATGGAGGAGATGATGTCGCCGTTCTGCATGCCAATCATGGCGAACGGCCCGTCGGGACGAACCGCGAACAGGCGGAACCCGGCTGCCTTGCCGTTCTTCATCTCGGGCACGATGCGGGCCGAGCGGGAGAGCAACGCCATGTTCCCCAGCACCGATTCGAGGGTGCCGCGCTGTAGCTCGTACTTGTTCTCGGAGAGCTTCTTGATGCCCTTGGCGAGGTCGACGGCGAGCGCATCGTCTTTGTTCGGGGCCGGACGGGGCGGCGGCGCCCCGGGCGGCGGCGGGGGCGGCTCCGGCGCCTCGAACAGGTCGATGTACTCGGCCTTGCCTTCGTTGTCGAGGTAGACGCGGGTTTCCAGGATCTCGGTGACGGTGGCGCCGTGGATCTTGCCGCCCACGGGAAAGGCGCCCGTGACCTTGGCCTCGGTGTCGCGCATGACCGCGATCGACCACAGGATGCCGTTGGGCGGCGGCGCGTACATGATCGCGAGCAGGGCGAGCGGCAATGCCGTCTTGGTCTGCTGCTCGGTGAGCGTCTCCGGACCCTCGGGAACCTCCTCGTCGAGCAAGGGCGGGCAGGTCGCGCAGAAGATGTTCCGCTTGAGTATTGCCGTGGGATCCTTGTCGAACGCGGGCTTCGCCTCGGCCTTGGGCGGCTTGGCCAAAGCCACGCGGGCAGGCGGCGGTCGGCTCGCGAGTCTCGATTCGACGGCGCCCGAAGCCGCCATTCCCAGAAACGTCGCGCACAACGCGACCACCACGAGGTCGACGGCCCAAAGGTATTTTCGCAGCAGGGTTTCCACGGTCTATCCCCTGCAAGAGCAACACCGGGGCCAACCGAGGAGCCTGCCAAGCTCAAGGATTTCAGCTAGTTGTGGAAGCCACGGCGATCACTTCACTGCCAATTTGGCAAGGAGAGAGCGCAGAGGGGCAGGAGGACTCAAAGCAAAATTCACCACAGAGGACACGGAGGCCGCAGAGGCCGGAAGAGGAAGGGGTTTTCCGGATCTGGATCCGATCTCTCCCATCCTCCTTTGTCTCCGTGTCCTCCGTGTCTTCTGCGGCGAATTCTTCCACAGGTCCACACCCTCCCCGGCTATCCCGTCCAGGTTGTCTCCCGCCCCACCCCTTGGCGCTCTCCGCGCTCTCTGTGGTGAGAAACCGGCTCTACCCCGTGACGGGGCCCGATTCGTCGGAGGATGGCGCGGCGGGGCCGTCGACCACGCCATCCCTGTCCTCCTCCAGACGGCGATAGATGGTCCGCGTGGCGATGCCGAGGAGCTGAGCGCACAGACGTTTGTCGCCGCCGACGTGATTGAGCGTGGAGTGGATCACCCGACGCTCGATCTCGGCCAGAGGCGTGCCGATGGCGAAGGTGACGCTCTTGGCGTCGGTGACGCCGCCCGTGCCACTGCGCACCTCGATGGGCAGGTCTTCGATTTCCACCGTGGCGCCGCGCGAGAGAACCACGGCGCGCTCGATGGTGTTCTCGAGCTCGCGCACGTTGCCCGGCCATTCGTAGCGGGCGAGCGCCTCGGCGGCCGGTCGCGAGAATCCCGAGAGATGGCGGCCGTTGCGCTCGCAGAAAAGGCGCAGGAAGTGCTCGGCCAAAAGGGGGATGTCGTCGCGCCGCTCGCGCAAGGGCGGCACGCGCAGGGCGATGACGTTCAGCCGATAGTAGAGATCCTCGCGGAAGCGGCCCTCCTTCACCGCCTGGCGCAGATCCTGGTTGGTGGCGGAAACCAGGCGCAGATCGACCTTCGTGGTGCGACCGCCCAGGCGCTCGACCTCCCCTTCCTGCAGACAGCGCAGAAGCTTGACTTGCACGTGCGTCGGAATCTCGCCGATCTCGTCGAGAAACAGCGTGCCGCCGTCGGCCTGCAGGAAGCGGCCGTCATGGCGCTGGACCGCGCCGGTGAAAGCCCCGCGCTCGTATCCGAAAAGCTCGGCCTCGAGGATGGTTTCGGGCAGGGCGGCGCAGTTGACCGGCACGAAGGGCCCGGCGGCGCGCTGCGAGGCCCGGTGGATGGCGCGCGCGATCAGCTCCTTGCCGGTGCCCGATTCGCCGAGCAGGAGGACCGTGGCCACGGACGGCGCGGCCTGCATCACGGTGTCCATCAAACGGCGCCAGGGCAGCGACTGGCCGATGACGGCCTTGTGCCGCTCGGCTTCGAGCTGGGCGCGCAAGGCGCGGTTCTCCTGCACCAGGTTGCGCTTCTCCAGCGCCTTGCCGACGGCGCGCACGACCTGCGCGCGCTTGAGCGGCTTGGTGACGAAATCATAGGCCCCCTGCCTCATGGCATCGACCGCGTTCTCGACGGTGCCGTACGCGGTCATCAGGATGGTTTCCGTCTCGGGCGAGATGCTGCGGCTGGCCTTGAGCAGGTCGAGACCCGACATGCCGGGCATAACGAGATCCGTGAGCAAGACCGACACCGGCTCGCGGCGCAAAAGATCCAGCGCCTCGGCTCCGCTTTGCGCGGTCAGGACGCGGAGGGATTCCTTCTCGAAGATCTTGGCCAAGGGCTCGACGATGCCGGGTTCGTCGTCCACGACGAGGATGGTGGGCGGAGCGGTCCCCGCGGCGCCCGCCGCCGGGGCAACAGCATCCGATCCGTCGTTGCTCACGTCGTGTGACCCTACCGAGGGTAGTTGCGGCAAAAGCGGTTCAACCTTGGTGCCATCTCACCAAGATCATTTTGGCAGCCACAACCGGTTGAAATCATTCGTCCCATCTTCTCGCCGTGTTTCGCATCGCTCCCTAGCCCTGTCATCTTGTCACAAGCTGCGCCCGCATGCTCGGCATGGTGCCACTTTGGCAAGAACCAGAAGCACGGAAAATACCGGAGAGCCGAAGGGGCGCGGCCCCGCTCTCATCCCGCCGAGCCGCGAAGCGGCGTCAAGCCCAACACGGGCAGAGCCGAGCAGCCCCCGCGCGCCGTCGTCCGAGTCGCGACCTTGGCCGGCTCCGATCCTGGCCGGGGCGATGGCGGTGTCTCGTCGACTCTCGCATTTCTTGACACGGGACATATGTTCCGTACCATACGTATGTTCAGTATTGGAGGACGGCATGGCCCATTTGACCATCGTGCGTGACGAAGAGCCCGGGGGCGGACTGACCGACCGGCAACGCGAGGTGCTGGACTTCATCAGCGACTCGATCCGCAAGCGCGGCTATCCGCCGACCCTGCGCGAGATCGGCAGCCACTTCGGCATCCGCTCCACGAACGGCGTGAACGATCACCTGCGCGCCCTCGAAAAGAAGGGCTTCCTGCATCGCGAAGATCTGAAATCGCGCGCCCTGCGGCCGCTCGTCAGCGAAAAGGACTACGTGGACGTGCCCGTGCTGGGCAAGGTCGCGGCCGGCCAACCGCTCCTGGCCGTGCAGAACTACGAGGACACGGTCAAGATCGATCGCTTCTTCATCGGCCAGAGCCGCGAGGTCTTCGCCTTGCGCGTGAAGGGCGATTCCATGATCGAGGCCGGCATCTTCGACGGCGACTACGTCTTCGTCCGCAAGCAGCTGCAAGCGGCGCCCGGCGAAATCGTGGTGGCGATGCTGGGCGACGAAGCCACGGTCAAACGCTACTACCCCGAGGGCGACATCATCCGCTTCCAGCCGGCCAACGCCGCCATGGCCCCCATCCTGGTGCGCCGCCGCGATTTTCGCAGCGTGAACCTGCTGGGCGTGGTCATCGGCGTGTACCGCAAGATGGCGTAGGTCCTAGAACGCCAGCGCCGGCGCGCCGGGCACGGCCACCGCGTGCCAGCCCGGCTGCGGCTCGGGCACCATCAGCATGCTGCCAAAGCCGTCCGAGATCTCGGTTCGATAGACGACAACGGTGGTCAAGGCCAAGCCCGTGCTGTCGTAGATCGTGGCCGTCTCTGGCTCGCCCTCGGGCGCGACTTCCTCCGCGATGGGGATGCCCCAGCGCGGTCCGCGATCGTCGGCCAGCAGGATGCGCCAGCGCGAAAGCGCGGTGGCCGGCGTGTAGATCATGGTGACGCCGTTGACCGCCGCCACGCGTGTCGCGAGTCCCTCGTAGGTGTAATCGCTGATCCACTGGTTGCTACAGTAGCCCATGATGTCGGTGGCCTTGGTCGGGTCGAAGAGCGTCTGCTTGCTGGCGTCGTACCCCCAGACGCCGATCACGCCGCCCTCGTACGGGTACTTGGGATCGATTCCGGTCATCGACGAGCCCCGGGGAGCGCAGGGCGCATGGCTCCGGCCGTGGTTGTGCCCGATCTCGTGCGCCATAGTGGTGTGGGAGTAGTCGTCGGCGAAAGCCACGCCGACGCCGGCGCGACTGCTGCCGGCCATGGTGCCCGTGGCGCTGGACACCACGTAGGCGATGCCCGTGGTGCAGCCCGAGCCGCAGTAGGCGCGCATCGTCTCCGCCGGCTTGACCAGGCCGAAGTAGTAGACATCCGCCGCGGGCTTGTCGCTCTGCCGTTTGGCGCGTACCTTGTCGAGCATGCCGCTCCAGTCGAGCGGCGTCGTAACCGAAAGGCTGTCACTGCTGACGGTCATCGTGACCTCGTCGACGGGGTACATCGCGCCCATGTATTCGACATAGCCGGCCAGTGTGGCCTCCGAGGTGTCGGGAGAGAAGGTGCCGACTTTGATGGGGATGATGTGGATCTTGAGCCCGCCGGTGGTCTTCACGCCGAGATCGGCATCGCCGCTTCTGGGGAAGCTCGCCGTTCCCGTGGAGCCCGAAGAGCTGGTGCATTCGACGACCTGGATGGCGTAGCGCAGCGATGCGGTCATGGCGCTCGCCGGCACGGAGATGTTGAAGGTCGTCTTGAGATCGCTGTCCGTGGACGACGCGCTCAGGGTCTTCTTCGAGTAGTACTGCGCGGTCTGGCCATCCGCTCCGTTCAAGGTCACACGGGCGGATAGCTCGCGCGCGCTCCAGCCGCTGCCCAGGGTCACGAACACCCGGAACATGGTTTCACGGCCCTGCACCACTCTGGCGTTGCGTGAGGCGACGGCCACCTCGGTGCCGTTGTCCATGATCGGGATCTTGACCGACTGGTACACGGCAATCTGCTTCAAGGTCAAGTTGCTCGCCAGATCGTTCGAGCACCCGTCGATGCCCTCGCCGCCGCCCTCGACGCACACGCCGGCGCTGCACGTCTGGCCCGCGCCACAGGCCCTGCTGCAGCTGCCGCAGTGATTGAGATCCGTGTTGATGTCGACACACTCCGATCCGCACAGCACCAGATCGCCCTCGCAGTCAGCACTCGTCTCGGCCTGGTCGCGGCTGGTCGCTGCGTCGCGGCCGCCAGTGCCGACGGCGTCGGCCCTGCCGCCATCGGTCCTCGCGCCACCCGCGCTCGCGTCGGCCGACGAGCCGCCACTACCACCGCCCGAGCCCCCCCGGCCGCCGACGCCACCGGCCCCAGCCGAGCCGCCGCCGCCCCCGGAGCGACCACCCGAGCCCTCCGAACTTCCGCCACTGCCGCCCGCGCCGCCCGAGCTGCCGCCCGCGTTCGTGCCGCCAGAGCCACCTCCCCTCCCACCCGAGGCCGAGCCGCCAGAGCCGCCCACGGCGCTCCCTCCCGAGCCGCCAGAGCTGCCGCCTGCCGCCGAACCGCCTGCCGCCCCCCCCGAGCTGCCAGTGGAGCCGCCCGAATTGCCGCCGGAACCACCGGCTCCGCTTCCGCCTTCACCACCGCCGCTGCCGCCCTTGGCGCTGTCTTGCCCGCCCGCTCCCCCAGCCTGGGAACTCGTGCTGGTGGGGCTCAGGCAGGAAACCGCACCTAGGGACACACTGGCCAACAAGACCAAAACCAAACGCTCCGGGCTCGTACTCTTCATGGCGGCTCCTTGCATTTCGGACAGCCCATAAGGGGCTCCGCTCACCGCAGTCTGTCACTTCCTTAGAATAGTCTATCGCCTGAATTAGGTGCCACATGTCGCATGTTGCGGCTCATGATCTTTGTCCGGGCTGGCCGGAGGGCACGCCAGCACCCCAAGGGGTCTAGGCACTCTCGACCAGCGCCTCGTAGTCGTCGGAAAGCACAAAAGTCACCAACTCGCGCAGCGCCGCCGAGGCCCGCAGTTGTTCCCGCCTCTGCGCCACGGTTTGACCTTCGTCGACCGCCCCGAGATCCTTGTGCAGACCCGCGAGCGCGCGCAGGGCCGTGAGCGGCCTGCCGCACAAGAGCACCCCCACACGATCCGCGGTGTAGCGGCAGCCACGAATGTAGCTGTCGATCTCGGGGGGGTTGACCAGGGCCGCGGCCGCGTCGGCGAGGAGCTCGCCCTTGTGGGTGGCCAGCGGGATGAGCGCCGCGATCTCCGGCTTGCGCAGGCGCGATAGCCACAAGGCCGTGGGCTCGTCGGCGGCCTCCTCCGCCAGCTCGAAAGGCGTGCCGGGCGCGCCCGCCACCCGCAACACGGCACGTAGCATGCCTCGCAAATTGTCCGCCGACATACGCAGCACGGCCAGCGTCCCGGCGCGTGCCTGCTCGAAGGCGCGCGCCACGAGGAAACGCAGGTCGGGTGGAGGGAGACTCTCGGCACGGCGGCCAATCAAGATGCACAGCGGTTGGCTGGCCGAGAAGGTGACGTCCGCGCCATGCCCTTGCGCGACGAGCGGGATGGCGGGCACCGCCATGGGAACGCGCAGCGCCTCGCACAGGGCCAAGGTCTCGGGCTGCAGCGGCGCGGTCGGCTCGTCGTAGACCGGCGGGCCGGCGCTGGCCAGGGCGGCCGCGAGATGATGCAGGACCCGGCGCAACGGTCCTCGGCAAAGCGGGTGGACTGCGGTGTCCGGCGTAAACGCATCGGCCTTGGGCGCCGAGGTCTCGCCGAGCCGGGACAGCCGCTGGTCCGCCCCCATCCCCGGATCCACGAAGTGCGCCAGGCTGTAGGCGGCACGCGCCAGCACGACCTCGCCTTTCGTGTCGAAGAGCCGCGCCAGCACCATGGCCTGGCCGGCGTCGCCCGGATCGCTCGTCACGCCACGCAAGACGGCCGCGCGCAGATCGGCCTCGAAGCCCGCCGGCATGGCCGCGTACAAGAACGACAGCACCGTATCCAAGGCGTCGAGCGAGCCACGCGCGACCTTGGCCACCAGCTCGCCCAGCCGGGCCGCCGCCACCTCGGCGCGCAAGGGGGAACCGAGTGTGGTCGATTCCAGGGCCAGCTTGGCCAAGACCTCGTCGTGGTGATCGAGCAGCGCCGCCACGGTCACGAGCAGCCCCAGGTCGTCCTGGTCGACCTTGGGCACGGGCGAGGCCTGCACGAGATCCCCGCCCACATCGGCCAGCTTGGCCAGATCGCCGCGCGTCCAGTAGTAGGTCACCAGGCGGGCCAATGCGGGCGCATAGCTCGGGTCGTGATCCGACGCGCGCAGGTAGGCATCGCTCGCCCCCTCGGGATCGCCGAGCGCGGTGCGCAGGATTTCGCCCTCGCGGAAAAGCGCCTCGGCCTTCTTGGACGGATCGGCCAGCACCCGGGACAGGCGCTCGCACATGGCCGCAGCATCGCGATGAAGCCCCAGACGCGAGTAGGTCGTCACCAGCAGCTCCTGGGTCGAGGCGCGATCCGGCTCGCTGGCCAGCGTGAGCTCCAGGTTCTGGCGCGCCGCCTGCAGGTCGCCGATGCCAAGATAGACCTGCCCCAGCCGCTGTCGGACCTGCGTGAGTCGGTCGACCGCTTCCTTCGGCAGAAGCCGCACCACTTCCTGCAGATGCATGGCTGCCTCGGCCAATTCGCCACGCAGGACGGCGAAACCGGCCAGAGCCTCGCGCGCGCCGTCGTTGTGCGGCTCCAACGCCACGACCTGGCGATAGCTCTGCTCCGCCTCGGCGTGATCCCCGAACATCTCGGCCAACTCGGCACGGCGCAAGGCCAGCTTGGCGGGCGCCACGAGGTTGGCCACGCCGGGCAGCTCGGTCAGTTTCGCGTAGATGTCGCGCGCCTTCTCCCAGTCCTGCGCCCGGTACGCCAGATCGGCCGCGACCGCGAGGGCGCCGGGAGCCTCCGCGTTCGTGGCCAAGGCCTCGGCCAACTCCTCCTCGGCCGCGGCCGTCTCCCCGCGCGCCGCGAGCAGCCGCGCCCGCGCCACGAGTTGGTCGAGACGGACCTTGGGCGAGCGATCGAGCTTCGCCGCCTTCTCGATCATCTCCTCCGCGGCTCGCAGATCCCCCTCGTGCTCCGCCGCCTCGGCAAGCGCCATGTGCAGGCGAGCGCGGTAGACGTCGGGAAGCGCGGGCTCCTTGGCTAGCAGGTCTTGCCAGGCCTGGTTGCGCAGCCGCGCGTCGTCGAGCCGGGCATAGGCCTCGAAGAGCGCCTTGGCCACGAAGAGGTTGTCGGGATCCTCGACCAGCAGCCTTTCCAAAATGTCGATGGCTTCTTCGGCGGCGAGCCCCGGCAACAAGCACACGTCGGCCAGCCGCTTGGTCAGGCCGACGCGGGCATCGGCGCCGGCCCGGCGGCGCAGCTCTTCGAGACCATGGGCCGCGTCGCGGATGTCGCCGGCTTTCTCCGCCAGCTCGGCCCGCGAAGCCAGGGCCTCGTCGTCCAGATCCTCGAGCCGCAAGGTCTGCAGAAGCGCCAGCGCCGGCGCCGTGCCCTCCGGCCGAGCCGCGCACAGACGAGCGCGCGCCGTCACCAGCGCGGCCGCGTCTCCCTCGGGGGCCAGGGCCAAGCGCCGAGCGAAGACCTTGGCCGCCTCCTCGAAGGCATCCGCGTTGATGAGCAGCCCGTCCAGGGCGTCGAGCACGGCAGGCTGGTCGGGGGCGGCCTCGAGCAAACGCCGCAGGATGGCCTCGGCTCGCGGCCGGCGTGCGGAATCGCGCGCCAGCAGGGCGGCAAGGTCCAGGCCCACCGCCATGCCGTCGATGGCGGCTCGTTCCGACAGCCCCTCGCTCTCCACCACGGCCCACAGCTTGCCCAGCCACAGCAGCAGATCCTCGCTGCGCCCCTGGCGTTTGCACAGCGATGCCATGCGGTCGAGCAATTCGATGTCTTCGGGACTGGCATCGAGCAAGCTGCGATAAAGCGACTCGGCCTCGGCCAGATCCCCCCGACGCTCGGCCGCCGCGGCCAGCCGGCGCCGCAGTTGCTGCCGGCTCGCCTCGTCCGCCAGCGCCGCCTCGCGCCCGGCCAGGATCTCGCGCAGCTTCGCTTCGCGCCCCAGCTCGCGCAACGCATCGGCCAGCACATCGATCGCGGCGCCCTCCGGCTCGCAAGCCAGCGCTTGCGCCAGGCAGCGCTCGGCCTCGTCGCGATTGCCCTCCTGACGCGCCATCTGCGCCCGGCGCAGGTGGATTTCGGCCAGCTTGGCCCGCGACAGGCCCGTGGCCTCTGCCAGAGCGAAGTAGCTCGCCGCCGCCTCGCGCCGCTTGCCCACGTCCCAAGCGATGCGCGCCAGATAGAACGTCGCTTCCGCATCGTCGGGCTGGAGCCCGAGCAAGACCTGACAAGCCTCCTTGGCATCCTCATACTCCCGGGTGACCTCCACGAGGAGGCGCACCAGACTGCGCAGCACCGCCTTGCCTTGCTCGGGCCGCAGCTCGGCCAAACCCCGGCGCAAGACGGCCACCGCTCCGTCCGCGGCGCGCATCTGGTGCGCCACCCGCTCGAGCGCGGACAGCACGGCCTCGTCCGTCGGGGAGACGCCGAGCGCGGTTTCGAGCAGAGACAAGGCCTGTTCGGGCGAGCGCAGGTCACGCAGCGCGATCTCGGCGGCGTCGAGCATGTGCCGGTTCTTCTCGCGCGTGTCCTCGGGGACGCGCCCATCGCTCGCCCAGCCAACGAGCGCCTGCACCAGGCCCTCGGCCTCCCCCCGCCGTTGCATGATCTCGGCCAACGCCCGCCAGGCGGCGGCGGCCACCGCGCCGGACACCTCGCCCTCGATGCATGCGCCCAGCCAGCGCGAGGCCGCCTCGTCATCGCCGAGGGCAGTGCAGCAAAGCCCCAGCTCATAGGCCGTCTCGCCGCGCGACAGCGAGGCCGACTCTGGCCAGTTCTCGCGCACCAGAAGGGCTTCGAGCAACTCGGCCGCCCGCGCCAGCAACGCGGCATCGCCCTCCCGCTCCCCTTGGTGGACGAGTTCGAGGATCTGCGCCACCTCGTCGGCGGCATCGGGCTGGTCCTGGCGTGATTCCTCGCCGAGGATGGTCAGGAGATCGGCCCAGCGCCCCTCCGCCGCCCGCTTCATCACCCGGGCCCGCGCCACGGGGCGAAGCCACGAGCGCAGCACCAGTCCGCGCTCGAGCGTGACCAGCGCCTGCTCGACGTGGCCGCTCTCGGCCAACTGGCGAGCGGCCGCCACCCAGGCACAACTGGCGTCTTCGTTGCGGCCCTGGGCCGCCAGAACCTGGGCGACCTCGTCGAACATGGCCGAGGCCTCCTCCAGGTGGCCCCGTTCGGCCGCGACCACGGCCAGCGCCAGGGTTCCGAAAATGAACTCGGGCCAGCGCGAGAGCGCCGCCTGCGCCACCTCGTCGGCCTCGGTGAGCGTGTTCTGATCAGCCAACAAGAGCTGCAGCAGGCGCGTGGTGCCGACGCGGTCGTCGGCCTCGAGCGGATCCCGGGCGCGCAGTTGCGCCAGCGCCGTTGCGATGTCGCCCCGGGCAAGGGCGTCCTCGATGGCCCCGCAGCGCGCCGCAAACTCGCGCATGGGATAGGCTTCGGGATTGGCGTCCCCGTCGAGAAGCGGATCGTGGGGAGCTTGCGGGTCGTCGAGCGAGAAGACCAGCGGCACGCGCGTGGCCTTGCCGGCTCCGCCTGCGACGCGAATCTTGACCTGCGAACGCTCGGGCATCCGCCAGCCATACATGGGCAGGATGGCCAGCGTGGCGAGCTCGCACGCCTCGATGCGAATGTCGGCCGCGCTGCCGATGTGCACGAGCGGGGGCACGGCGAGTTCGGGCACGCTGTCGCGGTTGGCCGGGGTTTCGGCCCCCAGGGCGGAGAAGAGCGCCGTTACCACCAAGGGCGCAGGTACCGGGAGAAAGCCGAAGGCGCGCACCTCGTAGACGCACAGACTGGCGCTGCGCGGAGGCAAGGGCGACAGCGCGGCCGCCGCCGTGATCTCGACCTCGCGTCCGCCCAGGCGCACGCGCGCACAGAGTGTCAGCCGCGAGCCATCGACCGTGACGTGGGGATCGAAGATGCCGAAATCGCCAAGCGGAGCCCGCGCGAGATAGCCGCTCAGATCGTCGCTGCCCACTGCAAGCGCCAGCTCGCACAGCTTGAGTCGCCGGTTCTTGAAGCGCGCAATCCCACCGGAAAGATCGAAGGGGAAACGCAGGTTTGGAATCTCGAGTTCCAGGGAATCGACATGGCCCAGGCCCGCGAAATCACGGCCGGCCAGACTGAGCAACCCGCGCCCCTGCACGAAGGTGAGACGGAATGCGCCCTCGGTCTCAGTCATGGTCGACCTGCCTGAGTTGTCCATTGTAGAACAATCGGACGCGACGACCACGGAAGTATGCAACCAGAACGAGACTCCACGCCACGGCCACGCCGGTGACCGCGAGAGGGACCTGCAGAAGATAGAAGCTGGCCTGCGCCGCGACCAGGTGGGGGTCGAACCCGGTCCGACCGGCCGTGACCGCGTCGCGGGCCAAGGCGTCCCCCAGCATCGGCGCCAGCCAAGGCAACATGGGGCGCACCACGGCCACCAGGAACAGCGCATGCCCCGCACTGACCACGACCCCGGCCCAACCGGCGAGCAGGCCGGCGCGGCCTCCGCGCGTATCGCCCGAGAAGATCGCCGCCACGGCGAAGAGATAGAGCAGTCCCAAGCCCAGTCGAGCCAGCGCGTGGACGGCCAGGGAAACCGGACGGTGCCGTGACAACGCATTGACGAGCACGACCTGCCCGCGCAGGAGAGTCTCTTGCTGGGCATCGAGACTGCCGTCGAGATCGAGCACGTCGGCCGTGCCAGTGGCCACGCGGTGCAGGTCGCTCGCGCTGGTGACGAACAGACGGCCGCCGACAAGCAGCAGCAGAACCGCCAGGAAGGTCAGCCAGCGCGGCCGAGGCGGGCGGTCACGCCCGTCTGCGCGTTCACCGGCGCCGGACACGTGGTGATCTCCCGGCCGCTGACGTGGTCGAAGTCCCCAAGACGGCCATGAGCACGGCTTTCCGGCGCGAGATTCGGGAGTCCCAGCCACACCACATGCCGCGCTCTCTCCCTCGCGCGACTAGGGACACCGCCATCGGCTCACCTGGTCCCGCCGGACTAGTGCATCTGTGGCGGGGTGCAAGGCTCGTACTGTATGGCGCCCTCGGGCCCGCCCTCGTAGCGCAGCAGATCGGTGTTCACCTCGATCTGCTTGGCATCGCGCGCCTCTCGGCAACGCGCGAGCGCCCACTCCATCACCACCAGGCTGCCTTTGCGCTTCGCCGCGTCGGCCATGAGCCCGACCTTGTGCTTCTCGAACTCGGCCATGTCGGGCTCTTTGCGCTCCTTGAGCTTGACGACGATGAAGCTGCCCAGCTCCTCGATGGGACCGGCGAGCGGCGCCTCGGTGGTCAAGGCAAAGATGGCCTTGGCCAGCGCGGGCGCTTTGCCGATGCCTGGAACCGTCGAACCATGGCGCGAGAACAGGCCGGTTTCCTCCACACGCGGACCCGAGGCCACGGTTTCCTGCTCCTCCTCGGGCGCAGGGTAGAGATCCTCGAGGGTCTTGGCGGGCGCGGCCTTGCTCTTGGCCAGAGCCGCGTCGGCAGCGGCCTTGGCCTGCGCCCGGCTCTTCTCCTCGCGCAGCTTGCCTTCGGCGAGCTCCAGCTTGGCCGCATCGAACTCGATGTCGCCCTCGCGGGTGGCTTCGGCGATGGCCAGCACGAAGCCGCTCGGGGTCTTGATCGGTCCCACCAGCTCGCCGTCCTTGGCGGCGGCAAGCTTGGCGTCGACGGCCGGGTCGAGCATGGTGCCGCCCACGCGCTGCCAGCCGAGATCGCCGCCGCGCGCCCTGGTGCGCTCGTCCTGCGAGTCTGCCTTGGCGACTTTGGCGAAAGCCTCGCCCTTGCGGATGCGTGCGGCCAGGCTGTCGGCCTTCTTCTGCGCCGCCGCCAGGTCGGTCTCGGTGGGCTCGGCCTCGAGTTTGACCAGAATCTGTCGCAAGCGGCGCTGCTTGGGCTGCTTCTCGTAAAGCGCGGCCTTGCGCTGGTCGTAGAGCTGCTTGAGCGCCTCCGCGTTGGCCGCGGCGTACCGGGCGATCTCCTCGGAGCGCAGCTCCAACTCGGACTCGTAGCGATGCACGGGGAAGCGCAGATACTCGACGTTCGCCTGGTCCGCCTCGCGTATCCATTCCTCCTTGACCTCCTCGGGCGAAACCGCGACGCCGGCGCGCAGGCTTTCGCGCATGCGGTTGGCCAGCATCTCGCGGCGTTGCTCCTCGATGAACGAGCGCGGGGTCATGCCCAACTGGTACTGCACGAACTTGCGGAAGTTGTCGTACGAGACCTTGCCGTCCCGCTCGAAAAAGCTCATCTTCTGCTCCCGGCCGAGCGCGATGATCCGCTGCGACTCGCCGATGAAATCCTCGACCTCCTCGTCGCTGACCCGGAAGCCGGCTCGTTCGGCCTCGCTGGCCATGATCTCGCGGTCGATGAGCATGTCCATCACCGTCTCGTGCAAGCGCATCATCTTGGCCCGCTGCGGGGGGATGTTCTGCGCGCCCACCATCATCATCCCGTACATGTAGTCCTGTTGGGTGAGAAGACGCCCCTTCACGCGCGCGCCTTCGAGGGCCCCCTGCCCGCCGCGGCCACCGCAGGACGTCGGCGACTGCGGGCCGAAGTTGACGATGAAGACTGCGATCACGATGCCAAAGAGCACGTAGATGATCAGCGACCGTGACTGTTGCCGCATCTGCTCGAGCATGGGACTGATTCCTCCGTGGACGTTCTGGGGTTCCGCAGGAGAACCCGGAGCGGGTTCCCCTGCACTTCCGTGAGGGTTCGCCACGCAGGCCGGCGGAGCCAGCCAAGCATAGGCGCCCCTCGCGAGGATCGAAAGGTGCAGCAACTTAGCACCACAGAGCCCACAAGGAAAGCCGAGCTCCCGGAACGCGTAGCAGCAGGAGCTGCAAGGATGCTCCTACCTGCGCCGCAAGGGCCACGCGAACAGGAGAAGCGCCAGCGTCACGCCCGCGCTCCCCGAGGGCACGCCACCCACGCGGCAGTCGCAACCGCCGCCGCGGCTGGCTGGCGCGGTTGCTGGGGAGCCGCCGGTGGAGGTCGCGCCACCGCTCGACCCGGCGCCGCCGCCAGCCATGGTTCCGCCGGTCGCGGTCACGCCGCCGCTTCCCGGCAGTCCGCCGGTCGCAGATGCGCCGCCGCTTCCCGATCTGCCGCCATTCGCAACCACGCCACCGCCGGTCCCGGTCGTCCCTCCCGTGCCGATGCTTGCATCCCTGCCTCCTGCGCCCCCTGCCGCAGTACTTCCTCCGGTCCCACTCCTCCCGCCCGTCGCACGGTTGCCGCCCGTCCCAACCGCCCCAGCGCTGCCCGCGGCGCCGCCGGCTGCCGCGACGCCGCCGCTGCCACTGAGGCTGCCACCGTCGGCCACGCCAGCATCGGGCAGCCGCGTGTAGGCGCGCACGTAGTCGATCTGGTGGAGACCGGGGAACGGGGTCGTCGCGTCGGGCGGGCCGGGCCAGTTGCCACCGATGGCCAGGTTGACAATGATGTACATCTCGACCTGGGGCACGCCCTCGCCGGTGTGGCGCTGGTGCTCGATCCCTCCAGTGACCGGCATTGCTTCCAATCCCATTTGGGGGCGCCATCAGACGTCTGCCATGGAAGGATGGCGGGCTTGGCGGTAGAAAGGAACTCGCCAGAGTGAGGCATGCGCCGACGACTGTATGGATTCGTCGTCTTATTCTCGATCGTCGTGATGGGCACGGCATGGCTGCGGTGGCGTGGCCAGCTGCCGCGGCAAGCGCCAGTGCCCCAAGAGCCGACAGTGCAGGCTCGCCAGCCGCCACCACCGCAAGAGGCAGCCGTGCCAGCGACGGCCACGCCCAGGCTCCACGTGCTCGCCATCAACGGCGGCGGCTCGGCGCGTAAGAACTACCTTTCGCATCTCCAGCATCTGCAGGGATTGGTCGATCTGCTCCATACCGCCGGCGTGCCGGCGGAGCGCATCACGGTGCTGGCCGGTGACGGCAGCGATTCCACGCCCGACCTCGCGGTCCGGGTGGAGAGCATCGGCGCGGAGTACTGGCGGCTGCGCGGCACCCCCGCCGAGGGCAAGTTGCTGCCGCGTCTGGAACTGGGCAACTCCGCGGTCACGGGCGCCACGCTCTACCCCGCCACCCGCGGCTCCCTGTCGATCTGGACCCTGACCGTCGGCCAGCAGCTGCGGGCCGGGGACACCCTCCTCCTCTACGTCACGGATCACGGAAGCAAGGGTGCCACACCCGAGGAGAACCGCATCGTCCTATGGGGCTCCGAGCAGGGGCTGTCGGTCAAGGAGCTGCGCGAGACCCTCGAAACGCTGGACCACCAAGTCCGCATCGTCGCGCTCATGTCCCAGTGCTACTCGGGAGGATTCGCGACCCTGCTCTCGCTGGACGGCGCGCCGGGCGAGGCGACCGGGCGCTTCTGCGGGTTCTTCTCGGCGAAGGCCAAGGATGGGTCGTACGGCTGCTACCCCGAGACGCGCGATGATCCCAAGGTCGGCCATTCCTTCATGTTCCTGCAGGCCTTGCCCGCGACGGCCGGCCGCTTCGCGCTCGCGCACGAGCTGGTGGTAGAGCGCGACGACACCCCCGACCAGCCGCTGCGCACCTCGGACCTCTATCTCCACGGCCTGTTCGAGCAGGCCGCGCGCGGCCGGCAGCGATCCGTGGCCCAGCTCGCCGACGAGTTGTTGCCTTCGGCCTGGGCGCAACCGGGCGCCTTCACTCGCCAGGCCCAGCTTCTCGACCGCCTCGCCGCGCGCTTCGGCTTCGCCAGCCCCCGCCGCCAGGCCAGCGTCGATGACCTGCGTCGCCGCTTGCAGGAGTGGCAGGCGCGGCTCGACGAGGCAGTCGAGAAGCTCGGCCGGACGCTCGAGAATCTGAACCGTGCGGTGTTCCGCCGCTTCCTCCAGGCCCGGGCGCAGTGGCTGGCCTCGCTCAAGCCCGCTGCGCTCAAGGCGATGAAAACGAGCCAACGCGCACAACTGGGCGCGACGCTGGTCACGGAGCTGGCCGCCTTCTCGCAGGATGACAGCCAGGGGCAGACGCAAGCCGCCGCGAAGGAGATGTGGGACGCCGCTCGGAAGCTCGCCTTTCGCATGCGGGTGCGCCTGGCAGCGCTCGAGCGCATGGCGCTCCTGCTCGATTCGGTGGCGGCGGCGCAGTATCTGGAAAACCACGAAAGGGAGCGCGCCGGTCTGGATCGACTGCTCGTGTGCGAGGATCTGGTGTTGCCCCTGCCCAGAAGGGAATGGCCGCCCCCTCCGCCGCTGCCTTTGCTCGCCGACGACCTGGCCCAGGTGGAGATGATCCTGGCGCTGACCTCGATCGAGGATCGATCCAAACCGGCGGCCCTGCGCGTGGGCGAGCCTTTGCCCATACTCGAGCTTGTCCCCTATCGTGGCGAGATCACGGCCGTCGGCAACGGCAAGCCGCTACTGCTCTTCTTCTGGGCGACTTGGTGCAAGCCGTGCAAGGACATCCTGCCGGATCTCTTGGCCTTGGCCGCGAAGCAGGATCTGACCGTGCTGGCGATCGCGGGTGAAACCGAGGCCGATCTCGACCGCTTCTTCGTCACCGCACGCGACTTCCCCGCGCTGGTGGCTCGCGACCCGGAAGCCCGCGTCCCCCTGCTCCTCGGATTGCGCGTCGTCCCCAGCTTGGTGCTTGTCGACGGGCAGGGCCGAGTGGCTAGCAAGATCGTCCATTCACCGCGCGAGCTGCCCGGGGCGGACAGCGAGTAACCGGCGATCGCCCGCCGCCGGACGTAGAATGCGGACCGCATGTCGCTCGGTATCGATTCCCCCCTGGTGATCATCGGCCTGGAGATCCTGGCCGTGCTCCTGCACGTGACCGTCATTGCGGCCGTGCTGCTGGCGCGGCGGCGCGAGCCCTCGGCCACCCTCGCCTGGATTCTGTTCATCGTGGTGGCGCCCTTCCTCGGCGCCGGGCTCTACTTGCTCCTGGGTCGCACGCGCATGCGGCGAGCGGCCCGGCGCTCGAATCGCGCCGAGGCCAGGCTGCGCGCGCTGCTCTCGCGCTACGACGTACGCGGCCGCCTAGAGCGTGGCACCGGCGTCGTGGATGCCCGCACGCGAGCCATGATTCGGCTGGGCGGCGCCCTGGCGAGCACGCCGGCGAGCCTGGGCAACGCCACGCAGGCCCTCGTCGACGCCGCCACCACCTATCGCGAGATCGCGGACGCCATCCGGCAAGCGCAGCACCACATCCACGTCGAGTTCTACATCATCCAGCCCGACGCGGTCGGCACCGGGCTGCGCGATCTGCTGGCGGAACGGGCCGCGGCCGGTATCGAGGTGCGCGTGCTGTGCGACGGCATCGGCAGCATGTCGCTGCCCGCGGACTTCTGGGCGCCGCTGCGTGCGGCCGGCGGCCGCGCGGCCACCTTCGCACCGTTGTCCAAGTTGATACCCCACTTCCGGCGCCGCGACCGTTTCGACTTCCGCAACCATCGCAAGATCGTCGTGGTGGACGGGCATATCGGCTTCACCGGCGGCATCAACGTGGGCAAGGAATACCTCGGCCTGGATCCGGCGATCGGGAAGTGGCGGGACACCCACATCCGCATCGCGGGCCCGGCCGTGCTCAGCCTGCAGCAGACCTTCCTGCAAGACTGGCTGCTGACCACGGGCCAGGCCCCGGACGACGAACACTATTTCCCTGCCTGCCCGCCGGCGGGCGAGTGCCTGGTGCAGGTGATCGACTCGGGGCCCGACCAGGCCTGGGCCTCGGTCGAACTCTACTACGCGCAGGCCATCGCGCTGGCCTGCGAGCGCGTGTGGATCACCAACCCGTACTTCGTACCCAGCCAGCTCATCGAAGCGGCGTTGACCGTGGCCGCCCTGCGCGGCGTGGACGTGCGCATCCTCTTGCCCAAGAAGTCCGACAGCCGCCTCGTGACATGGGCATCCCACTCGTACTACGCGCCGCTCTTGCACGCGGGAGTGCGCATCTTCGAATACGCGCGCGGCTTCGTGCACGCCAAGACCATGGTCGTGGACGAGTGGGTCGCGACCATCGGCTCGGCCAACATGGACATGCGCTCGTTCAAGCTCAACTTCGAGCTCAATGCCTTCGTATTCGGACAGCGACTCTGCCGGGACGTGGCTCGCCAATTCGCGTTGGACCTGGAAGCCGCGACGGAGGTGACCGGGGAATGGGAGAAGCGTATGGGCCTTGGCCGCCGGCTCGTGCGCGGGGTGGCGCGCCTGCTGTCGCCGTTGCTGTAGCCGGGCTACCAGATCGCCGGCACCGGGTACTGGGTGACCAGCGGATCGGGGCTAAGCAGGGTCAGCCCGCCCATGATCGCTTGGCACACGAGCATGCGATCGAACGGATCCTTGTGCAGCTCGGGCAGCTTGGCACTGGCGAGCGCCGCGTTCTCGTCGAGGGGTAGCGGCTCGATGCGGTGGCGTTTGCGTTCCTCGGGCACGAGCACGGACGGCGGACGCGGCAGGGGCAGCTTGCCCAGGCTGTGCTTGAGCGCGATCTCCCATGCCGAGACTGCGCTGAGAAAGACCTCGTTTCCCGGATCCGTGAACTGCTCTCGCGCCGTCGCGGATAGTGAATCGTCGCCCGTGATGATCCATAGGAAGGCGCAGGTGTCGAGCAGCAGTCTCATGGCTTCTCGCCGCGGAAGGACGCCACGACCTCGTCGGGCAGAGGTTGGAAGAACCGTGGCGGCACCCGGAACTGCCCCTTGGCCAGGCCCACGGGACGTGGGTGCTTTCCCGGCTGGGAGATGGCGCGCAGCTCGGCCAGCGGCGCGTTCCGGCTGCAGATCACGACGGTCTCGCCTCGCGCCACGGAAGCTACGTACTCGGAAAGCTTGGCTTTGGCCTCGGCAATGTTGACCTTCAACATGACCATGATTATGACCATGATTGTGCCCAGTAGCAAGGCTAGCGAGGAGGTAGCCATGCCTAGGATCTCGGCAACGGGAGGGAGAAGTTGCCTGAGCGGAGAACGAAAAGTACCCTTGGAGGGAGATACAGAGGGAGATCCAGGGAGAGCCTAAATGCGACGACTGGCCCACGGGGTAGCCGTTTGCGCGCTCGACGCGACGCTGTCCGCGAGTTGCTAGAGCCCTCTGCGTGCGAAGACACCCGGGGGCGGCGGCACGACGAGCGCGAGCGGCGGTTTCGGCGCCTCGGCAGGGGCGTCCGCCTGGGGCGGCAACGCCGGCGCGGGCGGCCTGCAGCCCGTCACCATCGACCTCAGCCTCGGCGGAGCGCTCGCGACAGGCGGCGCGAGCGGAACTGGCGGCCTGCCTGGACTTGGCGGTTCCTCTTTCGCGGGCGGTGCCGTCTCGACCGGCGGTTCCGTCCCGACGCCCACGACCGAGTGCTCGGCCGGACGTTGCCTCGTTACCCTGGCCTCCGGACGGGATCACATCTCGGAAGGTCTTGCGGTGGACGGCGCCGGCGTGTACTGGACCGAGCACCCTCCCGGCACTCCGGTTTTCCCTGGGACCGGCGACGGCAGGGTGATGAAGGTGCCCGTGGATGGCGGCACGCCCACCGTGCTCGCCTCGGAGCAGGACTGGCCCTCCTCCATCCAAGTGGACGCCACGAGCGTGTACTGGACGACCTGGTCCGAAGGCATGGTCGACCCCGGACTTCGCGGCTACTACTCGGTGATGCGCGCTCCTCTCGCCGGCGGCAAGATCGGCGTGGTGGTCTCCCTCGATCAGCCCCCAGGCCTTTTCCGTTGGTACAACGACATCGCCGTGGACGCTGCCGGCGTGTACTGGGCGTTTGAATGCGACTGGCGCAACGACCCCCAGAATGGCTCCGTCGTGGAGGTCTCGCTGGCCGACGGCAGTATCACGACCCTGGCCTCTGGACAGTCGAGGCCCTACAGAATCGCGGTGGACACGAGCAACGTCTATTGGGTGAACCGCGGCAGCCAAGACAGCGGCAGCCAAGACAATAGACCCGGCTCCTTGATGAAGATGCCGTCGGGAGGTGGCGACGTCATCACGCTCTACGCGAGTCAATCGTACATCGCTGACATCGCCCTGGACGCCACCCACGTCTACTGGACCAGCTTCGACGCCGGTGCCGTGACGAAGATACCTCTTGGCGGTGGCAGTCCCGTCACGCTTGCTTCGTGGCAGTCTGGCCCAGCCGATATCGCCGTGGACGCCACCAGCGTCTACTGGACCAACCGCGGAGACAGCACGGTCGCGAAGTCATCTCTCGACGGCGGAACCACTACGACGCTGGCGTCTGGCCAGTCCGCCATCCAAGACATCGCGGTAGACGCCACCGGCGTCTACCGGACCAACGCCGGCACGTACGCCAACGACTACAAGGACGGCACGGTGATGCGGCTGACCCCCAAGTAGGTCGGAGCGTAGACGTCTAGTTTCCCCTCCGCGGATTCGCCTCCGAGGGTAGTTCCACGGACGTAAGAAACATGGCGTCACGGGAAGCCCGCGCAGGCACGGCCACGACGACGGCCACGTCACCGCCCCCACGTGGTTTCGCGGGCTTCCATCTTCCGCGATGGCGCTGCTGCGAGCTGTGTGATAATAGGGGCTTGCCTATGGCCAGGGGCGTCTAGTCACCCCGGGCTCGGCGCTGCGAATGCTGCTCGATTGGGTCTACGGGCTCTTCTCCAACGATCTCGCCATCGATCTCGGAACGGCGACGACGCTGACGTTTGTCCGCGGCAAGGGGATCGTGTCGAACGAGCCCTCGGTCGTGGCGGTGCAGCGCGCGGGCAACGGCACCAAGAAGGTGCTGGCCGTGGGCAAGCAGGCCAAGGAGATGCTGGGGCGCACGCCGGGCAACATCGCGGCGGTGCGACCGATGAAGGACGGCGTCATCGCCGACTTCGAGGTCACCGAGGCGATGCTTCGCTACTTCATCACGCGCGTGCACAACCGTCAGACCCTGGTCAAGCCGCGCATCATCATCGGCGTGCCCTCGGGCATCACCGAGGTCGAGAAGCGCGCCGTGCGCGACTCGGCCTTGGCCGCCGGTGCGCGCGAGGTCTACTTGATCGAGGAGCCGATGGCCGCGGCCATCGGCGCCGGCCTGCCCGTGACCGAGCCGTCTGGCAACATGATCGTGGACATCGGCGGCGGCACGACCGAGGTGGCGGTCATCTCGCTCTCGGGCATCGTGGCCGCGCGCTCGATCCGCATGGCCGGCGACAAGCTCGACGAAGCCATCGTGGCCTACATACGGCGCAAGTACAGCCTGCTCATCGGCGAGCGCACGGCGGAAGTCGTGAAGAAGCACATCGGCAACGCCTACAAGCTCGACGAAGTCGAGTCCATGGAGATCAAGGGCCGCGACCTCATCGCCGGCGTGCCCAAGACCATCGTGGTGACCAGCGACGAGATCCGCGAGGCCCTGGCCGAGCCGGTGGGCGCCATCGTCGAGGCGGTCAAGACGGTGCTCGAACGCACGCCACCCGAGTTGGCCGCCGACATCGTCGATCGCGGCATCGTGCTCACCGGTGGCGGTTCGATGCTACGCAATCTCGACGTGTTGCTGCGGGAGGAGACCGGGCTGCCCGTCATGGTGTCCGACTCGCCCGAATGCGCCGTGGTGCTGGGCACGGGCCGCGCGCTCGACGAGCTCGCCCTGCTCAAGGAAGTGGCCCTGCAGTAGTCCGTGTTTCGAGTGGATCGCCCGCCTGACGGGCCGTAGATTCGAGGCACAGCCAGCATGGTCCCTACCGGCCACAGACAGAAGGTGCGCGAGGTCGTCGTCGTCACAACGACCTTCGTCGTGGCGCTTTTTCTCTTGCGCGGCAGCGCGCACTCGCCCGAGTACCTGTCGCCTCTCGACCGCGGCATCTTGACCGTCGTGGCGCCCATCCAGTCGGCCTTCGCCACGCTGGCCCGTAGCATCGGACACGTGGCCGGCCGCTACGTCGATCTCGTGCATGTGCGCGCCGAGAACGAGAGCCTGCGCAACGAGAACCGCCGTCTGCGCGCCGAGCTACTCGAAGCCAAGCGCGGTTCCGCCGAGAGCATTCGCTTCCAGAAGCTGCTCGGGCTGCGCAACGCCGTCACGGCAGAAACCCTCGTAGCGCGCGTGATCGCCATCGACGTCTCTCCCTATTTCCGCGTCGCCCGCGTCCGCCTGGATCGCGGCGAGAACCTGGTCCAGCGCGGAATGCCGGTCATCACGCCCGAGGGCGTCGTCGGCAGAATCAACCGTACGTCGGGCGACACCTCCGACATCATGCTGTCCGTGGATCCACGCTCGGCCATCGACATCGTGCTGCCGCGCACCGGCGGGCGCGGCATCTTGAAAGGCAAGCCGGGAGAGAACGGCTACCGCTGCGTCATCGAGTACCTGATGCAGGGCGATCAGGCCAAGGAAGGCGACGTGGCGGTCACCAGCGGCCTCGGGGGTTTTCCACGCGATCTGCCCGTGGGTCGGGTCAGCAAGATCGTGAGAAACGCGGCCGGGCTGACCCAGGACATCGAGGTCACGCCCGACGTCGATTTCGCGCGCTTGTCCGAGGTGCTGGTGGTGGTGGCGCCGACCCCACCCCCCGATCCGGAGGCCGCCGTGAAGAAACCCTTGGCGCCCGCGCACGGGCTCGGGGTGTATCGCTGATGCGCTCCATCGCCACTCTCACCGTCGGGCTTCTGCTGCTGCTCTTGCAGTCCACGGTCATGGAGTTTGCGCCCGTCCATCTCGTGACCCCCAGCCTGGGACTGCTGGTGGTGCTCTATGTCGGCATGGCGCCCGTCAAGTGGGCCCCCGGCGCGGCGGTGGTGGTGGGGTTCTGTCTCGGCTATCTCTTCGATTTGGTTTCCGGTGCGCCCCGTGGCGTGCACGCCTTCGTCTTCGCCAGCATCGCCCTTGTCGCGCGCTTGCTGATTTGGCGTCTGGCCGTGCGCGGCATCGTGCTGCAAGCCGCGACCGCTTTCGTGGCCAGCATGATGGCGGCGTTCCTGATTGTGGTCGTGCGCGCCCAGATCAGCCCCGAGAGCGGCTACGGCGGACTTCGCCATGCGCCGCTGGAAGCTCTACTCACCGCCGTGTTCGGCCCGCCGGTCCTGTGGCTCTTGTCCCGTCTCGACGGACGTCTCGATCCTGCGCGACTGCGGGTTGGCCTTGCGCGCCGCCGCGCTCGCGCGCTTGGCCAAGGCATTCCCCAGCGCTAGGCCTAGGGTAGGCTCGCTTGCCGATGGAAATCGCAGGACAGGACGCCGAGCTTCCCGAGATACGGCATCGCAGCCAGGTGCTTTCCGTGATCGTGGCCTTGGTCCTTCTGGCGCTCGCCGTCCGTCTCTTCTACCTGCAGATCATTCAGGGCGACGATTTCTATCGCATGACGGCCGAGAACATCATTCGCACCATCAGCTTGCCCGCCACGCGCGGGCAAATCCGCGACCACAAGGGCCGCGTGCTCGCCGTCATGGTGCCGTCCTACGACGTCGAGGTGCACCCCTCGCAGCTTGCGCGCGAATCCTACGACTATCTGCGCGCCCTGCTGGGCCCCGATGTGGAGCGCCTGCGGACCTTCGAGGAGATCGCGACCGAAGCGAAGGGCAAAGACCGAACACTGGTCGTGGCCGAGAACGTCAGCCGCGAGGTCATGGCCGTGCTCGAGACCTCTCTCGACAAGCCGGGCATCCACGTGGCCGAGACGCAGCGGCGCCACTACCCGTACGGCGGCACGGCGGCGCACGCCGTCGGCTACATGAACGAGGTATCGGCGGAGGAGCTCAAGACCCTCAAGGAAGAAGGCTATCAGGCAGGTGACACCATCGGCCGCGCGGGCATCGAGCGACAGTGGGAACCATACCTGCGCGGGAGGAAGGGCTTCAAGAAGGTGGTGATCAACCGACGCGGACTGCGCCGCACCGACGTGCACATCGCCGATCTGGTGACCGATGGTCCCATCAGCCAGCAGCCCTCGGCGGGCAACGACGTCGTCCTCACGCTCGACCTCGACGTGCAGAAGATCGTGGAACGCGCCTTGCGCGGAGTGCACTCGGCCGCAGCCGTGGTGATCGACATCGCAACCGGGCGCATCCTCGCCATTGCGTCGAAGCCAGCCTTCGATCCCAACATGATGTCGGGCGGCGGATCGCCGGAAAGACTGGCGCGCGTTCTGACCGACCGTCTGCGTCCCCTACGCGACAAGGCTTTGTCCGATACCTTCAATCCGGGCTCCACCTTCAAAGTCATCACCGCGCTGGCCGGACTGGAAGAAAAGGTCGTCGTGCCCGAGGACAAGGTCAAGTGCACCGGCCGCATCCAGATTGGCCGCCGCCGTTTCCGTTGCACCAAGGCGCACAAGACCGTGAACCTGTACGACGCCATCGTGCAGAGCTGCAACGTGTTCTTCTATGATCTCGGAGCCCGGCCAGGAATGATGAACCGCATGGCCAAGTACGCGGCGGATTTCGGGCTTGGTGCCCCCAGCGGACTCGGGCTGAACGGCGAGCAGGCCGGTTTCATCCCAACGGAAGAATGGCACCGCGCCCGCGACGCCGCGAACCAGAAGGGCGATGGGTTTGCGATCGGGCACGCGCTCAACACCGCCATTGGGGAAGGCGCGACGCGCGCCACGGTGCTACAGATGGCGCTGCTCTACGCCGCCATCGGCGGCGACGGCAAGCTGTGGCTGCCCCAGATCGTCGAACGGGTCGAATCGCCCGACGGCCAGATCATCGAGGACTTCCCACCGCGCGTGCGGCGCGAGGTCACGGTGTCGCCCGAGTCCCTGGCCTTCCTGCGACGCGCCCTGTATGGCGTCATCTTCGATGCCAAGGGCACGGCGCACAAGTCGCGTCCCCACCACATCGAGATCGCCGGCAAGACCGGCACGGCACAGGTGTTTCAGGGTGGCCGGCGCGGCGGCGACGAGCCGCCGCTACCCTACGAACGTGTTGACCACGCCTGGTTCGCCGGTTTCGCGCCGGCGACCAAGCCACGCATCGCCTTCGCGGTCCTCGTCGAACACGGCGGTCACGGCGGAGCGGTGGCGGCGCCCGTGGCCGTCGAGATCGTCGAGAACTACTTCGACACGGTAGTGCCACCCGAGGAGCGCGCCCATCTCTCCCGCCGCGGCGAGCGCCAGTGGAGCGCCGGCGCCGCCAAGCCTCCGCCCACCTCGGCCCGCAGAGCCAAGTCCGCGGCTGGCGACGTGCCGCCGCCCGTAGCCGGTGGAGTCCCCTGATGCCCAAAGCGGTTTCATGGCGCAAGCTCCGCTTTCGCTTCGATTGGACCCTGACCCTCGCCGCAGCGGCGTGTTTCTCGCTGGGCCTGCTCAATCTCTGGAGCGCGGTGCGCGAACGCCAGTTCAACCTGTTCGCGCAGCAGTTGTCGTGGATCGCGGGCGGCGCGCTGCTCTTCCTGGCCGTGGCCAGCTTCGACTACCGCCTCATCTCCCGGCTCGGCTACGTTCTCTATGCAGCGGGCATCCTCCTGCTGGTGTCGGTGCTCGTACACGGCAAGGTGGTCAGCGGTTCTCGCCGCTGGTTCGACCTTGGCGCCTTTCACCTGCAGCCCTCGGAGCTGATGAAAGTCCTGACCATCATCGCTCTGGCCAAGTACATCCACGACACGCCTTCGCTGGACGGCCGCACCCTGCGCCACATCCTCGTGCCGCTCTTTCTCGCCGGGCTCCCCGTGCTGCTGGTCGCCGCACAACCCGACCTCGGCACGGCCCTCATCATCGGCCTGCTCTCGGCGACCGTGGTGGCGGTCGCGCGCCTGCGCATGAAAACCTTGGCCGGCATCGTGGTGGCCGGCGTCCTGGCCATCGCACCCTTGTGGGAATACGCCCTGCACGACTACCAGCGCAACCGCGTGCTCGCCTTCATCAACCCGGCCCTCGATCCCGCCACGGCCTGGCAGCCACGCCAGGCCATGAACGCCGTGGGCTCGGGCCGGTTCATCGGCAAGGGCTTTCTGCAGGGCACGCAGATTCGCTTGCGCTCGCTGCCCGCCCTGTGGACGGATTTCCCTTTCGCGGTCTGGGCCGAAGAGTGGGGGTTCATCGGCTGCATGGCCGTGCTCTTCGCCTATGGCTTGCTCATCTTGCGGGTCCTCAAGATCGGTCGCGAGGCGCGCGACCGCTTCGGCATCACGGTGTGCGTGGGCGTGGCCTCGATGATCTTCTGGCAGGTGGCGGTCAACATCGGCATGGTGACCGGGGTGCTGCCCGTGGTCGGCGTCACCTTGCCGCTCATCAGCTACGGCGGGTCGAGCGCGCTTTCCGTCATGCTCGCCTTGGGCCTCGTCATGAACGTGTCGGTGCGCCGGTTCGCATATTGACGATGGGCGCGATGAATCGCGCCCCTACCCGTGGGACTACCGCACAGCGATGCCGGCGCGGGACGCTCTCTCCAGGCGGCGTGCCCGCAGACCAGCCAGGGCCACCATCTGCACGACGGTCACGCCGAGCAGGCAACTCGAGTAGTAGTAGGTCGGGAAGCTCTGGTGCCAGCCGCGAAAGAGCGACCAGGACTGGCGCAGCGGTTCCCAGCCGCCGAAAAGCACGTAGCCGAACGAGCCCACGAGGAACAGGAAGGCCGCACCGAGCGCATGGGCGGGCTTGCCGAGATCCGAGGCGAAGAACACGAGCGGCACGCAGAGAATGAGATAGTAGTAGTAGGCCGCGATGCTGAAGAGGAACACGAACACGAAACCGTAGGCCAGGGCCTCGTGGTGTTCGAGTGCGCGCACGAACGTCAGCGCAGGCAAGGCGAGCAGCAAGAGCGTCACAATCTCCGCCGGATGGATTGCCGAAACCGGGGTCTGGCCGCCGGCCAGGGCGAGGCTGGCCTCGCGCACGGGCACACCGTCGACGAAGGTGGCCTCGAGGATCGTGCGTAGGCCCAGATCCCAATCGCTGCCGTCCGCGTAATGAAGCGCGAGCTTCGCGCTCCATTCCCGCCAGATCCCGAAACCGCCGAAGTACGCGCTCGAAGCCAACACAAGCACGACGATGGTTGCGCCGCACGCGACGAAGAAGCCGGCCAGCCGCCGATCGAGCTGGCGCCTGCGCCACAAGCCATGCGCCAGCAGCACAGCCGGGCCAATCAGGAGAAACGCCGGAAAGACTCGCGAGAGAATCGCCCAGCCGAGCAGCACGCCGGCCAGCTTGTAGCGTCCCTGCTTGACCAGACACACGGCCAGCAGCGAGCCCATGGCGAAATCGGTGCGCAGCAACGCTCCCTTGAGATGGCCCCACGAGAAAAGGTAGTGGGTTCCGATGAAGATGACCACGAGCCAGGCCGCGCGCAGGCCAAAGGCCCAGCCCACCGCGGCCACGGTTGCCAGCAGCAGCAGAGGGTCGAGCAAGAGCATCAACCAGCGCGAAAGCGGCTCGCGGACGGAAAGGTGGCGCGTGAGAAGCCCGCCCGCCACGAAGGACCAGGCCGGAGTCCCGTTGTACCCGTGGTCCGCCAGGATCAGGCTCCAGCGCTGCGGGGGAAGCTGCTGCTTGAACCACGTGATGTCCGCGACGAATTCGCGCCAGCGCGACTCGCTGAAACGGCTGCGATAGCGCTGGGCTTCGGTCGCCACGGTCATCACGCTGCGCAGTCTCGCGGTCGCCAGATCCCGGATCTCGCCGCGGGGATTGCGGTAGCGCAGTCCGCCTTCAACATCGGCGAGCAGCGTGGCGCCATACAGGTTCGTGTAGCGCAGCTCCGGGGCGTACTTCGTGCCGACGTAGTAGTGGTAGAAGTCCCATTCGTTCAAATACGTGCCGTAGCGGAACAAGCCGAAATCCACGTAGGTGCCGACGGCCAGCACCCCCGCCAGGCCGAGGACCGCGAGCAGCGCGCGCCGTGCGCGCCGGCACAAAGCGGCCGACAGGCGGCGTGCCGCAGCCCGCGATTCGAGGGCGACATAGGCCGCGATTGCCAGAACGGCGATAGCCACCAAGACATGCGCCATGGTCCAGCCGTGCGTCGGCGCCCATGAATCGGGAAGCTCCGTTGGTCTCCACGAAAGGAGAAGATTCAAGTCATCGCTCCGGCACGTCTGCGCAGCGCCCTTTCCAACATTGCCGGGAGCACCGGCTCATCGCCAGTCCCTTGCCCCCATGGGCCGCGCCAGTTTCACGACAGAATAGCGAACCTTCCACCTCGGCCGTTCGGACGAGTCCTGACCCCTACCATGGTAGGGGGGAGCCGCTCGGTTGACCGCATCGGGCTTCCCGACTCTAGCGGGCGTGCTCATTCCATCGATCAGAGGCGGCCCCCAGTTTTCAGTTGTAGGGAAAAGAAACCTCGTCCGGGTGTCGAACCGCGCAGAAGGTCCAGCCAGAATGATGAACCCCGCCCGCAAGCCGGTCAAGACAGCGGGGCGGCTTTGACCGCCGAGCTGCCCCGCGCCTACAATGGCGTCGTGGACAAGGACGACACGACGGATACCGCTGCGTCCGCAGCCCGGCTTCGCTCGCGGCGTCGGGCGCGTAGGGGCGTCGCTTGACCTCGTCCGACGCCCAGTATTGGCTTGCTATCGGCGAGCGCTGGGCGAGCGCAGGCCGTGATCGTCTGTGGCGCCGGCATTGCGACGCCGTGAATGCGCGATTGCTTGCGCGCTGGCTACCGCGGACGCCCGTGATGCGCCTGCTCAAGACCGATCTCTTCGACGAGGCGCTGACTGCGGGCCACCAGCGGTGTATGTGTCAGCGCGCGGGTCTGGTCGTCGGTATCGATCTGTCGCAGGCCATCGTCCGAGAGGCGGCTCGACGCTGTCCGTCTGTCAGCTGCCTGCGCGCCGATGTTCGCCAGCTGCCCTTCGCGAGCGACGTTTTCGATGCCGTCGTCTCCCTGTCGACCCTCGACCACTTCCAGACCGAAGGAGAGGTGGCGGAAAGCCTGCGCGAGCTACGCAGAACCCTGCGTCCGGAGGGCCTGCTGCTTCTGACCATGGACAACGCGGCCAATCCGCTCGTGGCCCTGCGCAACGCCCTGCCGTTTGGCTTGCTCAACCGCCTAGGTCTCGTGCCCTACTACGTCGGCGCGACGTACGGGCCGCGGCGCTTGCAGTCCCTGCTGGCCGCAAACGGGTTTGTCGTGCTCGAGACCACGGCCGCCATGCATTGTCTGCGCGTGCTCGCGGTTCCCTTGTGCCGCGTGTTCGATCGCCTAGCCGGTGAGGGCGCGCAGAACGCGCTGCTACGTTTCTTGATGGGCAACGAACGCCTGAACCAGCTGCCCACCCGCTACACCACCGGGAGCTTCGTGGCGGTGCTGGCCAAGAAGCTCAGGTAGCGGTCTTCTCCTATTTCTTGGCCGCAGCCGCAGCCGCCTCGGCGCGCGCGCGCATCTGCGCGCGCACGAACGCGCCGCTCGACGAAAGCTCGTCCGGCCCCCAAAGCGCATGGCCTTCGGGCCCCCGCGTCTCGGGCACGAGCAACGACTCGCGCTCGAGCAGGTCCGTCCTGCCCTCCTTGAGCGCCACGGCCAGACTCTTGAGCGCCGCCGAGGTCTCGCTCTTGTCGCAGAGCGACCAGTTGACCCAGCTGATGGTGTGGCGGTCGAGAAAGGCCAGCCACTCCAAGGCGGCGCGTAGATAGGGGCCGCCGTCCCCCGACGCCTCGCTGGTGCCCCACTCGCTGCAAAACACGGCGGCCCCTCGGTCGATGGCGGCCTGCACCTTGCTGCGCAGGGCCTCGCCGTGACTGCCGGCGTAGAAGTGGAACGTGTACATCAGGTTCCTGCCGAGTAGCGGATCCGCCGCGGCAAGATGGACGTCCTGACTCCAGGTTCCCGAGCCGATGAGAATGATGCCCTGGGGATCGTTGGCCCGAATGGTGGCGACCATCTTCTGGGCATACGGCTTCAGATCGGCGGCCCAGTCCAGCGCCCCGTTGGGCTCGTTCATGATCTCGTACAGGAGGTTGGGGTACTTGCCGTACTTGCGCGAGACTTCGTCGAAGAACGCCGGCGCGCCGGCGTACTCGGGAGCGTTTGGATTGCCGGGCGTGAGCACGTGCCAGTCGACGATGACGTAGAGTCCGTTGGCGATTGCCAATTCGATGCCTTTCCATACGAACTGCTTGAGCTCGGGATGGGTTGCATAGCCGCCCTCGCCCACGTAAAGAGCCAGCCGGACGACGTCCGCCTTCCAGTCCTTGGCCAGCGCCGCGAAAGCCTTGGCGTTCACGATCTCGCCGTGCCACTGCAGTCCCATCGTGCTCATGCCTCGGAGTTGGACGGGCTGGCCGTCGCTGCCGCACAGGTGGGTGCCGATCACGGCAAGTCTGCCGTACTTGGGCGCCGGCGGAGTCGCCGACATCACCACGCCCGGCGCCGCAACCCGGGGCGCCACGGACGTGCAGGCGACAAGCGTCGAGACGAAGGACGCGACGAAGAACGGAGAGCCGAAGCGAAGGACCGAGCCGGTCATCGGCGGGCTTTCTACCCCGACCCTCGCGCGGCAACAACCCGCGGATTCCACGAAAGGGGGCCAGCCGGCTCTGGCCGTTCTATTCCAAGCGCCGCCCCGCCTCCTCGGCAAGGGCCAGACAGGAGGTGAGACCGGGAGAGTCGATGCCGAAGAGATTGAGCAGGCCCGGCACCTTGTGCGCCTCCGATCCCTGCAGCACGAAATCGACGAAACCCGAGCCCTCGGGCGCCAGCTTGGAGCGCACGCCCACGAAGCCCGGCGCGAGCGCGCCCTCCGCCAGGCCAGGGTAGTAGCAGCGAATTGCGCCATAGAAATGGGCGGCGCGACTCTCGTCGAACTCGTAGTCGGGAAAAGAGGTGAAGCACACGTCCGGCCCGAAGCGCAGGTTGCCGCCGAGATCGAGCGCGACGTGGATGCCGAGGCCGTCCTTGCCCGGCACGGGATAGATGAGCCTCCGGAAGGGCGACGGGCCGGACACCGTGAAGTAGTGGCCCCGGGCGAAATAGGGTGTGGGGATGGTCTCGGTCGGCAGGCCGCGCAGCGAGCGCGCCACGGCGGGGGCCCCGAAGCCCGCGCTGTTCACCACGGTCCGAAAACGAAACCGGCCGGGTTCGCGTCCGCCGATGTCGAGATCGATGCCGTCGTCCGCGACCTCGCCGCTCACGACCGGACTGGCGAGCACGATATCGGCGCCGGCCCGACGGGCATCGGCCGCCAAGGCCTGCATCAGGCCGTGGCTGTCGACCAGTCCGGTCGAGGGCGAAGACAGGGCTCGCGCGCAGGTCACCGCGGGCTCGAGAGCGCGGACCTGCTCTCGGTCGAGCCAGGCCAGATCGTCGACCCCGTTGGCCTCCCCGTGCGCCTTGTGCTGTTCCAGTTGCGCGATCTCGTCCTCGGTCACCGCAACGACCAGCTTGCCGACGCGCCGACACGGAATGCCGTGCTCGCCGCAGTAGCTGGCCAGCATGCGCCGTCCCGCGACGCATAGCCGCGCCTTGAGCGTCCCGGACGGGTAGTAGATGCCCGCGTGCATGACTTCCGAGTTGCGCGAGCTGGCGTGCTGGCCCGTGCGCTTCTCGGCCTCGAACAACACCACCTGCCGGCCGCTCAAGGCCAGCCGGCGAGCGATGGCCAGCCCCACCACGCCGCCGCCGATGACCGCGCAGTCGAGTCGTTCCGTCATGGGGCCTGCAACCTAGCAAGGCCGCGCGCACACCGCCAATGGCACGGTTCAAGCGCGGCGCGAGGTACGAACAGCATGCACCCCAGAGGACACGGAGGTCGCAAAGGCCGGAAGAGACCGGGACCCGGGTCCGAACCCTTCCCTTCCTTCTTCGACTCCGTGCCCTCTGGATCCTCTGTGGCGAAGGATTCGGAAGACGCCACGCATGCGAGGCATCGGCGCCCTACGGAGCGGCCGGCGGTGGGTTGTCCTCCATGGGATCGACGACGGGGACGGTGACCTTGCGGGCGAAGATGAGCTTGTCGGCGTTTTCGTAGTAGAGCTTGCGCAGAACCTGTGGCGGCAGGTGGATGGCGTTGACCTTCCAGCGCCCCTGGATGGGCGTCGGGTGGTCGATGTTCTTCCGATCCGTCTCGAAGAAGCGGAAGTGCGCCTCTTAGAACTTGACCGCGTCTTCGAAGCCGACCGGCGTTTCCGAGACAGAGCCGAGTTGCCAATAGTCGGGACCGATGGCCAGGTCGGTGCCGAACAGAATACGGTCCTGGAACTTGATGAAGAAGCGCCGCAGCTTCTCCACGGGGTGACGGCCGAACTCCGGCACGCGCGCCGAGGTGTCCAGGTACACGTTGGGATGGGCGTCGAGCAGCTTCTCCATGAAGCCGATGTCCTCGGCCATCCCCAGGTGAATGAACAGGAAGGTCGTGTCGGGATGGCGGCTCACCAGCCGCTCGGTCTGCTTCCACAGCTCCAGCAAGGGCGGGTAGTCCTGGCCGAAAAAGCTCCAATCGGGCGCCAGTTGCAGCTCGTCCCAGCGCTCGTTTTGCGGCGTGGGCGGCTCGAAGAAGGCCTTGGGATCGCCGACATGAATCGCCACGACGGCGTTCAACTTCGCGGCCGTGGCCATGATGGGAGCGAAGCGGGCGTCGTCGATGCGAATGAGCTTCTCGTCGGCATCGCGCGCGCCCAATCCCATGGCCTTGAAGAACTTGATGCCCTTGGCGCCGAACCCGACCTCGCGCGCGAAACGCTCGGCCTCGAAGTCGCCCCAGCCCGACTCCTCGACGCGCGCCCAGGAAACGTTGGCGAAAAACTCGAAGCGCTCTTTGAGCCGGTGCTTGATGTGCAGCGTGGCCGCAAAGACGCGCGAGCCCAGGAAACCGCCGTTCTTGTTGCAGAACTTCACCACGCCCACGCGCTCGAAAAGCTTGAGGGCGGTGTCGATCGTCTCATCGAGCGGCGAGATGAGAGTGTGCGAATCGATCACCGGACCGCGGGCGGCCGGAGCCGGCGGTAGATTGGCCGGGCGCGGTTGATGCTTCCGGCACGCGGCCGCGGCAACGAGACAAAGCACAAGGCAAAGCAGGCGGACTGGCGCGACCATGGCCCCTAGTCTAGTTGAATTGGCCTGCCGCCGGCCACAAGATGAAGAGGCAAGCCGTCACATTCGGAGGCATGATAGGGGCCCTCCTAGATCCGAGGAGTCTACCCATGAAGAACCCACTGCTCGTTCCCGAACTACGCGACATGATCGCCGACAATCGCGTCGAGGATCTTCGCGCCTTCTGCACCAGCACCTCGCCAGATGTCGTCGCCGAGTTCCTGGGCGCGCTGACCGCCGCCGAGCTTGCCGAGGTGCTGGGGCTCGTGGAAAGCCCCGAGCGCGCCGCGATATTCGCCAATCTGGACGACGACGCTCGCCTCGCGCTCATCGACATCCTCGACAAGGAGGTCGCCTCGGACCTCATGGCGGCCATGCCGGAAGAGGCCAGGATGGGGTTCCTGGAAAGGCTATCCGATGAACAGCAGGCCAAGATGCGCGCCATCTTCGAGCAGGCCCCTCCCGAGGAAGCACGTCCTCTACTCGAGACACTGGAGGAGGTCATCGAGAAACCCGAGCCGGGAGAGATGACGGCGGAGGAGATCGCCAGCGAGGTGGCCGAGCACCTGGAGTGCTTTCGCGTCGCGGGCGGCCGGGTCGAGCGCATCGCGCACATCGAACGGGGCTGCTGGGTCAACATCGTCGAACCGACCAAGGAGAACCTGCCGCTCATCGCCGAGCACTTCAAGATCCCGCTCGACTTCCTGTCCGCCTCGCTGGATATCGACGAGACGGCGCGCATCGAGGTGGACGAGGGCGCCACGCTGTTCATCGTCAAGGCGCCCTACTTCGACGAGAGCAACGTCGACGTCCTCTACTTCACGATTCCCATCGGCATCATCCTGGCCAACGGCATCACCATCACCGTCTGCTCCAAACCGCAGAGCGTGCTGCGCGCCTTCATGGACAACCAGGTGCGCAATCCGGCCGGCGGCCACCGCTTCATCCTGCAGATCATCTTCCGTTCCACCCTGCTCTTCCTGCAGCACCTCAAGCAGCTCAACAACGCGGCCAGCGTCATCCAGAAGAAGCTCGAGCAGGAGTCGCGCAATCAGCAGCTCATCAAGTTGTTCAACATCGAAAAGAGCCTCGTGTACTTCACGACCTCCTTGAAGAGCAACCTGCTCATGCTCGATCGCCTCCGCCGCCTGCGCGGCTTCGAGCTCAACGAGGAAAACGAAGATCTGCTCGAGGACACCCTCACGGAATGCAAGCAGGCCATCGAGATGGCCAACATCTACAGCGACATCCTGAGCGGCATGATGGACGCCTTCGCCTCGGTGATCTCGAACAACCTCAACATCGTCATGCGACTTCTGACCTCCATCACCATCGTCATCACCATTCCCGTCTTGGTAACCGGCTTCTTCGGTATGAACGTGGAGTTGCCGCTCGAGAAAGAGCCGTACGCCTTCCTGGCCATCCTCGGCCTGTGCGCGGCGCTCGGCCTGGGCGCCGTCGCCTACTTCCAACGCAAGCGTTGGCTGGAACCTTGAACCGGCAGCCCCGCGTCTTCGCCGTAGGAGAACCGTCGTGCCCGATTTCGACGTCCTGGTCGTAGGTGCCGGCCCCGCCGGCGCCGCTTGTGCGAAGAGCTGCGTGCAAGCCGGCCTGCGCACCCTGCTCGTGGAGCGGCGGCCCCTGCCACGTTCCAAACCGTGCTCCGGCCTCGTCGCCCTGGAGGCGGAGCGCTTCGTCACGAAGCATTTCGGCCCCCTGCCGGCCGCTTGCCGCAGCCGTTCGGGCGACTACACGGGCATCGCGCTGCACTTCGCGAGCGTGCCGTCCCTCTTCGTGCCCGGCCGGTGCAAGGCCGCCAACGTCTGGCGGCACTCCTTCGATCATTTCCTGGTCGAGCGCAGCGGGGCCGAGGTGCGCGATGGCACCCGCTGCGCGGCGGTCGAGGAGATCCCGGCGGGCGTCGCGGCCCGTCTATGCGACCGGCCAGGGCAACAAAGCCGCGTGACCGCGCGCTACCTGGTCGCGTGCGACGGCGGCTACTCGAAGGTCGTCGCTGTCGTCGCTCCCGAGGTGTACCGCCAGACGGCCTGGGCCCTGGTCTACCAGCGCTACTACCGCGGCCGCATCGAACTCGACCCCGGGCCCTACCACACCTTCCTTGCGCGCGGCATGGGTATCTACACATGGGTCACCTTCAAGGACGACTTCATCATCGTCGGCTGTGGCTGCATGCGCGGCGACCGCATCGGCGGCTACCACCGCCGCTTCGTCGAGCACCTGCGCTCCCGCTTCGGCTTCGAGCCCAAGGAGAGCCTGCGCGACGAGGGCTGCCTGGGCAACGCGCTCGGCCCGACCAACCGTTTCTTTCTCGGCAAGGGCCGCGTGCTGGTGGCGGGCGAGGCAGCCGGCTTTCTGCACTTGGGCGGCGAGGGCATCTCGGCCGCGCTCGCGACGGGCTACCTCGCGGGGCAGGCCGTCGTCTCGGCCATCGCCGAGGGACGCGATGCCCTGACCTGCTACCTGGCCGCGACGCGCCACGAGCGCGAGCGGGTGCTCGACCAGTGGAGCTTCACGCGCCTGTTCCGCTCGTTTGCCCACCCCCTGGCCCTCGGGGCGGCATTCGCGCGCTATCCGTGGCGCCACTATCCGGGCCTGGTACGCGACACCTATCGCTTCCTCGATCAAGAGGGGCGCGGCAGCGGCGTGGGCGCGGCCATGGTTCGCAACTCCTGGCAGCGTCTGTGGAGCCGGCGCCGCTACAGCGTCGGCGAGGTGGAGCAGGAATAGGCAGCCCACGAGTCTTGGGCGGTTCCTGGCGGACCGGCGGCGGCCGATGGAAGCCTCGGCGAGCGACCGCGAAGGTCGAAGGCGGCCCGCTCCGGGGCCGGGTACGCTGACGCCGGCTCCGGCCAAGTCGACGTCGTTCGCTCGACAGGGATTGCGACCTGCAGGGGCCGGCGGTCATCCTAGGGCTAGCCATGGCAGACTCGATCTTCGCTCTCTCCGCACGCGCCAACCACGGCGGCGAGGTGTCTTTCCGCGACTTCGAGGGAAAGGTGCTTCTGGTCGCGAACACCGCCAGCCGCTGCGGCTTCACGCAGCAGTACCAGGGCCTCGAGCAGCTGCACAGAACCTACGGGAACCGAGGCCTCGTGGTGCTCGGCTTCCCTTGCGATCAGTTCGCCCACCAGGAGCCTGGTGACGACGAGGAGATCGCCCGGTTCTGCCAAGTCAACTATGGTGTCACCTTCCCGTTGATGTCCAAGGTAGAGGTCAACGGCCCCGGGGCCCACCCGGTGTTTCGGTTCTTGAAAGCCCAGGCCCCGGGTTTCCTCGGTCAGCGGGTGAAGTGGAACTTCACCAAGTTCCTCGTGCAGCGGGACGGACGGACCGTCAAACGGTTCGCGCCGTATGCGAAACCGGAAAAGCTGGAGAGAGATATTCGCGCCGCGCTTGGCTCCGGACAGGGCTAGGCTCGGCTTCGGGCACCTCACGAAGTGCCGGCGCCGATGACGATCGCGTCGTCGATCATGGCGCCGGCTTGCCGGATTGCGGTGTTGGGGTTTCTCTCCGGAGCTTCCGGTCGAGCAGAATGCGGTTGTAGCGCTGGGTCACCATGCAAGGAAGGTTCACCAGGGCGCCGAAGGCCACCATCACCGCCGCGGCCCAGGGCGGGTTTATGAGAAGAAAGAGCGGCGCATGCGCCAGCATCACCAGGTGCGCCAGCTCCGCCCGAACGGTCTCCACCCGGAA
>JAFGPX010000032.1 GCA_016935975.1 Deltaproteobacteria bacterium
CGGACGGCACCCGCTGCGAACAGCCGACCTCACACGTCGGCGCGCCGAAGCTCGCGGGCACGAACCGCGCTCCACAGAACGGCGGCAGACGATGAACGGCACGACCAGGTCAACGGGGACCTGGCCGTGCTCTCAGTACTCCTCGGGCAGCAGGAACGTGGTGACCGACCGGTCTGCCTCGGTGATGATCCAGAGCCGGCGCCCGCCAGGGAGCGTGTAGCCGGAGAAGAGGCGACCCCCACGAAGAAGCGCCTCGTCGTTCGCGCGGAGGTCCTCCTCGCACATCTCACCCCAGTCGCCACGCGCGTGGCGGCGAAGCAGCGGCAGGAGGTCGATGCCGAGCTCGAGGGCGCCCGGAGTCGCGATGATCTGCCCCAGCGGAAAGGTCTTCGGCGTCGGCTGTGTCGTGGTCGTCATCTTCTCGCTCCGTTCCGGGGGTGGCTGGTTCGTCCCCCCTCACGAATGACGGGGGCGCGAGAAGCCACCTGGATCAGGAGCGAGAACGACGACGCGGACGACGGGCAGAGACAGGACGAAGGGACGGGTCCGGAAGCGGCGGCCGCCTACGAGGCTCGACCGATGTCTCGGAGCAGCGTGTAGCCGCCACGCCGCAGCTCCGCGAGCTCCACCTCGGAAGCCTCCAGCAGGTAATAGCCGGCCGTCTCGCCTGGCGGAAAGGGCTCACCGTTGATGAAGAGGATCGGCGCCGAGGTGTCGTCACCGGGGCGGACGATCTCCGCTTCGAGCACGGCGTGGTCGCGACGACGCACGACGGTCATGCCTTGTTCCGTCGGAGCGCCGCGGCCGCCAAGGCTCGCAGCCGCTCGGCCCTTTCGCCTATGGAATCCGTGGCGTCGCGGATGCGGCCGAGGTTGCTGGCGATCTCGTCGCAGGCCGCACGCTCCTCCGCGCTCAGTGGTTCGAACAGCCAGCTTCGAAGCCGCCGCTCGAAGCGCGGAAGCTCTATCCGCGCTTCCTGACAGGCGCTGTTCGCCTTCCCGTAGACATCGAGGATGCCGGTGACACTCGCATGGTCGACGCCGGCCAGACTCACCGCGTTGAGGACACGGCGCGTCTCCTCGATCCTTTCAAGCCAGCGCCGCACGTCCTCGCGCACGCCGGGCACGTCCGGCGTCACCTGGCGCATCGTCTGGTAGTTGGGGGCGCCCAAGGAGTCTCTCCTGCCGCCCGGGCGGCGAGCCAGTCCAGTATCGCCGGTGCGCCGACTCGCTGCCAGCAAGAATGTTGCGGCTCAGGTCCCAGCTGAAGCAGAAGCGGCGACAGATGATCAAGGCGATCCGGAGAGAACGGTTGGGGAGGTAGTCGCCTTGCGCGTGGTCGCCGGAGCTGCGGCCGGGCGGACCCGAGGCGTCCGCTGAGAGAGGTAGCTTTGCCGTCATGCTGCCTCGCCACGAAGCCCGACGCCCATCGCCCACGCGATCCGTGACACCACTCGATGCCCTCACACCTCCTCGTGGTCTCACGATCCAGTTCCCGAAATCCGCTCTGGGCCCACGGCCACAACCCCTCCAACCGGCGGCAACCGTCCTCGACCGTCTTCGCCAGGGCTTGCGTGCCGTGCACTACAGCCACCGGACGGAGAAGGCGTACCTCTACTGGGCTGGCCGCTTCGCTGGTTTCTACGTGGGGCGAGCCTTGGACGAGATGGGCGCCGACGAAATCCGTTCCTTTCTCTCCTACTTGGCCATCGACGGGAGGGTCAGTGCCGCCACCCAGAATCAGGCCCTATGCGCTCTCCTCTTCCTCTTCCGGGTCCTCGGCAAGGATGTCGGTCCGATCGAGCGGATCGAGCGCGCGAAGGCGCCGAAACGTCTGCCCATCGTCCTTACCCAGAGTGAGGTGAGGACCGTCCTGGAGCAGATGCAGGGTGTACCCCGACTTGTTTGCTGGCTGCTCTACGGGACGGGCCTCCGTCTCTTGGAGTGCCTCTCGCTCCGGGTCAAGGACATCGACTTCGATCGCAAGGAGGTGACAGTCCGTCGCGGAAAAGGGGCCAAGGACCGGGTTACACCACTGCCACACGCGCTTCGCCGCGATCTCCGCGATCACCTCGGACGCGTCCGACTGACTCATCAAGAGGACCTCGAGCACGGCAGAGGCGAGGCCCCGCTCCCGGACGCGCTCGCGCTCAAGTACCCGCGGGCCGCACGCGAATGGAAGTGGCAGTACGTCTTTCCCGCCTCCAGCTTCTACCTCGACCCCCACAGGGGCACTCAGCACCGCCACCACCTCCACGAAACCGTCATCCAGAAGGCCATGGGGGACGCAGTCCGCCGAACCGGAATCGCCAAGCCGGCGACGCCCCACACTCTGCGGCACTCCTTCGCTACCCACCTCCTGGAGGAGGGGTACGACGTGCGCACGATTCAGGAACTTCTCGGCCACAGCGACGTCAGCACGACCATGATCTACACGCACGTCCTGAACCGTGGTGGACGTGGCGTCCGAAGCCCCGCTGATCGGCTGTGAGTGCCCCCGTGCCTCGCGTTGAACGGACCCGTTCAACATCGGATAACGCCTCTGCGCGGGCGGCATGCCCCGGCGGGCAACTACCGCATCCGTTTGGACTTCCCTTCGGCTAGACTCTGGGGCACCGGGGATGTTGAACAGACCTGTATATCGTCGGATAACCGAGTTGAACAGACCTGTTCAATCACGTGTTGGACCGACCCCTTCGGGGAGCCGCAGCGCGGCGAAGCTCGTGATTGAAGTCATCAGGTCATGACGGAGTTGTACGCCAGCTGAGAGTCGGTTGCGGCCCGTGATGTGACAGTGTCTGAGGTGTCACAGTGGCGCTGCTCGCGGGCATGTTGCGCCTGCACCATCGTGGGCCATGCGCGTACGGCTGGCCGACGTATTCCGCTCCGTGGCTGATGAGCCGGTGTTTTCGCGCTTGCCGTCTGCGGTAGGCCGTGCATTTCGGGATGTGATGCGGTGTCGGACGGTCGATCTCGGGGGTCACTGGTCCGAGTGCGAGAACGGCCACGTGATCACGCGGCACTACAACGCGTGCCGAAACCGGTCGTGCCCGCGCTGCGCGTATCACCGACGAATGAAGTGGCTGGAGCGGCAGGCGCGGCTGTTGTTGGGGTGCGCGCATCACCACGTGATCTTCACGGTACCGCACGAGCTGAACCAGCTGTGGCGGCACAACTATCGGGTGCTCGGCGCGCTGCTGTTCGAGAGCGCGCGGCAGGCGATCTTCACGCTGGCAGCCGATCCGAAGTACCTGGGGGCGATCCCGGGTGTGCTGATGGCCCTGCACACCTGGGGCCAGCAGCTGTTCTTGCATCCGCACGTCCACACGGTGATCACCGCAGGTGGTGCGAGGTTGGGTGGGGGTTGGATCGTCGCCCGCCGACGGGCTCTGTTTCCGTTCAAGCCGCTGCAGATTCTTTTCAGGGAAACCTTCTGCCATGGGCTCCTGCGGCTGGCGCAGCACGGCAGACTGCGTCTCCCGCAAGGGTGGGACACCGCGCGGGTCAAGCAGCTGTGTCGCGATCTGCGCCAGCGCCACTGGAACGTCGAGGTCCGCGAGCGGTACGAGAACCCGACGGCGGTATTGAACTACCTCGGCCGCTATCTCAGTGGTGGGCCGATCAGCGAGACTCGGCTGCTGGCGATGGACGAAGAGTCCGTGTGCTTCCGCTACAAGGACAACCGGAGTGAAGGTCTCGGCGGCGTTCCTCTCAAGGTCATGCGACTCTCTCGTCGTGAGTTCGTGCGGCGGGTGCTGCAGCACGTGCCGCCGCGCGGCTTCCACATGGTTCGTGAGTACGGTCTGTATCGCCGCGGTGCCGGTCTAAGCACGGAACTGCGCGACGAGGCGTCCAAGGTCGTTCCTCTCCATCCTGAGGTCCTGCTGGCACTGACAAGACGTCTGCCTCCCGTGGAGACGGTGATCCCCACGCACTGCCCGATCTGCGGCAAACCGGTGTTTCTTCGCTCGCGCCCGCGTCCCGGGGAAGTCCAGGCACGGGCGGCATGAGCCGACCCGGGTCGATGCACAAGGTCTTGCCGACACGACTGATCTGCCCGCTCGCGCACGCGCCTGCCGTTTCGCTCCTGAGCAGCCGCATCCAGTCCTCGCGCGCCTTTCGTCTCCACCCTGAGTTGCGGCGCGAGCGCCGGCCGACCGGCCTGTCCCAGCCCTTACGCACCCCCCGACGTCCAGCATAAAATCCACATCGTCGAAGAGCGACGAGGCGGTCCAACGAGGCGTTCAAGCTGACGAAGCTCGCAGCGGCACCGGTAAGCGCTGGGCAGGGTGCCGCTGCGTGGCCCCGCCGGCGCGAAACCGGGGCCACCGCTTCGCAGCTTAACGCCAGTGTTGGACGGACCTGCGGGGATCGAAAAGAAAGGACTAGCAGATGAGGGTGCAGAAGTGCCCAGCTTGTCAGGCGTCCGATTTGCGGAAGTCACGCCGATTTGCGGACCTTGTTGCCGTGGGCGTGGTCGGCAACGGCCTCTCGATTGCTCTGGTGCTCGCCGGGATCTCACTCGACCGCTTCTACGCCCAACCTGCCGGTCGGGCTGCGGGGCTATTTGCCGCTGTCGTTGTTCTGACCCTAATGATCAGGTGGCTCGTCGGGAAGCAGCAGTGCGTGGCATGCGGTCATCGATGGTTTCCCGTTGGTGCGCGAGTCGTTGAGCTGGGATGGTTTCTGGCGGTTATCGTGCTGCTGAATGGGCTCTACTTGGGGGCGGTCGTTCTCTCCCCCGCTCTGGCGAATCGCCGCCTGGCCACCAGGGTGAAAGATATCGCACGGCTCCCGCAAGATGCCACCGACGATGCGATCGGCGCGCTCCTGCGCGAGGCTATTCGGGGAGAAGGCCTTGAGGAGCACGTGAGCTTGCGCGACGTGCGGATGCTGACAAGTGCCCAAGGTCGGACGATCGAGCTGCGCTACGAGCGGAAGCTGGACATCGCGCCGCCTGTTTGGACTCCCAGACGTGAGTTCCACATCACCGTCCACGAGCCCTTCGCCCGATGAGCTACGTGGGGGGTTCGCGGGGACGGCCGTCCAACAACGGGGTGCACCTGCCAAGCGGGCGAAGGCAACCGTAACGCCCGCTTGCAGGTGACCCCGGTGTTCGGCGGACGAGAGGTGAGGATGCGCGATGTGCACGCGCGAGGTGTAACCAAGGATGGCTATCATGATCGGCACCCCCAAGACTGTTGTGTTGCCCCTTCTGACTGCGGTGCAACTCCTGAGTACGACCTTTGCCCAGGAATGCCCCGCCAGCCCGGCGGCAGCGGCCGCCGAAGAGGCAGTGGTGTTCAGCCCAGCTGCGGACTCCCCCCAGAACGCTCGGTTCTTCGGTGTGGCGAAGACTGACTTCGTCTTCGAGGCACCCGAGCATGCCCGAGTCCAAGGCTCCGGCGGCGCGTCTGCGGTCCTGCTGACCCAGGAGGATAAGACTGATTGGTCACTCGCGCCACAGTTCTACTGTGAGAACCCTTGGAGACTCTGGGGCCCGATTCTCGGCCTCGTCATCGTATTGCTCGCGCTCGGCTGGAGGTGGAAGCGTAAATGGGCATGGGGTTGCCTCGGGACGATGGTTGTTGCCGGGTGGTTCGTCGCCGGAGCATTCGGTGCACTCAGCGCAATGAGGAACAAGGATGCTGGGGGCCTCTACTTGGACAACGCGACCAGTGATACGGCCTTCGTATACATTGATGGGGAGCTGCTCGACGTCGTGCCACCCGGCAGTTGGCGACAGCATATCGCGCTGTCTCCCGGATCGCATCGCATTCGATGCCAGACCAAGTCGAGGAGTCTGGAGGAGTTCACGGTGGCCGTCCCCGACGTCAAGGAGCTGCAGGCCATGGTGTACAACATCCGTGGCGCTAATAGGTACAGGTTTGGGCGAGTGGAGTACAGATGAACACCGGAGCAGTGCCCGACGTGGTACTGGTGCGGACCCGTTCTGAACGCTGGCACGCACCATGGCGCGACGTAATGGCAGGCCGCCGCCGAACAAGGGCTTGCACTTGACGAGGCCGCGACGGCAAGATGGACGCGGCCTCGCAAGTGAAGCCCAGTGTTCGACGGGCACGGGCTGTAGGGGAGTCACGGGACTAGCCCAATGTGGCATAGTAGGCGGCTCGCTGCACTTTCGGTGTTGTGTTGCGGTGTGGTAGGCACGGGATACTTCTGCTGGGCTGTCGCTCCAGGCCCGCTTCCGCTGTTTCATCGCGTCGCGGCACCTTCAACGTGCGAAATGGACGGCGTCTTCGGCCGCAGCGATCCGTTCCTGGCGTTTGCCGCTCACGATGCGGGATGCATAGCTTCCGTGTTCCCGCCGTGCGAGGTCGATATCGAGTACTCGGTCAGCTTGGACGCTCGCGGCATCGTCCGCGGGCTCGAGGTACCGGACGGACTGTCTATAGCACAGCGCGACTGCATCAGGACCGTATCGAGCCAGGACGTCTGGCTACCGGCGCACGACTGCAACGCGAAGCCCGTTCCGTCAACTGGGCACGCAGGAATCTGGAGGATGTGTGGGAGTTCGTGAGCGATCATGGTACGGCTCCCTGTTTTCGCCCCAGAGACCTGAGGCGATCTCTTATTGTCACCGCTCATCGTATCGAGCGGCACACATAGAGCCATTCCACCCACACCCCACCTAATGCCTCTCTAAAGGACAGCTGTCAACTCGCCACTACGGCCAGCGAACGCACGCTCGGCTTCGGGGGTGGGCGCGACCCTTCACACCGCCGGAGGCCCTCGCGACCGCGCCAGTCCTGGGTTCGCGAACGGTGCCCATCCAGGCCGCGGAGAGCCTGGGTCCTTCCCTCTAGGATCGCCCACGACGGACGCGATGGGCCGAGGTCGGCTCGCGCATCGTCCGCACTCCCTAGAACCGCCCAGCGAGGCGACAATGGCCTCGTCCTCCCCCCGGACCCCCCTCAATCGGCCTTCGAAGCTCGACGGTTCTCGTTCGATCGCCGCTCCAGGGTCTTGTTCATCCTGCCGGAGCTGTGGACGGCGAGCTTCGAAGCCCCTCTCCGAAGCGCCGCCCACAAGCTCC
>JAFGPX010000289.1 GCA_016935975.1 Deltaproteobacteria bacterium
GAGCCTCGGAAAAGGGAGGGTTTTCTGTGTAGGCCGTGCTCCCGGGACGGTAGTGCAGAAGCAGCGCTCGCATCTGTCCGTAGAGATTGGCGAGCGATCTCGCGTCTTTGCGCTATCCGACGGGCGAGGAAGGCAACTGCCCCTACCCCACAGCCAAGGAGCATTCGGGATACTTCGGATTGACCCTGGTGGCCACCGTGCATGCCTTCCAGAAGGACGCCGCCGCAGGTAACGGGCTCAAGAGACTGAGCATCCCGGCTGGTGATGCCGGCAAGCTCACCGGCTCCTGGCCCTACCTGCTCACGAGCTCGGCGAAGACAGACAAGAGCAAGATCGCCGCGCTGCCGACCACGGGAGGTGCCGCAGCAACCGTCGGGGTGGATACTCTCAAGGCGGTGACATCTGGTGCCGCCAGTGATGCCAGCGCTGCCGGGAGCAAGGCGCGTGCCGGGGAAGAGAGCGAGGACATCGATTGGAGCTGGGACTGGAAGCTCAAGGGCGAGTCGCCGAAGCTCGCGACGGAAGCGGGACTGGGCGTGGGCGTGGTGACCGCGACGGTGGGCGAGGCCATCGCCAAGTGGCGGGACGCGGGCTACGTCAAGCCCGGGCCCATCGTGGTGCAGAGCAATCTGCAGCCTGGTTGCTGGGCGCGGCCCGAGCTGGCGATCTCGCTGGCGCTATGGAACGCGATGGCGAAGGCGCTGGGCTGCGCCTACGGCATCAAGCTGCTCTGCACCTTCCGCGAGCTGACCGTGCCGGCGGGCGTGGGCCGGGTGGAGTGCTCCAACCACAAGCTGGGGCTGTCGGTCGACCTGCTCAGCCTGCACCTGCGCGACACGCGCGAGCAGTGGCCCATCCACTACGAGGCCAACTGGGTGGCGTCGCCATCGTCGGTCACGACCGCCCAGAACCGGCAGGTGAGCGCAGCGCAGGCCAAGCTCGATGCGGCGACCAAGAGGCGCGAGAAAACCGAGGAGTACCTGAAGGGTCTCGACGAGAAGGAGGCGGCAGGCAAGCGCGTTCCCGTCGGTGCGCGCGAGGCTGGCCAAACCACCTTGCGACAGCTCCTCGAGCGGGAAGAGGAGATGAAGGCCAATCTGGCCGCCGAGGAGGCCAAGGTTGCCGAGATAGGGGGCCGCGTCGAGGCGGCGAAGAGCAACTACTACCTGTGCTGGCGCATCTACGGTCATTCCTCGCTCAAGATATGGACCTCCCCCAAGGACCCCAAGAACCCGGACGGCGAGTGGAACCAGGTGCCCGCCGCCGAGTTGCAGGCCAGCCTAGCCGTGGCGGACGCCTTCGGCGTCACCAGCGATGGCAGCCCCTGGAAGATCGAGACGAAAACGGGAGAGCTCGTGCGCGGCTTCTTCCCGCCTGCGAGCGACGCCACGACCAAGGCGGCCATCGACGGCATCGTGGCCGAGGCGCAGGCCAAGGCGCGCAAGATCGCAAAGATGCTGTATCGCATGGCAGGCGACCGAGGCAAGGAAGGCCTGGTCGCCTCTCTCTTCCGCCGCACCATCAGGCCCTTCGACTACAACCCCTTCGAAGCCGACGGCGGCACGTCGAAGCCCGAGCAGACCGTGGACACCGACACCAAGCTCGCTCTGGCCCAGGCGAGATTCGGCAACTCGCCGATCCACTCCTATTTGAATCTGACGCGCCTCGGGTTCTACTGTGGAATGACCCGTATCGCCGCCCAGCGCAAGGTGTCCACCGGGACGTTCAAACGGCCCGACGCGGACCCGGAATACAGCCCCAAGATGGCGCCCAAGGATGTCGTCTTTCGTCTGGTTCCCGTTGAGGACGGAAAGAACCGAGGTGCCGGGGACATTTCCGGTATGCTGTCGACCTTGGCGCGGCTCCTGGGCGACCTGGCCAAGGCTCCCGAGGCCGGCGCGCCCAAGGTCGTTTTCGAAGACGGTACCGAGCAGACGGTTCCACTCGCCGACTTGGACAAGACATTCGTCAAGACGTGGGCAGAGCTCATGAATCCACAGGCCGGTCTCGGCCTGTCGTTCGAAGACACCTCACTTAGCCTCGGGCTTTCGGCTGACCAGGATTCATTCGATGCCAGGCTGAAGAGACTGGAAGACGTCATGGCGAAGACCTTCCTCTTGGTCAGGGCTGGTGCCGTTCTTCAGGTGAACTCCGAGGTCGGCAAGAAGAAGTCCCTGCGCGAGTGGAGCACGATCCTCGCGGACAGACAGGAGCGAATGGGAGACGAGTTCAAGAAGATCAAGGGCTCGCGAGCGAAGCGATCCACCGATTGGGCCATGGCTCTGTTCCCGTGTTTTTCGCCGGAGGTGGCCAAGGAGAAGAGGTTGAGCGCAATCGTCCTTCCTGCCTGTGGAGCGCCGGCCCCTCTGGAGTGGTGGCACTACGACAGCAAGGCCATGACGGGATCCTGGGCGGACATGGCTGAAGCGGTCGGGTACTCTAGCGCGGTCGTGCGCGCCGACGACAATCCACCTGCGACCATCGTCGACGGACAGTACACCGGCGGACTCGGCTTTGATCCTCGGAGGGTCGAGAAGGTGAGAACCCCTCCAAGTACGGCCCCAGAGAATTTCAGCACGATCCCCAAAGGAGGCTGAGCCCATGCATAGAGGAATCGCCCTTGGAATCGGCGTCATCATGGTGTCGCTTGTCGCACAGGCGAAACCGCGTACGCCCCCGCCTGCACGCGACGGGATCTGTCTGCAATGTGATGACGTCGCCCCGACTGCCGTCCGAGACAAGCACCTGGCAGGACGCCAGGGCAAGCCGTCGAACCCACGCGGCTGCAAACTGGACTGCGTTTTTGATGGTAGCCCGAAGGTCACGATCGGCGCCTCCTGCCGAAAAGAAGAGGAGGAGAAGCGCCACGCTGCCATCCCGTCCGATGGCAAGCCGGTCGCGGGGCTCGAGGATCGCGGCCACTCGGTCGAGTGGCTTGGCAAGCGAATCGTCGGTTTCGTAGACAAGGACACCCCCTGCTCCATCCTCGTGCACTGGGACGCGGCAGATACCGGGGCGGAGGCCAAAGCCATCGCGCTCGCGCGGGATGTGGCCAAGGTGCTGACCCCGGCGGTGGTGGCCAAGCGGCAAACCGTCGAGGCCGTCGTCTGGGCAGAGGACAAGACCGGGAAGAAGTCCCAGGCTGCGCTCGCTTCATGGGAGAAGGAAGCGGCAGCCCTGAGGGATCTCGGCACCTTCGCCCCTGGTTTCCCGAAGGCGATCGACCACAAGGACAAGCCTGGCTTGCCCGAGGGGAAGAAGTCCTTGCTGCTCGGCTACTGCGCCAACGCAAAGGCCGAGGAGATGGTGAACTACTTCAAGGGGGCGCTCCCAGGTCTCGCGTGGCACCGCGTCTCGGCCGAAGGCACCACCATCGCCTGCCCAACCGCGGCCCGCGAGTATGGTCCCGGCTCGGTCGTGACCAAGAAGACCAAAGTCGGCAAGGACGACCTGTTCGTCGTCGCCTTCATCGCCTATGCGCCGAGCCCCGCGGATTCGCCGACGAACCGGGGTGGGTTTCTCGCCGTTTGCGCGTACCTGCGCGACAGGAACGGTCGCCTCATCGCATCCCAGCAGCAGCACTACACGGGCCCCACGAACGACTTCAGCATTCCGAAGATCAAGGCTGCGGACGGTGGGCTCGTCGTGCAGATGGCGGTTTCGATGGGGCAGTACCCACAGTGCAAAATCAGGCCTACCTACCCGGTCACGGAACGGGTCGCAGTGGCCGACGGGAAGGTCACGATCACCGAGACGGAGGGACCGCGCCCCTTCTGTTCCTGCTGTGGCGGCGAATGACAGGCGTGTTGGTTGCCCCCGCCTACCGAGGAACAGCGCCTGTTTCACGCGGCCTTCCGGCAGTCGAAGGATGCGCTGGTCGATCTCTTCGCGCTTGGCTGGCGACAAGGGAAGGGTGCTGATCGTCGAGGCCTGGAAAGAGGTCCATCGACGTGGCCGAAGCTCGAAGAAGAAGGCGGCACAGGGCCGTACCGCTCTCTGGCTCTTGCGCCACCTCATCCGCCGTCGCGTGGTCGAGGACGACGTGGGCAGGACCACCCTTCTCAAGCATGTGCTTCGCGCGCGCAGCTTGCGATAGGGGCCAAGCTCCTCGAGCATCCGGCGCTCCAGGCTGCGCTGTCGCACAGACGTGCCGATGGGCCATCGTTTGATTCCTCCTTCAGAATATCGGCGTCGGGATGCCACCCCAGCGGACCGTTTCCGGCGGCTTCTCGATGGTCACGACCTGTTGTGGGTTCAGCGCCACCGTGACCTCGACGATCGGCCTCCTTTTGCGCACCGAGAGCAGAAGCTCCGGGCCGGTGGGCGCGGTGCCTCGATCGACGATGGCTTGCATGATGAGGATCTTGAGCCGATTGCGATCCCAGCCGGGTGGCTCGTGGTGGCCATGACGACCCGCCGTGTTCATGGGGATGTCGGACTCGGACCACTCGGAGGGCATGACGTAGATCAGGAACTTGGACACGTCGGTCGTCGCGGCTCGTACCCTGGTGGCAACCTCCGGGTCGGTACGCGCGATTCTGACTGCCTCACGAATCACGGGCAGGTCGAGCGGTACCAGAGACACCATCGCGGCGTCGTCGGCGTAGGTGGCGTACAGGGAACGCACGGACCAGAGCCGCGCCCCATGGGCCAGGGCGAGTCCGAGGACGAGCGCGCCGACGAAGCACCCGAGAACAGCCACGGTGCGGCGAACACCCCTTTGGGGCAAGGCCGGAAGCCTTCGTCGGAGCCAAGCATCGAAGGGCAGGAACATGCCCGTGCGTTGAACGTATGCATCGAAGGCGGGCCCGAACTTGGCGCTGCATTCCTTTTCCTCGGCCTTCGCCAGGAAGTAGTAGGCGAACGTCATCGC
>JAFGPX010000290.1 GCA_016935975.1 Deltaproteobacteria bacterium
CATCATGCGCGCCTTCGTCGGTCTGCGCCGGATGCTTGCATCCAACGAGGCCCTGGCCCAGAAGCTCGCGGAGCTGGAGCGTCGTCTTGAAGGCCATGACCAGGCCATCAAATCACTCTTCGAGGCCATCCGCGAGTTGATGGCGGTACCAGCCAAACCAAGTACCTCGATAGGCTTCTGCGCTCCTCCGCGGACGTAGGGAGCAAGAAATGCCCTCGATCCCGCTGGACCACACGACAACCATCCGGAAGTTCCGGATCGTTCGTCGGGAGGGGATAGGAGAAGTCGTGCAATCCCGTTCCGGCTGGAGAGGATCGGGGACAAACGCCGGTTCTCCGATCGCGCCGAACACGATTGGCCCGTATCATCAAGGCGAAGGGCATCGGGGCTCTGGCGACGAATGACGCCGCGTTCGCTCGGAGCACTGGCTCGCGCTTCTCGAAGATTGGCTCCAGTCCGATCGCGACTTGTGTGGAAATGTGATCAAACCGTCGTCGTCCGGCCATAGTGCACAAGAAGGAAGCTCGGAGCTAGGATTTTGGGTTATCGAATTCGACCGGCCGCAGGCCGCACGGAGGTATCCATGAACTCGCGTCAGTCTCTTCGCGTATTGGGCACGACTCTCGCCATGGCCTTTGGCATGGGGCTGGCCCTGGTCGCTTGCACGGACTCTGCGCAGCCGACGCTCAGCGGGACAGGGGGCAGCGGCGAGAAAGGGGGCTCGGGCGGGTCCGGTGGCGCCAGCTCGGCGACCGGCGGCACGACCGCTGCTTCCACGGGCGGGGCGGGTGGCGCTGGCTCGGGCGGCGAGACGGGCACGGGTGGGAGCACCGTGCAGGATACGGGCACAGGCGGTGCGGCTGGCGCCGGCGGCCAGGACCCGGGGACTGGCGGAGCGGCTGGCGCTGGCGGCAACGCGAAGCCCGATGGCGCGCCAGCGGACCTGGGCAACCCCGAGACGGGGACCACGCCGGATGCCGAATCCCGAAAAGACACCGTTCCGCGGGCAGAGGTGGGCGGCGGTCGGGACGGCGGGGACGCGCGCGGCACCGGCGGCGGGGGCGGCACGGGTGGCGGCGGCGGTCGGGGCGGTGCCACGGGTTCGGGCGGCGGGGGCGGCACGGGCGGAAATCCCGGTACCGGCGGCGGCACGGCCGTGGGCGGCGGCGTCGGCAGCTACTGTCCCACCGGCGAGCCTTGCCGGATCTCGCCGCTCGGTGACTCCATCACCGAAGGCATGGGCTGGAACTACCCCTCGGGCGGTGGCTACCGGAGCAAGCTGTTCCACCTCGTGCTCCAGGACTCCAAGCAGGTCACCTTCGTCGGAACGCGCTCGAACGGCCCGGAGACCGTGGACGGCGTGAAATTCCCCAAGAACCACGAGGGCACGAGCGGCATCACCATCCAGGACCTGCAGAAGAACGTCGTCGACAAGGGCGCGCTCACCGGCGCCAGCGTGAAGCCGCATATCATCCTGCTCCACATCGGCACCAACAACCTGTCAGGGGGCTCGGCGAGCACGAACGCGACCCTGCTCGGCTCGCTCATCGATTCGGTCGTCAAGAACTGCCCGGATGCGCTCTTGGTCGTGGCCAAGATCATTCCCTTCAACGGCAGCGAGGCCGGGTTCAACACCGCCATCCCGGCGGTGGTGGACGAGCGCGTGAAGAAGGGCGCCCACATCATCATGGTGGACCAGAGCGCCGGCTTCGATGCCAAGAAGGACATCGGCGACGGGGTTCATCCCAATGAAGCGGGGTACACGAAGATGGCGGCCGTCTGGTACGAGGCGATCGCCGAGTACCTGAAGTAGCTGGCGGCCGTTCGCCATATCCTGATCCGGCTGCCCGATGATCGTTGGTCCGCAGCACAAGCGGTGCTCCCACGCCCTACGAGGCCGAGGCGGGGCGGGCGATCGAGGCACAAGGATCGCCGGAATCGCGGGCGGGACAGATGTCCCCCTTCACACCGGAGTTGGCATGGTCTGCAGAGGCAGGTCAGGCAGCGCGTCGCTTGGACGCGCAGAACCGGCTCGTTCCCGGTCACGTCCGCGCCCGTGACCCCGACCAGGAGTCTCCTGGTGAGCGGGCGCTGGCGGAACGCGAGTTCGGCACGGGATCGGAGGCCAGAGCGCAGGGTGGCGAGTAGGCTGACAGGCGCGGCGAGCACGTCGAGGTGGCGCATGATGCCATGCCGGTCTTGCAGTCTCTGTGGATTCGTGCGCCCACCGACCAAGGAGCATGCTCCCGGACGAGCACTTGGCGAGCCACAGGCCTATCCCAGCCTCGTTCTTGCCGCAGCCCAAATCCTGGCAGCATCTTCGCGAGAAACAGAGATCCTAGGAAGAAGGAGTCGATGCGCCGCGCGCCCCGCCTTCACTCGGGCAACAGGATCAGCCGGGTGCCTTGGGGATCGAGATCGCTGTCCACCGGAACGAAGCAGCCGTTGGGGTCGACGGGATAGGTCTTCGACTGCAGCCCGGTCGGGTCAACGTAGACCATCAGGCCGTTGCTGCTGGTCCACTCCGCCAGCGTCGAGACGAGGCCGGTGGCGAAAGAGAGGTGCTGAAGCTGGCGCTTCTTCTCGCCGGTCCGGTAGTCCACGAGCAGAAGCCCGCGGTCGCCGGGGACGAAGGCCAAGGGCTCCAGGCTATTCGTGCCCTCGACGGCGAGCTGCTCGGCGCCCGTGGTGGCCGAGAACACCGTGACCTTGGGCACGCTGTCCGTTGCTCTGGCCGCGATGACCGCAACCCGATCCGTGTCCGGCGATACCAGGGCCTGGCCAGCATCGTGGCCGAGATCTTGCCGTTGCTCGCCGTCGAGCCCAACGGCGGTGACGCCATAGCTGCGGGCGGCGTCCGGGTCGGCGTTGGCGATGTAGATGGCCCGGTGGCTCGACGGGACCATCGCGAAGGTGTTGATGCGCATCGCGAACATCCGGTAATCCATCAGATCCGAAGCGAGCTGAACCAGGCTGCCGTCGGCGACGGAGACCAAGGAGAGGTCGCCGAGAGCTTCGCTCGGCGTGGGGAACCTGGCCAGCAGGAACGCGGAGCGATCCCTGTTCCAGGCAAAGGCCTCGTAGCCGGGATCCCCCTCGGCCAGCAAGCTCGTCTCGGTGGTCCCGAGGGCGTGGCGCCAGATGTTGAAGCTCATGTAGTCCGATCCCTCGGATTGGAGCAGCAGAGTCTCGTCGGAGGCGAACACCGCGCTCCGGATGGATTCCGGGATGGGCACCATGTACGAGCTCCCGATCTCGTCCACGACGTGGACCGCTCTGTTCGAGGCGGAGGCGTCGCCGCCGCTCGTCAGAACGACGTGCGCGATCCATCGTCCGCCCGGCGACACGGTCGTGTAACCGGTGACTGCCTGGGTCGCGAGCTGCTTGGTCTCGCCCGTCACGATGTCGAGGACGCTCGCCGTGCCGGTCGACAGGGCGCAGTCGTGGTTGTAGTAGACGCGCGAGCCGTCGGGAGTCGCCACGTGACTGCAGGTCGGGGTCTGGACGGATCGCAGCGTCTTGCCTTCGAGGGTCACCGCCAGCAAGGCGGAGTCGGCCGACATCTCAAGCAGGACGGCGCTTCGGCCCAGCCACTCCGCGCCTTTGACCTGGCTGGCGAGGATCCGTTGCTCGCCACCGGGGAGGCTGACGAGCAAGGCATCGAAGCCGTCCGTGCCCGCGCTGCTGCTCGCCAGCAGGAGGATGGACTTGCCGTCGGGCGCGAAGAGAACCTTGCTTGCGTGCAGGTTGGTGAGCGGGCCCTTCTCTATCAAAGGCAGGAGCGAGGCGCAGGAGAACGGCGCCGAGTCGGGCCCGGGGCTGACGGCGTCCGGCACTGGTCCAACCTCGGCGGGCGGCGCATCGAGGGCCCGAACCTCGGCGGGCGGCGCATCGGGGCGCCGAGTCTCCGCCGGCGGGCCCTCGTTGGCGCGGGTGTCCTCGGGGGACGCATCCGGAGTGGTGGGAGGGAGATCCCGCTTGATGCTCTCCCGCGGTCCATCGAACATTGGCCGTGCCGGTCCATCCGCTTGGCCCGGGTTCGAGCCGTCGCCGCCGCTCGCATCGGTCAGCGGCGCGCCGGCATCCGGTTTCGCGTCCCACGCTTCGGCATCGCGACGATCCAGGCTACTACTGCGTCCGCAGCTCGCGAGCGACAACACGGCGACACTCGCGATGACGGCTCCTCGCATTTCACTCATGCGAGGCATGCTAACCAGAATGCCTGCCACAATCGAGCCAGGGGAGCGGCGCACGAGGCGGCAGCGTGATCCCCGCCACGTTGCCTCCCTTCTGGAACGGCACGGTTACTCATGAGGATTCTGCAATCTACGGCTTCATGTTCGACGCTCTGGCGTCGAGCACAGATGACCTTTCGCAGGACGGGATGGTCGCCATGGTGATGGTTCGGGTCGCTCACGGTTGGCAGTTTGGTCCCAACACGCAGCA
>JAFGPX010000291.1 GCA_016935975.1 Deltaproteobacteria bacterium
GCCCCTCACCCGCCGGGCGCCTGCGCCGCCCGGCGACCTCTCCCCGCTTCGCGGACTCCGCGGGGCGAGGCAAACGCCCCCGTTTCAAGCAAGCACCCCTGGCCCCCGCACGGGGAGAGGCCGGCGCGCAACGCGCGCCGGGCGAGCGTTCGGGCAAGGGGCGTCGCTCTCCTGACGGCCGCCCGAAGGTGTTGTAGAACCTCGGCCCATGAACGTGCTCGTGACCGGCGCCGCAGGCTACATCGGGTCGCATGCCGTCCAAGCCCTGCTGCGGGCAGGCCACGCCGTCGTTGCCCTCGACAACCTCAGCCGCGGCCACCGCCAGGCCGTGCCGAGCGCGGTGCCCTTCGTGCAGGCCGACGTGCGCGACAGCGAGCGCGTGCTCGATGTCTTGCGCAGCCATCGCATCGAATGCGTCATGCACTTCGCCGCCTTCGCCTACGTCGGCGAATCGGTCGAGCAGCCGCTGCTCTACTACGACAACAACACCCTGGGCACGCTCGGCCTCTTGCGCGCCGTCGCGCGCAGCGACTGCCGCAGGTTCGTGTTCAGCTCGACCTGCTCGACCTACGGCGTGCCCGACACCCTGCCCATCCACGAAAGCGCCGCCCAGAGCCCCATCAACCCCTACGGCGCCTCCAAGCTCTGCTCGGAACGCATGCTGCGCGACCTGCGCCCGGCGCTGCCTGACTTCGCGTGCGCGATCCTGCGCTACTTCAACGTGGCCGGCTGCGCGTCCGACGGCTCGCTCGGCGAGCACCACGAGCCCGAGACCCACCTCATCCCCGTCCTCCTGCAGGCCGCGCTCGGCCAGCGCGACAAGGTGACCGTGTTCGGCACCGATTATCCGACCCCCGACGGCACCTGCATCCGCGACTACCTCCACGTCGAGGATCTCGTCGACGCGCATATCGGCGTGATGCAAGCCCTCGCGCCCGGCGCCGAGATGATCTACAACCTGGGCATGGGCCGCGGCCACAGCGTGCGGGAAGTGATCGCGGCCGCGCGCACGGCCACGGGCCGGCCCTTCCACGTCGAATTCGGCGCGCGCCGCCCTGGGGATCCGCCCACGCTCTACTCGGATCCGAGCAAGATCCGGCGCGAGCTCGGCTGGAAAGCCCGGCGCACCGATCTGGCGCAGATCATCGAGACCGCCTGGCGCTGGTTCCGCGACAACCCGCGGCGCTACGGCTAGCATGGACCGTGTGTCCACCCGGCGCGCCGCGCGGTCCTGTCGATCCACGCGCGGCCGGTCCCCTGGCCCCAGAAGCGAAACGAGTGGGTGTCTCTGCTCACACAGAGGCACGCACCCATCCGTGGTTTGGGCTAGACTTGTGCCCACATGGTGACGGCGCAGGACTTGGCGAGAACGCTGCGCGCGCGCTCGGCAGAGCGACGGGCGGCGGCAGAGGCTCGTGCCGAGCGCCTGCGCGCCGGGCTGCCCCGGGCCGCCAAACTGCTGGCCGAGCGCTATCACGCTCGCCGTGTGGTGCTTTTCGGCTCGCTGGTCGATGGAACCTTCAGCGAGCGGAGCGACGTCGATCTTGCGGTCGAGGGCATGCCGTCTGCCCCGTACTTCGACGCCTTGGCGGACTTGATGACGCTGTTCGGTGGTCCTGTCGATCTGGTTCGTCTCGAAGAGGCAGCTCCCGACCTGCGTGCCTACATCGAAGCGGAGGGACGGACCCTATGAGCCCACGCCTGCAGCGACTGCGTGCGGAGATCGCGAGCGACCTCGGAACCTTCGCATCCAGAATCGACGATCTCGCCAAGTTGCCGCCGCTGGCCCAGGCCGATCGCGCTTCGCTCGCCGAGGCGGCGGTTGCCCTGCATCACGCCTACGGTGCGATCGAATCTGCCCTGGCTCGCATCGCCCGGGCCGTGGATGACGGCCTGCCCGAAGGGCCCGAGTGGCACCAGGCGCTCGTGCAGGTCATGGCGCTGGCCATCGATTCGGTCAGGCCCGCGGTTGTTTGCGACAAGACCCGTGAGTTGCTGCAGCGTCTGCTCGGCTTTCGTCACTTCTTTCGCCATGCCTACGCCGTGGAGCTCGACGGGGTCCGCCTGGAGGAGCTACGCCGCCACGCCACGTCGCTTCTGCCCCTGCTGCGCGATGACCTGGGCCGATTCGACAGGTTCCTGGCCGACGCCGGCGCAGCCCAACCGTGATATCGGCCGCAAGCGCAGCGGCCGTATCGCAGCGCCGACGCAGGGCTCGCGGGCGAGGGGAGCCGTTGCCCGCCCCCGCGCTGCGGCCGACAACTTACTCAATCACAGAGTAATTTTACTCAATGATTGAGTAATCTTGACGCCGGCAACACCACGACCCTGGCCGGTTACCTGAAAGTGCTCGAGACCGCTTTCATGGTGTCCGGGCTCGAGCTCTTCTCGCAGGGCCAAATGCGCAAGCGAGGCAGCAGCCCAAAGCTCGTCCTGTGGAACAACGCTCTCATCAACGCGCTCTCGCTGCGCACCCGTCGCGAGGTCACGGCGGACGGCGGCCTTTGGGGGCGCCTGGTCGAGAACGCGGTGGGCGCGCACTTGCTGTGCGGACTGCCGCCCACGGAGTATGGCGTGACCTACTGGCGCGACGGGTCCGCGGAAGTCGACTTCGTCGTGAGCGCCGGCAAGCGCGTCTGGGCCATCGAGGTCAGAAGCGGCCGTCCCGGCAAGCTCTTCGGCATGGCCGCCTTCCGCAAGCGCTACCCAAAAGCCGAGGTCTGGCTGGTCGGCAGCGGCGGCGTGCCCCTGGCCGAGTTCTTCTCCCGGCCGGCGACCGATTGGTTCCGGTAGGCAATTCCACGAATACCTGGCCTACCTGGAAGAGATCTCGCTCGTGTTCCTCGTGCCCAGGCACGAACGTTCCTTGCGCAAGCGAGCGCACAATCCCAAGAAGCCGCACGTCGTCGACCCAGGCTTGTGCGCGGCTTTCGGTACCATCCTCATCCCGTGCGCCATGCCATGCGTGCCCACATACGCGGCGATGAACCCGGCGGGCAGGCTCGGCTCGGCCCGAGCCTCCTCGCGCGAGGCCGGCTGGAACAGCACTACGGCTTTCGGGGCCACACCTACCTCGGCCAAATAGAAAGGCAAGCCGCTTCTGCAAGCACACCGCCACCAGATTCTCCAGCCGGCGGCCGTCGTCCCCGGCGACCAGCCCGACGTCGTAGAAATGGAGCTTCGGCTCTCGCAGCAGCTCGACCAGGAGGGACATGGCGCGCACCTGCTGGATGTTCTCGAAGCTCAAGATGTCCTCGCGGATGGCCCGTCCAGGTACTGCTTGCGCCACCGGCCCACGTCGCGCTCGTCTTCGGCCAGGAAGGGCTCGGGGCGAAGCAGTCCTGCCCGCTTGCAGGGCTGCTGGCGGACAAGGTCGAAAGGAAGCCGGATCCGAGCAGACTGGATCTCCGCTCGTCCTGGCAGCCGGCCGAGTGGACCGATGCGCGTCGCACCTTGCTCCCAGATTGGGAACATGGTACGTTCTGACCCGTAGACTTCACCATGCGGGTGATTGCCAGGAACACGCTGCGCCTCTTCTGGCAGAAGCACGCCGACGCGGAAGGACCGCTCAAGGCGTGGTTTGCCGAGACCAGCCGCGGCACCTGGCATTCGATGGCCGACATCAGGAAGAGGTATGCGACAGCAAGCATCATCGACAGCGAACGCGTCGTCTTCAACGTGGGGGGCAACAAGTACCGCCTCGTGGTCAAGATCTGGTTCCCGGGAAAGACCGTTTGGATCAAGTTCGTCGGCACCCATGCCGTCTACGGTCTTCTCGACGTGAAGAAGCTCTAGGGAGGATTCATCCATGGACATTCGCCCAATTCGCAATCGACGCGACCACGCCTGGGCCCTGCGTGAGGTGGAACGGCTTTGGGGCGCTCGCGCCGGCACATCGGACGCGGACAAGTTGGACATTCTCGTGACGCTCATCGATGCGTACGAGGCGAAGCACCATCCCATCGACCCGCCGGATCCGATTGACGCGATTCGGTTCCGCATGGAGCAGATGGGCTTGACCCGGAAGGACCTCGTGAGCCTCCTCGGCAGCCGAGCGCGCGTTTCCGAGGTGCTCAATCGCCGGCGGCCGCTTACCATCGCCATGATCGCCAGGCTCCGCGATGGACTGGGCATCTCTGCGGACACCCTCATTGGCCCCCAACGCCAAGCTGCTTGAAAGCTGACAGGGGCCCGGTGAAACGTTCGGCTGTGCCCCCCTCCTGCCGCAGTGGCGACCACGCCGCCGAAAACGTTGACTTCGCAGGCCCAGCTCTGCCTTGGGCGCATGCGCAAGGCATGGATAGATGACGGGCCCAGCGGCCAGATCCCCTCTCCCCACGAGCGGAGCGAGCGGGGAGAGGTTAGGGAGAGGGGTCCGAAGTGCCGGAACGGCGGAGAGGTTAGCGCGCGAAGCGCGTGGGGCGAGGGCCAATTGCCACGCGGCTGTCACCTTGCGAAGCGCAGTGGTAAGCTGCGTACATGAAGCGTTCGGCTGTGCCACCCCCACCTGCAGAGACGCGATGGACCTTCGTTGCACGGCAATCGGCTGGGCGCCGAAGACCGACGATGAAGAAGGTAGCGGTCAAGGATCTCGAACGCAAGCGTGGGGGACGGCCCAGGGCGCGCGCTGGGTCACGTCTCGACAGTCCCGAGCTTGCCACGCACCTCACCCGGGCATTTCGAGCCGCCGTCAGACGAGCAACGCGCGCCAATGGGCGAGACGCCGCCCGGGCATGAACGAAGGCGCCCCCTGGTTCGTACTTGTCGCAGGCATCAACGGTGCCGGCAAGTCAACGTTCGCCGAGGACCGTGCGACGTTGCGGGTGCTGCTTCAGGCACGTGGGCCAGAGATAGAGGTCATCAACCCAGACCTCGTCACCCGAGAGATCCTGCGCTCGGAGCCAGAGCTTCCCCTGGAAGACGCGAACGTGAGGGCCGCCAACGAATGTGAACGCAGGGTCAGGGATCTGGTCAAGCGCGCAGATCGGTCGTTCGTCATCGAAACCGTCCTCAGCACTGACAAGTACAAGCCACTCATCCTTGCTGCGCTGAAGAGAGGCTTCCAGGTCCTGTTCGTGTATGTGGTTCTCGGCTCGGTCGAAGAAGCCATTCAGCGCGTGGCCGCGCGCGTGGCGCGTGGCGGTCACGACGTGCCGGTCGCGAAGATCAGACGTCGCTGGCCGCGGTCCCTGGAGAACCTGCCCTGGTTCTGGCAACACGCGTCCAGAGCGCTCGTGTACTTCAACGGCGCTTCGGTCCCGCAGCCCGTCCTGATGGCCGAGCGCCGTGGAACCCAGCTCTGGTTCGCGCTGGACGCCCCGGCGCCCTGGGCCTTGGAATGCCTCCTGCCGCAGTGGCGACCACGCCGCCGGAAGGGTTGACTTCGCAGGCCCAGCTCTGCCTCGGGCGCATGCGCAAGGCATGGATAGATGACGGGCCCAGCGGCCAGACCGCCTCGACCCGCGCCCGAGAGGCCGACGCGCGTAGCGCGGCGGGAGAGGGGCCCGATCCCCTCGCCCCACGAGCGCGCCTACTTCCGATCCCCTCGCCCGACGAGCGAAGCGAGTGGGGAGAGGATGGGGAGAGGGGTCGTCGTCCGTGCTACCGTACCCCCACCTCCACCCCGCTCGCGAGTTGCCGCCTTTCGAAACCGTGCGCGGCGTGCGCACCCATCGCGTCTGGGGAACACGTTCCGCGTAGCGCACGGCCAAGACGGGACGTGAGTAGTTGTCCTCGACGTAGGCGCGCCCGCTTCGTGCAGGGGAGTTGTTGGGGGGGGGCGTTGCCCGGGGTATTCTTTCTCCATGACCGTGGTCTTGAACTTCGATGGTAAGCAGCTCCCCGAGGAGATGAGATCCCTGCCCTCGGGCCGGTACGTGCTGCAGTCCGTCGACGAGGTTCCGACCTTGACCGCGGAAGAGGAAGCCGGCCTCGAGGAAGCTGCCCGCTCGCTCGAGCGGGGGGAAGGGCTCACGCCAGAGGGGCTCCGCGTCGAGATGGGGGGAACGGCCCGCCGTTGAGAATTCGCTTCGCGAAACAGGCGGCGAAGGATCTCGATGCCGCGGTCGTCCTCTAGAAAGAACGACGACCGGGCGTGCGATTCACGCTGGTTGACGAGGTAATCATCCTGGCGGAGCGGTTGGCGCGCGGAGAGTTCGACGGACCGGAACAGCGCCTGAAGATCGGTCTTGTGGTTCGCTCTTGGCCCCTTCCGCCATATCGGCTCTTCTACCGGCGGCGTGACGGGGTTCTGGAAGTCATGCGCATCTACCATCACGCACGCCGCCCCATCACCCGGTGATCGCTCCCGCCCCTTTCGGGCTAGCGGCCGCCGCCGGCCGCGCAGCGGCCATACGCCTCGCCCCGCGGTAGCGGGGAGAGGCCGACGCGCGTAGCGCGGCGGGAGAGGGGTCGTCGTCCGTGCTACCGTACACCCACCTCCACCCCGCCCGCATGCCACGCCTCATCTTCATCAACCGGTTCTTCCACCCCGACGGCTCGGCCACGAGCCAGCTTCTAGGCGATCTCGCCTTTCACCTCGCCGGCGCCGGCCACGACGTCTCCGTCATCACCAGCCGCCAGCTCTCGGGCGCCCCCGGCCGCGAGCTGCCGCCTAATGCAAGGTTCGCGCGAATCCTCTATCCGCCCACGATCCGCGCCAGCAGCTCCGCGTAGCGCGCGGCCAAGACGGGGCGCGCGTAGTTGTCCTCGACGTAGGCGCGCGCGCTACGTCCCAGCTCTTCGAGGCGCGCGCGATCGCCGGCCAGCGCCCTCAGCGTGGCGACGAACGCATCGACGTCCTCCGGCGGGGAAAACACTCCCGCGCCGGCGCGCTCGATGATCCTGCGCGACTCGCCATCGACCGTGGTGTGGATGGCGCGGCCGGCGCCCATGAACTCGAAGATCTTCGACGGAATCACCGTCGTGAACAGGGGATCCTTGCGCAGCAGCACCAGGCACACGTCGGCGGCCGCGTAGACCTGCGCGATCACGTCGCGCGGCCGCTGGTCCCAGAACATGACGTTCTCGATCCCCTCCCGGCTCGCGCGCTCGCGCAAGGCCGGCTTCTCCGCCCCCTCCCCAACCAGCAGAAACGTCACCCCCTGGTCACGCAGCCGCGGCGCCGCGTCCAGAATCATGCCTAGGCCATGAGCCATGCCGTGGGTGCCCACGTACGCGGCGAGGAACCCGCCGGGGAGCCCCAACTGGGCGCGAGCATCCGCGCGCGAGCCCGGCCGGAACAGCTCCAGATCGACGCCGTTCGTGATCACCGAGATCTTCGCCCGGTCGATCCCGCGGGCGGCGATCTCGTCGACGAACGACTCCGTAACCGTGACCACGCGCGTGGCCTTCCGGTAGAGAAACAGCTCGACCTGCTCCAGTGCCTTCACGATGGGGGAGCGCGCGGACATGGCGCCGACCGCGACGATGCTGCGGGGCCAGAGATCGCGCACCTCGAACACGAACGGCGCCCGGTAGATCCTCGACAGCCAGTAGCCGGCCACCGCCGTCATAAACTGGGGCGACGTGGCCAGGACCAGATCCGGCCGCCCGGCCACCCAGGGGCCAACCACGCTCGCGCTCGCGGCATAGGAAAGGTAGTTCGCGATGCGCTTGGCGAAACCGCGGTTGGCCGCCGCGTAGATTGGCACCCGCACAACCTCGATACCGTCGACGATGTCCCGCCGCAGCCATTGGCCGCGGTACTCGGGGGGAATGACCCCCGTCGGATGGTTGGGAAAACCGGTCAAGACCGTGACCTGATGGCCGAGGCGCACCCACTCGCGCGACAGCTCGTAGACCCGCGCCGCCGGCGCGCCCATCTCGGGCGGGAAGTACTGGGAGACGTAGAGGATCCTCATTGCAGTAAGTCCGCGAGCGGCAGCTCGTGCTCCGTTTCCCCGTCGGTCAGGATCAGGCCTTCGCCGCGCACCGCCACGTGGACATGGGGCGCCCCGATGGCGTACAGCACGCGGCCGTCGCCGTCGGCCCCGAGCGCGAGGGTCACGCGGCCTTCGCCGCGGCCGAAACCGCGCGCGACCCAACCGGGCTCGTCGGGATAGCGTCCCCGCCGCGCCTCCAGCAAGCGCCCGCGCAGCACCGATACGTCCAGGCGCGCGTCCTTCGAATGGATCACGCAACCCGTCTCCGCGGCGGCCACCGTCCACTCGGGCGCCAGCGGCACCGACGAGACGATGCCCGCGCCAGCGCGCGCCTGGGCGATGCCGTCGGCGACCACCAGGGCGCGTCGGGGCCAGAAGAGCAAGGCCCGCCGATGGACGAAGCCCCGGTAGGACGCGGCACGCGCCCGCAGCAGCAAGGCGCCCGGCCACGGCGACACCTTGCCGAAGTACACCGGCCGGCCGCGGCCACCGACCCGGAAGGAGGCCCAGGTCTCGTCTGCCCCGTGGCTATCGACGGTCACCGTCGCGTGTGCCGCCGCCGAGCGTTCGAAAGCTCGCACCTCGCCCGCCGCGTAGGTGGTGACGCCGGTGTCGGTCACGACGGGAACGTCGTTCCAGACCAGCTCGAAGGACAGGGCGTCGGCGTGCCCGTGCCCGGGCTGGTGCCTGGGGCCGACAACGCCATGGTCGAACAGCAGCTCGTCCCCGTCCTTGCGCAGAATCGTCCAGCCCGTGTCCGGCAGCTCGATGGCCGCCGGCGGCGAACCGGCATCGGCTGCGACATCGGCAACCTTGGCCAACGCGCGGATCACGGCCAAGGCCGGCATCCCGTCGGGACTGGCGTCGTTGAGCCAAGGGTAGCTGCCGTCGGCGCGCCGGACCCATTCCATCCAGCGCAACATGCGCGCGAGGGTCAGGCCGATGCCGAGCGCTCGTCCCCGCGCTTGCCAGAGCGCCAGCGCCAGCAGCGCGTCGTGCACGACCTGGAAATGGTACTGCACGGTTCGTTCCGCGTAGCCGCCGTCGGGCAGGGTCTGCCGTGCCAGCTCGTGCTCGAGGCGGCGGGCCGCCCGTTCTCCCACCGCCTGGGCATCGTCCGTTTCGACGGAAGCGGCCGCGGCGACAAGGGCGCACAGGTCACAAAGCAGGTGATTGCCGAGGAGGTGTCGTTCGAGGTGACCGGCCAGAAACCGCATCTGCGCCGCCAGCCACGGCGCCAGGTGGGCGCGCAGCGGGGGCGCGATGGCACCCGCCAGCGACCAGTTGAGCAACCGCCGCGCGACGGGATACGGCTCCCAGGCCTCGCCCGCGCAAGGCGGATTCCGCAGAAGCCAGTCCTCGACCAGAGCGCGCGCCTCGTCAAGGCCAGCCGCGGCCAACGCCGGCAGCTCGACGTGGTAGTGACGCTCGTAGCGCCACAGCCTGCTCTGGCCCTCGCCTTGCCAATCGTCCCGCGCTCCCTGGACACCTTGGTACGCGACGAAACCCTTGCGCCACCAGTCCACGCGCCAGGGCTCCACCGCCGGGATCTCGAAGGCCGGCAAGTCCGCCGCGCGCGCGCCGGCGTCGGCACGCACCAGCCGCGCCCCCAGCCCCGGGGCGTGGCGGTACGCCTGCAGGCGCGCAACGTGCACCGCCCGCCAGGCGATCTGCCCCGGCCGCAGGTGGGCCAGCGTGCGGCCGACCGTGGCTATCCGGCCGACCAGCTTCACCGGGACAGCTCCGATGTGGAGGAGTCGAGAGCGTGGAGAGCGTCATCGGACCGGCCCCGGCCGCGCGGCGGCCATACGCCTCGCCCCGCGGTAGCGGGGAGAGGCCGACGCGCGCAGCGCAGCGGGAGAGGGGCCCAGCTAGCCAATCTTCCTCGGCGCTCCATCGCGCAACGATTCGACCGCGGCGAAGGTGGCCCGGCTCGTTGCCGCCAGGGTCGCCACATCGATCGGCGGCGGCCCGCCGCTGCGAATCGCGTCGACGAAGGCGGCCAGCTCGGCCGGGTGTCCCTTGTCCTGCACCAGCTTGCGAATCACGCGCCGCTTGCCGCCACGCCGCAGCTCCAGCGAACGGAAATCCTCCAGCGCGGCCCAGACGCCGTCGCCGATGACCTCCAAGCGCTCCTTGCCGGCGCTCGCGTCGCCGTTGGCCACGTAGGCGATGTTGCACAGCGACCCGTCGCCGAAGCCGAGCGTCACGAGCACGTTGTCGTCATGGCGGGCGCTCGATCCCGGGGCCACGCCCTGGCAGGACACGCGGACGGGCGGGGCACCCGCGAAGAACGCGGCCAGGTCGATGAAGTGGCAGATCTCGCCGATGATGCGGCCGCCGCCCACCTCGGGATCGTGGATCCACGAGTCCGCGGGAATGATGCCCGCGTTGACCCGGTAGCACATGACCAGGGGCGCGCGCCGGCCGGCCAGGAAAGCCGCCAGGTCCCGCGCCAGAGGCGAGAAGCGGCGGTTGTAGCCGACCATGAGCAGCTTGCTGGCTCGCTCGCGCTCCGCCAGGATCTCGTCCAGCTCCTGGGCGCTCAAGCACAACGGCTTCTCGACGAAAACGTGCTTGCCGGCCCGCAACGCGGCGATGGCCTGGCTCGCGTGCAGGTTGTGGCGGGTGGCGATGACCACGGCCACGGTGTTCCCGCCCAGCGCCGCCGTCGCATCCGTCGAGCAAGAGGAGAAGCCGAGCTTGTCGGCTAAGTGGCGCGCCGACAAGCCGCGCGCTGACACGATGGTGTCCAGCCGTACACCCGGCACCTTGGCCAGGGCCGGCGCCAGCACGCCAGAAGCGAAAGCGCCCGCGCCGATGACCGACACCCCCACGTCGCCACGGATGGGCGCGCCGCGCGCGGGGACCTCGACGGTGCGCTCCGCCGCCGGCTGCCCCGGGTACGTCAGGACGATGCCGAGCGCGCTCGCCCCGCCCTCGATCAGCTTGTACGCCTCCTGTGCCCGCTCGATGGGGAAGCGATGCGAGACGAGCGGCGCCAGGTTCAGGCGCTTGGCCGCGCACTGATCGAGGAATGCCTCCATGTTCCGCTGCTCGGTCCAGCGCACGTACCCGATGGGATAGTCGATCCCGCTCTCCTCGTAGAGCGGGTCGTAGCGGCCCGGGCCGTACGAGCGCGACAGGTAGAACGACAGCTCCTTGTCGTAGTAGGGCCGCCGCGGGATCTGCATGCCCACCGCGCCGACCGCCACGACGCGGCCCCGATCCCGGCACATCTCGCCGGCCAGTTGCACTGGATCGTTCGACGAAGTCGCTGCGGTGATGAGCACGGCATCGACTCCGCGTCCGGCCGTCAGGGCCGCGGCCCGCGCCGCAACGTCGTCGGAACGTAGCATGGCGGCGTCGGCGCCCAGTCTCTGCGCCAGCTCGACCTTGGCTGGATCGAGATCGATGCCGAGCACGCGCCCGCCTGCAGCCTTGACGAGCTGGACCGTGAGTTGCCCGATGAGGCCGAGGCCGATGACGGCGCACACCTCACCCAGGGCTACGCCTGCCACGCGAACCCCTTGCAGCGCGATCGCGCCCACGGTGACGAAGGCCGCGACCTCGTCAGGAACACCCTCGGGCACCAGGGCGCATAGATTCTGGGGCACCAGGTTCACCTCGGCATGATTCGCTACCTTGGCCCCGGCACAAGCAACCCGCGCTCCGACGTCGATACCGGCAACCCCGTCACCCACGGCGACGACACGGCCCACCAAAGAGTAGCCGAGCGGGATGGGCTGCGCGAGCTTGCTGCGCACGGCCGACACCGTCGCGGCCACGCCGTCGCGGCCGATGCGCTGGATGGCCTTCTTGACCAGGTCTGGCCGGTCGCGCGCCTTGCCGAGCAGCGACTTCTTGGCCAGGTCCATCACCATCTTCTCGGTGCCGATGGACACCAGCGAGGCCGCGGTCGCCACCAGGACCGCGCCAGGCTCGACCCCCGGCGCGGGCACGTCCGCAACCCTCAGCTCGCCCGTACGATACGATTGGATGACTTGCTTCATTGATATAGGTCCACCCAGGTCTGGAATACCAGCAGCGACCAGATGTGCAGCGAGTAGTCGCGCTGGCCGGCGCGATGGGCATCGATCATACGCTTGATGGGTGCGGGATCGAAGTACCCCTGGCGGCGCAAGCGGACGGGATCGAGTTGCTCGTCGACCATGGACCTTAGCTCGCGGTTGAGCCACATGCCCATGGGCGGATTGAAGCCCAGCTTCTTGCGGCCCAAGATCCGCGGCGGCAGCCAGGGTCGCACGGCATCTTTGAATAGCCGCTTGCACTCGAGCCAGTGCATCTTCTGGTGCGCGGCCACGCCGGCCACGAACTCAACAAGCCGGTGGTCGCAGTAAGGGACACGCACCTCAAGGGCATGCGCCATGCTCATGCGGTCGGTGTACCGGAGGAGGTTGTTCGGCAAGAAGCTCTTCAGGTCGACGTAGTCGGCGCGGTCCACGAAGTCGCCACCCGGCGCGCGCGCGAAAAGGTCGGGGATCACGCGCGCGGTCTCGTGCAGGTCGTCGCGGCCGAGCAAGGCGGCGAGATCCTCCATCGCGAAGTATCCGATCCAGTCTTCGTACATCGCGGGCAAGGGCTTGGCCCCCGAGCCCAAGAACTCGCGCAGGCGGCGCCACCCGTGCGCGCCCCTCGACGACTCGCGGATGATGGGAGCGATGCCGTGGGCAATCAGTTGGCGCAACACGCGTGGCAGCACGCCATACCCCCGCGCCAGCGCCGCGCCTTGGTAGCGGGGATAGCCCAAGAACGCTTCATCGCCACCATCGCCCGATAGCGCGACCGTGACGTGCTTGCGGGTTTCCTTGGACAAGAGATAGACCAGCAACGCGGTCGGGTTGCCGAAGGGCTCGTCGAAATGGCGGACCATGGCGGGCAGATCGTTCGCCAGGTCCGGTTGCACCGGGATCTCGGTGTGCACTGTCCCGAAGTGGCGGGCCACCACCTGCGCGTATTCGCGCTCGTCATAGAGGCCCTCGTCCTGGCGGAAGGTCATGCAGTAGGTACGCACCGGCCCCGATGAGTGACGCGCCATCAGGCCGACCAGGGTCGACGAATCGAGCCCGCCCGAAAGAAACGCGCCGAGCGGCACGTCGCTTGTCAGGTGCTGTTTGACGATGCCGTCGAGCAGGCCACGCAGCTCTTCGACCATGCTCGGATAGTCGCGATGCTCGGGCGGCCGCGCGATGTCCCAGTAGCGCTCGACGCGAACGTCGCCCTTTTCCCAGACCAGCAGATGCCCGGGAGCCAGCGATTTGATGGCCCCGAAGATGGTGCGCGGCGGTGGCACGTAAAGCAGGTGCAGGTACGAGGCGAGCGACACGGGGTCGATCTCGCGGCTGGCGCCAAGCGCGAGGATGCCCTTCATCTCCGAGCAGAAGCGGAGGCCGCCGCCCGCCGTGGCGTAGTAGACCGGCTTGATGCCCAAACGATCCCGAGCCAGGAGCAGCCGGCCGCGGCGTGCGTCCCAGATCGCCAGGCCGAACATGCCCCGCAGCCGGTGCACGAAACCATCGTCGTACTGCTCGTATGCGTGGATGATGGACTCCGAGTCGGTGCTTGATCGGAAGCGATGGCCCAGTGCTTCAAGCTCCTGCCGCAGCTCTCGGAAGTTGTAGATCTCGCCGTTGAAGACCAGCCAGACCGTGCCGTCCTCGTTGCACATGGGCTGGTGGCCGGCCGGGCTGAGGTCGATGATGGCCAGGCGCACGAAGCCGAGATCGACCGCGCCGTCGGGCCCATCGCCGGCATAGGTGCCACGGTCGTCGGGCCCGCGGTGAGCGATACGATCCAAGGCCGGGCCCAGGTCGACGTGCCCTCGTCCGATACGGCCGACGATGCCACACATGGTCTAGACCGCCTCCTCGAAGATCCGTAACGAGTCGCGCGCTGCTTGCTGCCACGAGTAGCGCTGGCAGCGGACGAGGCCGCGCTCGCGCAAGTCGCGGCGCGCGCCTTCATCGTGCCAGAGGCGGACGATTTGGGCCGCGATCTCGTCGGGCTCGAAGGGATCGAAGTAGACAGCGCCGTCTCCCGCCAGCTCGGGCATGGAAGCGCGATTCGAGGCCACCGTCGGCGTGCCCGACGCCATGCCCTCGATGAGGATGTTGGGAAAGCTCTCGCAGGTGGATGGGAACAAGAACAGCTCGGCGCCGGCGTAGAGCGCCGGCAGGTCGGCGTAGGGGACGTGACCAACCAGCTTGACCCGGCCGGCGAGTTGCTCGCGTGCGATGGTGCGCCGGACCAGGTCGGCATAGTCCCTTTCGTGCTCGGCACCCGCAATGACCAGCTGGACCTGCGGAGGCAGGGCCCGGCGCGCGCGGGCGAAGCCGATTACCATCTCGACGAAGTTCTTGTAGTCGTAGAACTGCGACACGCACACCAGATACGGCCGGGCGATGCCCAGCCGGGCGGCGAGCGCGCCGGCACCGGCGCGCGCTTCGGGATGGAAGGACGGATCGCGACCGAGGTAGATGCGGCGGCACTTGGCCGGATCGACGGCGAGCTTGGGCAGAATGTGGTCGCGCTGGAAATCGGAGATGAAGATGACCCGCTGGGCGACGCGCGCCGACACGTAGCCCAGCCGGCGCAAGAGCCGAAACCGGCGACCGCGCGGCGGCGTCGAGCGGGCCACCACGTCCGGGTCGAACGGCGCCGCGTTCTGGAACATCAGCACCTGTGGCCGCGGGCAGGCGAGCACCGCCAGGTTGGCCGGCGAGAAGACCAGGTCGGCGGAGGCAAAGAGCGCGCGGGTAGGCACCTCCAGCTGCTCCCACAACAGCCGCGCGAGCGCGGCGCTGCCGCCCAGGCGGGAGTGGGCGAACCGTACCCGCTCGGCGCCGGTGTCGAGCTGCTCGCGCACGTCGTGCCGGCCGAAGACCACGTACTCGTTGCGCCCGCCGTCCTCGGCCGCCAGCGCCGGCAGAAGGTTTCGGATCACGGTGATGCCACCGCCCAACCTCACCGACGTCGCGTTGATGAGGATCTTCATGGGGTTATGCACGGGCCGCGACGGCGGCCACGATGCGCTCGGCGGTGTGGCCGTCCCAGAGCTCGGGCACGGCGCCCCGGCGGCCGCCGCCGGCCAGTGCCCTTTTCGCCTCGGCCAGGATCTTATCGCGATTGGTGCCGACCAGGACGTTGGTCCCGATTTCGACGGTGATGGGGCGCTCGGTGTTATCCCGTAGCGTGAGGCAAGGGATGCCGAGGACCGTGCTCTCCTCCTGCAGGCCGCCCGAGTCGGTCAGCACCAGCCGCGCGCCCGAGGTCAGCGAAAGGAATTGGAGATAGCCGAGCGGCTCGCACAGCACGAGCCCCTTGGCCCGCTCCAGCTTCTCCTGCAAACCGGTCGCCTGGATCTGCTTGCGCGTGCGCGGGTGCGTCGGAAAGACGACGGGAAGCGAGCCGGCGATCTCGGCGACGGCGCCCAGGATGCGGGCCAGGGTCGCCGGCTCGTCCACGTTCGACGGTCGGTGCAGGGTCAACACGGCGTAGGCGCCCTCGCGCAACCCGAAGCGCCCGGCCACCTCAAGAGCCCGCGCCCGCGGCAGGTGCGCCCGCAAGGTGTCGATCATGACGTTGCCAACTCGCACGATGGCGTCGGCGGCACACCCTTCGGACAGGAGGTTGCGGTCAGCGTCTGCCGACGGGGTCAAGAGCAAGTCGGCGACTGCATCAGTGACCGCGCGATTGACCTCCTCCGGCATCGACCAATCCCCCGAGCGCAGCCCCGCCTCGACGTGCGCGCAGTAGATCCCCATCTTGGCGCAGACGATGGCGGCGGCCATGGTGCTGTTTACGTCCCCCACGACCAGCACCGCGCGTGGCACGTCCGCCGCGAAGGCTCTTTCGAGCCCCACCATTACCGCGCCCGTCTGCTCGGCGTGCGTGCCCGAGCCAACCCCCAGGTCCAGCGCCGGCCGCGGCATGCCTAGATCGTCGAAGAAGACCCTGGACAAGGCCTCGTCGTAGTGCTGCCCCGTGTGCACGATGGCGTGCGGGATCCCCGCGCGCGCGAAGGCCGTGTGGATGGGCGCCGCCTTCATGAAATTCGGCCGCGCGCCGACGATGGTGTAGATCACGGTTCGCAGGTTATCGCACCCCCCGCCCCGAGGCCAACGTCGCCGACGCTCCCCAGGAACGTCGCCCTCGCTCCCCGCCCCGCCCTCGTGTCGTAGGCATTCTAGAAACCACAGAACGAGCTGGAGGCGGTCTTGCGGCACCGGGTTTCCGGCGGCACATGGCCTTGGGTCCACGTCGAAGCCAGCTGGGCACGGGCTGGAGATCGATCGAGTGCGCTTCCGACGGCGGCGGACTTCCCGATCAACGCCGCCGGGGTGCGGCCTCGATGGGGAGCGGGTGCGGGATCGAGGTCGAGTCTCCGACGCGGCCCTCGGCCCACGCCTCCCATCATGGTCAGTCGGCAGAAGCGTCCGGATGGCGGAGCTGTTCCTGGGCTCGGCGGCTGGTCCGTTCGCCAGAGTCCTTTGGCTTGCGCGCCACCATCACCATGCTTTTCCAGAGATATGGGACTCGACCAGTACCGCGATACTCGATATCTTCCAATCCAGCCTCCCACAGCAGACGGGCAAGGGTATCTGGGCTCCAGAACTTGATGTGCCCCCAGTCGGATAGCGGCCCGTGATGCGAGTCGTACTTGCCCAAGATGGCAATGGTCACGTTCTTGAGCCAACCGTGGTAGGGCGTGCTGAGGATCGCAAGGCCACCAGGTTTGAGTAGCCGAAACAGGTTCTGGGCGAAGCGGCGCGGCAGCACCACATGCTCGATTACCTCGGTGCTATAGATAGCATCGAAGGCGCCCAGCGCACTGAGATCCTCGGTCGCATCGCCAAACTGAAAGTCTATGTCCGGCCATCGCTTGCGCGCCTGTTCGATTCCTGTCTTCGAGATATCGACGCCCACCAGTCTCCAGCCCCTGCCCAGGAAGGTGCCCAGCATCGCGCCGTTTCCACACCCGAGATCGAGCACGCGAGCACCTGGTGGCAACCCGCGGAGGTACTCATCCACGGCTGGTCTGACGTATGCTTGCGAGCAGACCGGCTCTTCGCTGGTCCATTCGAACTCCGGCGGTGGGGTGAAAAGCCGGCTAGATGGCGGCTTGGTGAGATGATGGGTTCGGGATCCGAGTGCCCAGAACAACGCGACTGCAGCGGCCACGGTCCCGACCACAACGACGATCTTCTTCAGCATGCGGTGCCCATCCTTGTTGCTGGGAGCGACGAGGTCAAGGCATTCGCGCCATTCCCACTGCGGGGCGTCCGCCGACCGCAATCCGCCCCACGCCATAAGATGCCCGCGGAAAGCCGGAGCCCGCCAGTTTGCTTTCGGTGTCTCGTTGTGCGCGACGGGCTCCACGCGGGCACGACGCTGACACCAAGGCACAGACGGTTGCCGGATCGGCCTTGTTGCACAGGGCAACCAGCAGGCGGTGCAGAGGCGGAACCCCAGGGACAAGGAACGTCGCTGTGCTCGAACCCCCGCGTTCGGCCAGGACAGCGTTGACGGTGGCGATGGCTTCGCTGGCGTCGCGGGCTAGTCTGGCCTTGGCCTCGCAGCACCGAACGTGGCCGGCCCCAAAACGCTTCTGCTCAGCTCGCAACCGGTTGAACGGTCGCGTCATTGCGGGTCGCCAAGTTTGCAGCTAACTTGACTGCCCCGTGGAACACGTACCTCCACCACCGTCGAAAAGCCCTGGCACGGTCAGGGAGCTACGGCACTACCTGCACCTTCTGCGCAAGCGCTGGCGCGTCATGACCGCTGTCTTGATCGCCGGTGGGGCCATCGCGTTCGTCTACACGATGCGGCAGCCAAGGATCTACGAAGCGACCTGCTCGCTGGTAATAGAGCCGACGGCGCCGCGCGTCCTGGAGGGCGTGAGGGACGTGGTCCAGTTGGGCGCCGAGGCTTTCTCGTACACCTACTACCAGACCCAGTACCGCATCATCAAGTCGCGGGAAATCGCGCAGAGGGTTCTGGATCGGGTGGGGCCGTCCCCGTCCCAGACAGACGGGAACGCTGCGAAGCCGACCCGGCAGAAGCAGGTCGATATGCTGCTGGGTCAGGTCAAGGTGGCCGGCGTCCGCGATTCCAGCATCGCGAACATCACCGTCCGCGACCGCGATCCCGAACGGGCCGGCAGGATCGCCAATGCCTTCGCCGAGGCGTACGTAGAGCGAAACTTGGATTTCAAGCTGGAAGGCGCGCGCTCGGCGAGCAGTTGGCTCGGCGAGCAGACGGTGGACCTGCGCAAGAAGCTGGAAGACTCCGAGCTGGCGCTCTATCGCTACCGCAAGGAGCACAACCTGCTCGACCTGGGCCTCGACGATCGGCAAGGAATGACCCGCCAGAACCTCGCGACCCTGAACGAGAGGCTCGCCGACATCAAGGCCAAGCGCATCGAGGCCGAGGCGATTCGCAAGCTGATCGTGGCGGCCAAGAACGATGTCTCCGAGAAGGAAAGCCTGCCGGAGATCAGGGACAACGCGATCGTCACCAAGCTGCGCGAGAACTACCTCGACCTCCTCAAGATGAAGGCCGACCTGGAATCGCGCTACGGCGAGAAGCACCCCAAGATCGAGAACGTCCTGCAGCAAATCCAGGCCACCCGCCGCGACTACAACCGGGAGCTGGACGAGGTGTTGAAGGCTTTCGACAAGAAGTACCGCGCCATCGTCGACACCGAGGTGGCCTTGACCAAGTGGATGAATCAAGAGAAGGCGCAAGCCCTCGACTTGGCCAAGCTCGAGGTCGAGTACCGGCCCATGGCCCGGGATGCGGAGAACAACGCCAAGGTTTTCGGCCAGGTCACGCAGCGCCAGAAAGAGGTCGACCTGACGGGCCTGCAGCGCACCAACAACGCGCGGGTGCTCGACCGCGCCATGGGTCCGGGCAAGCAGGTCAGCCCCAACCTGAGGAACAACCTGGTGGTGGGTTTCGTTCTGGGGCTGCTGGCCGGGCTGTTGTTGGCCTTTGTCATCGAGGCCCTGGACAACACGGTCAAGACCCCCGAGGCCGCCGAGGAGTTGGTCGGCGCGCCCTTGCTGGGCGTGCTGCCCGTGCTCTCCAACGCCAAGGCGCAGTCGATTGATGACGCGGCGGATCGTGATCTGACTGTCCACAAAGAGCCGACCTCGGCCGCCGCGGAAGCCTGCCGGTCCATCCGCACCAACCTGATGTTCCTGTCTGCGCAGAAGGTGGTCCAGGTCTTCGTGGTGACCAGCCCCGGGCCGCGCGATGGCAAGACCACCGCGGCCATCAGCCTGGCCATCACCATGGCCCAGGCGGGCGCGCGCGTCCTGCTGGTCGATACCGATCTGCGCAAGCCGCGAATTCACAGGTCGTTCGGCCTGAAGGCGGACCAGGGCATCTCGACCGCGATCATGGGCGAGGCAGGCATCGAGGAGCTGATCGTCCACACGGAGATCCCGAACCTGGACGTGCTGCCCTGCGGGCCCACTCCACCGAATCCAGCCGAGCTGCTGCACACCGATCGCTTTCGCGCCATCCTCGATCAGTGCCGCCAAGGCTACGACAAGGTCATCCTGGACTCGCCCCCCACCGGCCCGGTCACGGATCCGGCGATCATCGGCAGCATCTCGGACGGGGTGTTGCTGATACTGCGCGCGGGCCACACCACCCGGGAGAGCGCCACGCATGCGCGCCGGCACCTGACCGACGCAGGGGCGCGTATCCTGGGTCTGGTCATCAACCAGACCGACCGCAAGGGCGCCGGCTATGGCTACGGCTACTCGTACTACAGCTCATACGGCCGCTACTACCGCACGGCCTAGACGGGGGTCGGGGCGGTGAACTCGTTCGACTACTTGATGGTGGGGTTCGCGGTCTTGTCCGCGGTGGCGCTGTATCAGATGCGGCCGTGCACGCTGATCCTCGCGGGCAACAACATGCTCGCGTGCCGTGCGCTTTCCGGCGTTGCCCAAGCCGGGAAGCCACCCTCGCAGTGGTACCTGCCCACGGTCATATTCGCGCAGGATCGCCTTGATACAGCCGCGTCAATCCTCACCCTTTGCCTGGTCTTGATCGGGATCTCTACCGTGGTCTTCGTTCGCAGCCAGGCGCGCATTGGCGCAGACGCACCGAGGGTGCCACGCTGGTTGCTCGTAGCGATAGGAATCTATCTTGTCGGCTTCGCGGGGGCCACAAGCACCATCTTTACGGGGGGCCATGCGGGTGCGGCCACGATCCGGTACAGCCTGAATCTTGGCGGTGCGCACGCGATGCTGACGGGGCTCGTGATCTACGAATTGGCGCGTCGCAGGCTGCTGGGCTCGCTTGGTGCCTGGAGGGCATTCCTGATTGCGTTCGTGGTCTTCCTAGCGACCGGCTACTCCAAGGGGACCACTGGTTTCACCACCGGTTCCCTCGTGGTCGCTGCCGTGCTTCTTCTGCCCCGTGCCGGGGCGTCCCGCCGCTTGAGGAACTCGGCGCGGGTGGCGGGAGTCCTTCTTGGCATCGTCTTCCTGTCCTTCGTGGTGCGCGGCTCTCGGACCAAGCTAGCCGAGCAAGGGATTGGTGCAATCGGCACGTTCTTGGACATGGCCGAGGAAGCCGAGGCAAGGCGCGACTCATATGGCGAAGGCGCCGAGAGTGTGGCGAATGCGCACCAGACTGTGGCTCACATGCTCGAGTGTGTGGACCTGTACGATAGCGGCAACTCGCGCGAATGGAGATCGATCTACAACGTCGTCGAGTACACGCTGATACCCTCGTTCTTCATGCAATGGTTCGGGTGGACCCGGTCAATCGAGCCTGCCTGGGAGTTGGCCAGGCATTTCATCCACGGTGGCGGCATCAACTTGCTCGGGGAGCTGTACTGGAATGGAGGATTCCTCTGTGTGGTCGTCGTCTTTGGCGCCATCGTTCTGTTCTGTGCGATAGTGGACGTTCGCTATCGTGCCAGTCCTTTCTGGTTGATGATGGCAACTCAGTTCGGGCCGTCGCTCCTCATGGGATACGGCTACGGGTTCCCGCAGGTATCCCGCGGAGCGATAAACGGCCTGCTGGCCGTGGCAGCGTACAAGGTCTACCTCATCCTCCGCGGCGCCCCCGCACAGCCGCCCGAAGGCGTGCTTCGGACGATCCCCGTGAGCGAAAAGACGTAGCTTGACGACGCAGCGATGACCATCGACCAGCAGGGAGCTAGCCAGGGTCAACCGCAAGGCTCGGCCGTGCTGTGGGCCGGCGTTGCCGCATGGACTCTCGTGCTAATCGCCACCTGGCCGTTGGCGCTCAGCTTCGGCGACGAGGTCGGTTATGTTGGCCAGGCCAGGTTGCTGCTGCAAGGACAGATTCGCCCGTCGATCGATTCGCCCGGGCTGTGGTTCCCTGGGCCCCGGGGCCTGATGGCGAAATATCCGCTCTTTCACGCGTTGCTGTTGGCACCCGCGCTGGTCGTTCATCCGCGAGCGGTCTTTGGTATCAGTGTCCTGGCCACTTTGGGACTGGTATGGATCGCCGGGCGGGTGATGCGTGCGTGGGGCCACCACCCGGCGTGGGCCCTTCTCTTCCTCGCGCATCCAGCGATCACAATCCTCTCGCGCACTGCCATGGCTGATCTTCCATTCGCGCTGGCCGCCGTGGCCGCCTGGTGGGCCCTTGCGCGCAGGCGGCGGGTCTTGGCGGCCATCTGTCTGGGGGCTCTCGTGGCCTCGAAGGTCCCCGGCGCAGTCCTCGCGTGCCTGTTGGCCGCAGGGTGGGCCTACGGGCTATGGCGTGCCGGCGAGCCACGCCGGGGGGAAATGCTTCGTGGTCTTGCTGCGGCCGGCGCGGGGATCGTGGCGGGTGGGGTCGTCACCGTCGCGTTCAATCTGCTGACCACCGGTACCGTGTGGTTCGGGTACGACCACTCGTGGCTCGATGGTCCGGTATTCGGGCTTCGGCACCTGAAGACGTGCGGCTTCTTGCATCTCCTGTCGCTGCTTCTTTGCCCTCCGCTGCTGATTGTCGGCGCGTGGTCCTTCTGGAAGCGGCGGGACCTTGGCCCGGTCTTCGCCGTCTTCGGCTTTGGCGCGATGATGGCCACCTACTTCTTCGTGGACACGGCGCCTAGCTGGGCCGAATCGTTGGTCCTGTCGCAGCGACTCATCCTGCCCGTCGTGGCCTTCCTGCTTGTCGGGTACGCGGACCTGCTGGCAAGTCTGGCGCGCCGGGTACGGGTTGGCTCTGCCATCGCTCCGGTGGTGCTAATCCTCCTCGCACTTGGCGTATCCTTGGTGGTCAGCGCCAGCCACTTGCGTTGGCAAAAACCCATGGCGCAGGCCCTTGAGGTGGCCAGGGCAACCGCATCCGCTGTGGGCTCCGACGAACTGGCCCTCACCTACGAAGCCTCAAAGGTCGGGTTGCTCTATCCGGGTCCGTTGCGCGCATTCGCGCCCGGGATCACCAAGCCACCACTGGTCTTCTGCGGAATGGCGTCTGCGTCCTACCGAAGGCCGGACCTGAAGGCGGTCTGCGAGTTCCCGGGGTATCGAACCGTGAAGACGATCAACGGGTTCGCCATCCTGGCCCTCCGACCCACCACTGGTTTCGGATCGAAGAACGGGGCTGGGGCCGCCTCGCGCTGAGCCAGGCACTCCGGCCGAGATCAGCCAGTGGCCGGCTGCCGCGGTCCACCGGGAAGCTGCTGTTCGGTATGATGAAGTGCCTGCAACGGGAGATGGGAACCATGTAGTTGGGGAGCTTGTGGCCCTTGTGCTCATGCCCGAGCACGGCGACAGGATGGTCGAAGCGAAGGTTGGCTTGGCACCACGCGGGCACACTGTTGGGCAGCAGGGGCGCGCGAACATCGAACTCCTGTCGCAGCGACGTAAGCGTCCGGTCCGGGACGTCCTGCCCAAGCGGAGGGCCGGCGCGTAGCCTGCGCCACCCGACGGCCCGCATCGTCCATCCCTGGCCTGACAGCCGCTTCGACGTCAGCACCCGAGGCAAGAGCCCAGTGCGGTAATCCTGCACGCTGGGATCTGTGCGGGGGGCGGCCCAAGTCTGTGAGGGCAAGGGCCGTCCCTACCGCGACCGGTCGATATTGCCACGCTCGTATAGATCCTGGGCCAATGCCCGGAGTACACGTTCGAGCGTCCCGTCGCGGACCCAGCCCTGGAATCGGCGATGGCAGGTTTGGTACGGTGGATACCGGCCCGGCAGATCCTTCCAGGGCGCTCCAGTCCGCATAACCCAGAGAATCCCCTGCAGGACATCCCTTGGGTCTCGCCACGGGCGACCGCGGCCTTCGCGGCAAACCTGCTCCGGCGGGAGAAGCGGGGAGATGACCTTCCACTGTTCCTCGGTGAGATCCATGGATCAGCACGCTCGCGCACCCTTGGGAGTTGTCCATTCTCTTGCTCCCCCGCCAGAGCGCAGCTGTGGACAACTTCCAGATTCCCGAAGGACTTTCACGCATTCGAGCCCGCTCCATTTACGAGATGCGTTCTACTTGGTGAACTCGAAGAGCCCACAGCCGTAGTCCAGGTGCGCAGCGTCCTCGGGGCGTATGTCTTCAAGCAGTCGGCCCGAGTCGTCCACAGCTGCAAATGACACAAGTCAAAGTGCTTTCAGGCAGTCTCGAATCCGCATCGGCGAGAACACCCGATGAGCGTTAAAGCATACGCGTTCGCGTCCGACCGGTACTGAAAGATACAGACGACCATCGTTGGCAAGGACGCGTTGGAAAGCCTGGAGGGCACGATACCACGCTCCGGGATCGACCGGATCACCATACCGTCCGAGGCCGAAATGCTCCACCGCATGGAGGCTGGACAATGAATCCACTGACTCGTCAGAAATCCCAGCCAGATCGGTGGCATCTTCGCGCACAAAAGTCAGACCGAGGACGCTCGAACCTAGCGGCCGAACATCCAGCACCGTAACAGGCATGAAGGCAAGCAGATGAGCGATGAACCCGTCGATGCGTGATCCAACGTCAATATGTCTGTTGGGACGGCGTGCGAAGATCTTCCGTGCAGCCCAAAGGTCCTGGTAGAAGTAGTGGCCACTCGCTTCACCGGCGTTGGCATCGAAGTCTGCGAGCACCGGATGTAGGTCCGCGACGCGGATTCGGAATCCCCAGTTGTCGCCCGCCGAATCATAGCGCGCGAGGTCGCGTAGGAATCGCGGCAGGCTCCGAGCCCTGCGGAGGGCAATGACCGGATCGAACCCTGATACTTTCCTCATCAGCCTGTACGTGCTCTTGATCGGCGCTTTCATCCACGCCAGCGTATCATGCCGGGATCCACCTCGGACATAGCCTCGGCGAGAGGCAGCTCAGGCTGCCGGGGTGCCTGCGGAAGACCCAGAGCGGAGAAGTCAAGCCCCGAAGAACCTCCCTGATTGACCTTTCACGAGAAGGGTTGACATTTCACGAGAGGGCCGCGGTATGAAGGAAGGAGGCGAGGAGGCGCGGTCTGGAGCGAATGCGGCGCGCCGCGCGGTGCAGTTCGGTGCGCAGGGAGCGATGGTTTTCCGGGCAGCTGTTCGCAAGCTGGTGGCGCTTGAGGTGGCCCCACACATACTCGTCGGGATTGAGCTCGGGACAGTACGGCGGCAGATGATGAACCGTGACCCGCGGATGCGTGATGATGAAGTCCCAGGTTGCACCGGACGTGTGCCTAGGAGCGGACGTCCAACGAGGAGTACCTGGCGATGAGTGCGGCACTCTGGGATGTAGGCACGCACGATCGCGGTGGGCAAGGAGAAGCAGATTGGCGACGTGGAGGCTGTCCACCGCGGTCTAGAGCCGCGGCTGGAGCAGGCTCTGTTGGTGCGTGGTAACCGTGATTTTGCCGACAGGACGAGTACCAGGCTCGTCGAGGGCGTGCTCCGGAAGGCTAACGCCGGTCGTGGCCCATGTGTGGCCGAGGAGATCGAGGCGACGGGCCCTCTGGTCGTCGAGCGTCTGCCCGAGTACAGCGACTCCCAGTTCGTACGAGGACGCAGCGTGGACTCGCTGCTCTCGAAGTACCGCGATCATTTGTCGGATGTACTTCGACGCCGTAGCCGTCCAAGCCTGGCTCGACCTTTCGAGAGCTGAGATCGAGCCGACGGGTTGAGAGAAATCGTGACAACCAGAAGGGCGAGAGACGCCAGCAGACCCTTGACAAACAACGCAAACCAGCCCGAGGCGACAGGCGATAGGTATGCGGCCAGGACAGCGAGGAGCAGAGTAACCATCTGTGCAACGAGCCCATCACCCGTGGTTGCGGCGGCAACCGACTTGGCGAGACCTATGCCTCGGCCGATGACACCGGGGAATGCGAAGAGCGATAGAAGGGCATAGCCCACGGAGGCGCCAACCACCATGCCTGGTGGTCCCCAAGCGATCAGGCCCACGAACATCAGCGGCACTCGGAAGAGCGCTTCCATCGTGGTCAGAGTGGCGGAGCTACGCACCTGACCCACGGCCACCGCGGTGTAGCTCACAAACAGGAAGTGGCACAACACCATCACGCTCATGGCCACCATCGAGGACAGCAGGGTGCCGCCGTACTTCTCGGCACCGATCCACAAGGCAATGAGGTCGCGGTTGATGACGAGGACCGCGGGCACGAGCACCGAAACCACGAGGGTGTAGAGGCCGCGCAGCTCACGGAGCGGGGAAAGGAGCGCAGACGGCCCCCGCTCGCCCATCAAATGGGCCAGCCCGCCCAGCGCAGAGCCAATGATCGGGATGATGAATCCCTGGGTGACTCGGAGAGTCTTCTCGGTGATGGCGTAGACCGCAGCCTGGGACGGGCCCAGAAACCGAGACACGAGAGCAACGGTCAGGTTGCTGGCAACCTGTTCGGCCATGCGCGACAGCATGGTCGGTATGCCCACGCCAAAGAGCCAGCGGAGGCTCGCCCAATCGGGCCAAGGGAAGGGTAGTCCGCGGTTGCGCCACTTGTTGCCGACAAAAGTCAGGGAAACGACCAGCCCGAAGATGCCGCCGCTCAACGTCCCCCAGCCAAGCGCCACGATCCCAAGCCCGCCAAAGAGTCCCCAAAGCACAACAACGATCTCGGTCACCTGTGCGCCGAGGCGCGAGATCGCGATCACCGCCGGGTTCTGCCATGCAGCAGGGACGTTCAGAACCCCTTGGTACAGGACGAGGGCCGCCGTTCCTAGCGCTGACAGACCAAAGGTGAGTGCCAGAGCGGACACGGATGCCTCGGGCGCGTGGATCCATCCCGGGACGTAGTCGGCGATTGCCCACCCGATGGTCGCGATGAGGAACGCGGTGCATCCCATGGTAGCGGCGCCCGCACCGGCAGTGCGCGCGAATCCCACGTCGTCCCCGCGGCCGCAGGAGAAGGCCAGTCGCTGGAGCAGGGCTGCGCCGATGCCGATGTCGAGCACCCCGAGAAGCCCCACCACGTTCGCAGACGCGAGGTACGCGCCGTAGGTCGCCAGGTCGAAGAAGCGAAAGTAGAGGGGGATGAAGACGAAGCCCTTGACCAGCGCCAGCGTCGCCCCAGTGTAGGAGCTGGCGAGCTGCCAGGCCGCAGCGGACCTTCTGCTTCCGCTAGTCGCCACGCCTGGCTTTCCTCGAACCGCCGCGGTGGCTATGCCTGAGCGTGGAAAGGGCTTGCGGCGGCAAGAGCACGAAAGCCCTATGGTCTTGTGCTAGCCTCGACGAGGCCACGGGCTGCCTGAACATGCGCCAATCCTATCCGCTTCTATGGCACTCTATTCCTAACCCTCTTTCCGGCCAACGTCAGCCGTCCGGTTCTCGGTTCCTTTCTGGAAGTCGAAGATTGCACGAGATCTTCGGCACCGCTCTCTCTGCGCCGCGTTGCATCTTGCACAGTCCGATGACGAGAATCCTACGCCAACTACCCTCGCACACCCGGGCGAGCCTGTACAGACGTAGAGCGCGCCGAGGAGTGCGCCCATAGACACCAGCGGGTGGAACGTGTCACCGTGCCACCAAGCCCCACCATGACCGCGGCGAGACACGGAACAGCCGTCAGGCCCAACAGGGTTTCGCACGTTCAGGCGGGAAACCTAGAACGGCCCCATCGCACGGGTGAGCAACGGTAGGCGCCGGCAGCGTCGCTGCCGAACCAAAGCCGGCAGGGGATCACCAATCAGGCATCCAGGCCGCCCGCCGCAGCTTCCCCACCGCCATCGCGGATCGTTGCCGTCAGCCTCTCAAGGAGCTGTTCCGCTCGCCGCTCCACCCAGCGCTTCTTGCGGCAGCTCCGCGCATTCCTCCCTCGATCGCCCGACCACGGCCTGCTCCCGATGCTCGTGTGCTTTGCGGCTCGCGGTCGAGACCATGGGGCCTTGGGTACTCTGCCGCGGGAGACACCTCTAGATCGTACGCACTCAGATCTTTGGCCACTGCGAATGAACTGCCCAATCAACGGTCAGAGCCACGTCGGCTTGACGCGAGGCCAGAGACAAAGGAAGGTATGTGGCACAAACAAGGCCATGCCTAGATCCAAGACACCGACGCCTTCCCTTCCGGGTATTGCGGATACCACCGTGGAGACAGCCGATCCATGTCCGAGTTCGCCAAGGGCAGGGGCGGAGCAGCCAAAGCATGCCGACATTAGGCGAAGATGGTTGGCGATAGCTACCATCCTTCTGACCACTGCGGTGGTCCGCGTGGTCGTCGCATACTGCCAGCCCCACCCGAACTACTTCTGGCATAACGATACGACATCCTACTGGGGAAACGCCGAGAGCCTTCTCCGTCACGGTGTTCTCAAGTACTGGAATTGGGGGCCGCCGGGGTTGAGTATCGTGTTGCTGCCTTTCGTTGCTGCGGGTGTGTCGCCCTTCGATGTCGTCGTGATTTGGCAAAGTCTTCTTGGCACGTTGACAGTGCTGCTAGCCATGATCCTCACAGAGAGATTGTCATGCATGTATTCGGCACTCGTAGCAGGCGCCATCCTCGCGGTATACCCGCCGTTGCTGAACCTCAGCCGCCAGCTCATCACGGAAACATGGTTCATCTTCGCACTGTTTCTGGCGATTTGGCTGCTGATGAGCGATAGGCGATTGCTGTCACTCGTGGCCGGTCTTGTGGCGGGTCTCTCATGCCTCATGCGGGCGCCCTGCTTGGGTATTGCCTTGGCAATCACCTGCGTTCTCCTGTACTTCCGCAACCTCAGAAGTCGCCTCGTCCCTTTCCTCGGAGGGGTGGCCTGCATGCTCGTCGTTGGTGCCTTCCTGGTGAGCCGTAGCGCGGGGCATCTTGCACTGTTTCCACAGTCGGACGAGACTGTCGGGATTAGGCCGGTGGTTGGAGGATACGAAGAGATCGGGCCTGCCGAGATAGCCGCACGAAGGAATTACCTCCACTTCATGACCCACTCGCCCGTGCAATACCTCAAGGAACGAGGCATATCCATTCTGGTTCTGCTGTCGCCGTGGCCATTTGGGGAAGATAGAACGGTGATCAAGAAACTTGTGATAGCGAGCTCCGATTCATTTGTATACCTGCTCGCCTTGTGGGCCGTCGTGCATCTAAGGCGAAGACAGTTGCGTCCAGAGCTGTTTCTAGTAGCCACGCCCGTCATCGGATCCATAGCATTCTACGGGTTGTTGTTTTCGCAACCCCGCTATCGTTGGCCGTTCATGCCATTTCTTGTATGCCTGTTCGCAATAGTGTGGGGTGAATGGCGCAAATCAAGACTATCGACGGCTACCTTCGCACGTAGGAGTCCCTAGCGTTTTTCTCTCTCGCCGCATCGCATTTCGAACCGTCCGACAAGCAGGGAACGAGGCCCGTTGCGCCGCAGCTTGGCGGCCGTGGTGCTTGGGAGGCTTCGGGGTGCGCCGGGCTTGGTAGAGGCGGCTGGCTACAGCCGGATCCATCCCGGCAGGATCATGTCCGGATTTCCGACGAGGGGCTTCCGGAACCAATCCTTCGGGCAGACGACGATCTTCTCCGGGTTCGGACTCAACCAGGCCGACCACCAACCAAAGCTGCTATTCGCGATGACGAAATGCTTGCAGCATGACATCAGAGCAAGGTCCTGGCCGATCCTGTCCCCTTTGTACTCGTGCCCAAGGACGGTGGTAGGGCAGTCGAACCGCAAGTTGTCGCGGCACCACTCGATGTCGTCGGAGGTCACGAAGACGTGTGGATTCCTGAGTTGGGATGTGATGAGCGCAATTCCGCGGTCGTAGTACTCCTTGCCTACGAATCCATGCATCTCGATAGACGCGGGCAGGGTCACGTAGTCCGTGCGGCGCACGTTCACACAGATGCTGTCTGTCGCTGCCATCCGGGTCGCGATTTGCTCTGCTGCCGGCGAAAGCGGCCGACGAACCTTGAACTCGCGCCTCAGGATGGCCTCGCTTCCCTCGAAGTACTTCGGGCTTTGCCAGTAGCCGTCCAGGTACAGCTTGCCTCGTGCCTCGAGGACGTCCAGGGGAGACTGCATCTCCGCCTCGGCCAAGTACTGCATGAGCCCGACCTTTGTCTTCACTTCCCGAAGGGCTTGTGATCCGTACATGAGGACGAGAGGAAGCGAGAAGCGCCTCGCCACGTGAGACAGAAGGGTCAGGCGTGGCCGTACGGCGAATATGTCGAGCTCGTAGTTCCTGAACACAACCCCGCTGCGGGGATAGCGGTCGAGCAGCCAGGTCAAGTCCAGGCATAGCTCGTTTTCGTTGCGGCGCTGCAACTCTCGCCCAAGCGCATACTGGAACATCTGGTTTCCCAGCCCACCCTGCAACTTCACGACGATCATCGGCATATGCTCGTACTTGGTCGAATCCCAGGTCCACGAGGATACGAGTCTTCTCGCCGTACTCGGCCATGGCCCCCATGCCCGAAGCGGCCTCGGCCGTCCCGAAGGCCTCGACATGAAGGATGCCGCTGATAACCCACATCACCACGTGGCTGAAGAAACCGTACAGCTCTGGCCCTCTGCGGGTGAATGCCTTTCTCGAAATAGGGACCGGGTGCGGTCTCCAAGCGCCTCGCCTCCCTCGGGGCGCAGAAGGACCTCGCCGCCTCGGCGGCCATGAGTCTCCGTGAACCTGCGGTTGGTGTCATCCTGCACATATTGACTTGGCCCTGTCCTCTCGTCCCTTGTGCTCCGCGCCCGTGGGGAACTAGGGCCAGGCGTTCCCCAGGGCCGCAGAGGTGATAGCTGGAGACGGCCTACGGCGTCGTCACCTCGAAGTCGTTGTCGCTCATGTCGTCCGCCGTCCAGCCGCCCCAGTACCCAGCGTCCGGCCGGTAGTA
>JAFGPX010000292.1 GCA_016935975.1 Deltaproteobacteria bacterium
ACCGAGTTGACGTACTGGCCGGAGATCTTGGCCTTGCTCATGGTGTGGTTCACGTGGCCGCGCACGTACGTCGAGACGTGCGCGCGGATTCCCTTCTGCAGCCCCTCCTCGCCCAGGTACGCGCCCCACGGGAAGGCGAAGACGACGGTCTCGATGGGCCCGTCCCTCGATCCCAACCCCAGCGACCCGGCCCCCGTGTACACCAGCGGCCGCACGTACGCCTCGGCCAAGTGGTTGGCGCGCAGAACCTCCAGACACGCATCCTCGACCGCGGCCACGGAATACGGCACCTCGTTGCCACACACTTTCACCGAACCGAAGAGGCGCTCGATGTGCTCGCGCAGGCGGAAGACGGCGCTCCTGCCGTCGTGGCGCTTGTAGCAGCGGATGCCTTCGAACGCTGCCACGCCATAGTGCAAGGTGAAGGCGCTGACGTGCGTGGTCGCCTGGTCGAACCGGATCAACCTGCCGTTCATCCAGGCGAATTCGGATTGGATCATAATGCTCCCTTGAGACGACGGATTTCCTCTTCGATATCGGACAGCCCGGGGCTCGTGCGCAGGACTTCCTCGAATATGCGGATGGCCTCGTCGGGCTGCCCGGTTTCGGCGTGGAAGCGGCCGAGCGATACCTTGGCCCACGGGCTCTTCGCGTCGGTTTCCACCGCGTGCAGCAGCTCGGCCAGACCGGCGGCCACGGCGCGCGGGTCGTTGGGCGATTGCCGGTAGATGGCCCAGCCCAGGGCGCTGCGATAGCTGGCCTGGGCCGGCGCCAGGACCGTGGCCTGGCGGAACGACTCGGCGGCGTCGCGGTAGCGGCGAGCGCGCAGGTGCGCCACGCCCTGGAAGTAGATGCGCTCGGCCGCGACCTGCGGCGATTCGCCGGACGGGGCGGCGGCGGACGCGTCGGCCTCGACCTCGGCTCGGTTGCGCTCGAGCTGGGCAAGGTAGCGGCGGCGCGCGGTTCCGTCCGAGAGCACGGCATGCGCCTCCTCCAACCGCTCGAAAATGCGCTCGGCCACCACGCGCACCGGCTCGGGCCGCGCGCGGAAATGGTCGGGGTGGAAATTGCGAGCCCGCACCTCGTAGGCGACGTCGATCTCGGACTGGGCCGCGTCGCGATCCACGCCCAACACCTCGAAGTGGGTCTGGTGGTGCATGACATCGAGCATGACCGCCAGCTCCTCGGGGCTGCGCCCGGTGGCGGCCATGTAGGGCTGCGAATCCTCGACCACAGCTTCCTCGGGGGCCCGCGCGGAGGGGTGGCGGGAGGGGATGATCATGCCGGCCTCGGCCATGGCCACCAGCAACAGGCGCGCGCGATCGGTCGGGATCATGGTCGTGGCCAGCGCCGCCTCGAACTTCACGCTGCCGTCGAGGCTGTCGATGAAACGCTGCTCGTTGGGATCGGAGGTGATGTCCTGCAGGCGCTGCCGCCGGTCGGGCGATGGCATGACGAACAGGCCGCCGAAGGGAGCCAGCACCTGGTGCATGCGCTCGGCATCGTACGAGCGGCGGATGCCTTCGAGGATCAAGGCCGCGGTCGAACGCTCCAGACGCACCGGCTGGTCGCGGCCGGGTTGCCCGCGCTTGAAGGCGAAACGGCCCTCGCGCCACGAGAAGACCTCGAGCAGCTTGGCCTCCATCTGCAGGATCAGAGCGCGCGACAGGTTGTAGGGGGACAGGGCTCCCATCTGGACCAAGAGCTCCCCCTGGCGGCTCTTGCTCGACTTCATCAGGCGCAGCGACTCGGCCAGGGTGTCGGCCGAAATCATCCGCTGCGAGAGCAGGACCTGCCCGAGACACTCCGCGGGATCGTTCGAGCGGACCGAGATGGGATAGCCGTTCTCGAAGTAGACCACCTTCTTCCACTTCTCGCCGGTGAGCAACAAAGCGCCGGTCAGACGACCGGCGTAGATCTGCTGCAACACATGGGCGAAGGGGTGGGTGGCCAGCGAGCCGCGCAGCCCGGCCTCGCCCGCGCCCAGGTGCTTGGCCGCGCTCTCGACCTGCCGCCGCTCGCGCTTTTGGTCGAGATCCAGCGTGACCGAGCCCGGGTAGTTGGGCACGAAGGGCTCGGGCGTGACCTCGCTCGGCGGCACGATCTCGAGCAGCAGGGCCAGCAAGCGCGACACGTCGAGCGGGGTGGTCAGGTACTCGGCCGGAGCGAAGCGGCGCCGAGCCTCGGCGGCGTGGCTGGCGCCGCGGTGGGTGCTGGCCACGAAGAAGATGGGCGCGTGCTCGGTTTCCGAGGAGCGCCGGATCTCCTCGGCGAGCACGAAGCCGCTGCCGTCGGACAAGCGCGTGTTCAGCACCACGGCGTCCGGCGCCTGGATCAACATACTGCGCCGAGCCCAACCGATCTCGGTCTCGGCCGCGAGCGCGTAGTGGGCCTCGGAGAGGGTATCCCCGATGCGACGCTGCATTTCGGGGTCACTTTCGACCACGAGCACGTAGGGCGACATGAGCGTAGGATTCTATACTCAATTTCGTGGAAAAGACGCCCGGCGAGCACTTTGACGTACAATGGCCCGACAACCGGAGCGTCACGCGTGAAAACCCGTCATAGCAAGAGCAAGCGCAAACCCCTGGCCTGCCTGATTCTGGCCGCCGGCAAGGGCACCCGGATGAACTCGGCCAGGAACAAGATGCTGCACACGCTCCTGGGCGTGCCCATGGTGGCCTATGTTGTCGAGCGCGCGCGCGGGGCCGGCGCCGCCACCATCGTGACCGTGCTCGGCCACCAGAAGAACGAGGTGGTCAAGGTCATCGAAGATCGCTTCGGGCCGGGCTCGATCACCGTGGTCGAACAGAAGGAGCAAAGAGGCACCGGCCATGCCGTGCGCCTCGGCTTGCGGCCGCTCCTCGGCTTCGACGGGTGGGTGGCCATCCTCTACGGCGACGTGCCGCTCTTGCGCGCGGAGACGCTGGCAGCCCTGGTCACGGCGGCGCGCAGGACCGGCAGGTTGGCCATGCTCACTTCGGTGGTGCGCGATCCGACGGGCTACGGCCGGGTCGTGCGCGATGACCGGGGCCTCATCTGCAGGGTGGTCGAGCACAAAGACGCCAGCCACTCCCAGCATCGCATCGCCGAGGTGAACGCCGGGATCTACGTTGCGCCGGCGGCATTCTTGCGCAAGGCGACCGCCAAGCTCTCCGCGCGCAATGCGCAGGGCGAGTACTACCTCACCGACATCGTGGCACAGGCCGCGGCCGGCATCGGCGTGGTGTCCGTGCAAGTCCCGGCCGAAGAGATGACGGGCATCAACGACCGCGAGCAGCTGGTCATGGCGGAGCGGCTCCTGCTTGGTTCCATCGTCAGGGGTCACATGAAAGTCGCCACGTTCCGCGTGCCCAAGCAGGTCTATGTCGAAGCCAGCGTCGGGATCGAGCCCGACGCCGAGATCGGCCGCAACGTGGTGCTGCGGGGAAAGACACGCATCGGCGCCCGGGCCCGCATCGACGACGGCTGCCTCCTGAACGACACCGTGGTCGGTCCGGGCGCGCACGTGCTGCCCTACTGCGTGACCGACGGAGCGGTGATCGGCGAGCAGGCCAAGGTCGGCCCCTTCGCCCATCTGCGCCCCGGCACCGTGCTCGGCCCCGACGTGCATGTGGGAAACTTCGTCGAAACCAAGAAGGCCCAGCTCGGGCGCGGCAGCAAGGCCAACCACCTGACGTACCTGGGCGACACCCTTGTCGGCGAGAAGGTGAACGTGGGCGCCGGCACCATCACGTGCAACTACAACGGCTACGAGAAGCGGCAGACCGTCATCGAGGACGGCGCCTTCATCGGCTCGGACACGCAGCTCGTGGCCCCGGTGCGCGTGGGCAAGCGGGCCGTGGTGGCTGCGGGCGCCACCATCGTCGAAGACGTGCGGCCGGGCGTGCTGGCCATCTCGCGCGCGCCGTGCAAGCAAATCGACGGCTACGCCGACCGCCTCGCCGAGCGCTACCGGAAGAAGACCTCGCGCTGACCGGGCTGGGAGAAGCGCATGGCCACCACCGTGAAGGCGTTCTTCGAACGGCGCGTGCCCGAGGCGCTGGCCGCGGATCCGAACCGCGCCAAGGAGATTGCCGCCGTCTACCTGTTCAAGGTCAGCGGCGAGCAAGGCGGCACCTGGACGGCCGACCTCGTGGCCTCGCCGCCCGTGTGCCAGCCCGGTGCCGTCGGCCAGCCGCAATGCACCGTCGAGCTGTCGGACAAGGACTTGTGCGCCATGGTCGACGGCGGCCCACAGGCCGCCTTGCAGATCCTCATGGCCGGCCGCCTGAAGGTCAGCGGCGATCCCGCGCTCATCGCCAAGTTGATGGCTATCTTGCGGATGGGCGGATGAACCACAGAGGGCACGAAGGTCGGAGGAGAACCCAGGGAGCCAAAGCGAGCGGATCGGAGGCGGCTCACAGAGCGTGGTCGAGGATGAGGAACTCCTCGACGAGCTTGCCGCCGAGGAGGTGCTCTTGCACGATGCGCTCGAGCACCGGCGGATCGCAGGAGTGGTACCAGGCGCCCTCTGGATAGACCACGGCGATGGGGCCGCCCTGGCAGATGCGCAGGCAGTTGGCCTTGCTGCGCAGCACGCCGCCCCTTTCCGACAGCCCCAGCTCGCGGAGGCGGTTCTTCAAGTACTCCCAGGCCCGGTTGCCGCGCTCCTTGTCGCAGCACCTGGGCGTGGTCTGGTCGCAACAGAGGAAGATGTGCCGCCGCGCCACGGACACCCCGACGGCGTTGGCGATGGCGCGCAACTGTTCGAGGGCCTTCGTTTCCACGCGGACCGGAAGTCTACGGCGAACGCGGCCGTTCCGCCATCGCGGCCTATGACAGAAGCGGCAGCAGGCGGCCTTTGCGCCCGCCTGTGCTAGCGTGCACGGCATGCGCCGCGGGCTGGTTATCGCGCTCCTGATTTGCGCGCCTTTGGGCTTGCTCGCGGCCCGCGCCCTGTCCCTGCCCAGACAGCAAGCGGCGCAGGATCCTTTGGGCCGTGACGGCTATCCTCTGCCCGCCCGGCGCCAGCCCAGCCATCAGCCACCCCAGCGCGGCGTGGCGCTCGGCCTGTTCGCCGAGGACGTAAGCTTCTCGTACGCTCCGCTGCTCGGCGAGATCGCCGCGCTCGGCGCCAGCCACGTGGCCTTGGTGGTGCCGCTCTACCAGAGCCACGCGGGGTCGACAGAGCTGCGCCTGCACACGCGCTTGTCGCCCAGCCTGGAGGCCATCGCGGACGCCGTTCGCGAGGCACGGCGCGCGGGCTTGGAAGTCACCCTGTTTCCCATCGTGCGCCTGTCCGAGCCGCGCTCGCCGGGCGAGTGGCGCGGCACCCTGGAGCCGGCCGACCGCGACGCCTGGTTCCGTAGCTACGGCCAGCACGTGGGCGACCTGGCCTCGCTGGCCAACCTGACCCGCGCCACGCGCCTGGTGATCGGCAGCGAGCTGTCGACCCTCGACGACGATGTTCCCCGTTGGCGGCATCTCATCACGCTTGTCCGCGCCGTCTTTGACGGCACCTTGATCTACTCGGCCAACTGGGATCACTACCGGCAGGCGCGCGTGTTCGAGCTGGTCGACGAAATCGGCGTGGTCGGGTATTTCAACTTGCGCGAGCCCGGCGAGCCTTCGGACGTGGCCGCGCTGGCCGCGCGCTGGCGCCGCATCGGCCGCGATCTCGACGCCGACCTGGCCATCTACGACAAGCCCTTCATCTTCAGCGAGGTCGGCTATCGCTCCCGCCAGGGCGCCACCGCCGCGCCCTGGGACGAAGCCGCGGACGGCATTCCCGCTCCCGAGGAGCAGCGGCGCGGCTTCGAGGCCTTCCGCCAGGCCTGGGGCCAAACCGCCAGCTCGGCCATGCGCCTCGACGGGCTGTACATCTGGAACTGGTACGGCTACGGCGGCCCCGACACCACCGGCTACACTCCGCGCGGCAAACCGGCGGCCGAGGTCGTCAGGCAAATCCTGCTCGACCTCGAACGCGCGTGAGCGCCGCTGTTGCCTCCTGGCAGGTTCGCGGCGTAGCGTAGCCCCCGCGTGCGAAACCAGAGCCAAGGAGGATGAACATGGGCCAGCGCATCCTGATCGTGGGCGGGGCCGTGGCGGGACCGGCGGCGGCCATTGCCGCGCGCGATGCGGACCCGAACGCCGAGATCGTCCTTCTGGACCGTGAGCGGCACGTCGGTTTCGCCGCCGGCGCCTTGCCCTACTACCTGAGCAAGGAGATACGCTCGCTTGCCGATTTGCTCGAGCAGCCGCCCGAGCACCTGCGCAAGGCCCATGGCATCGACGTCCGGCTCGGCGTCGAGCTTCTGGCCGTCGAACCGGAAAAGAAGCGCATCTTGGTCGAGGTCAAGGGCGAGCAACAGAGCCTGCCCTACGACAAGCTGGTGGTGGCGACCGGCGCGCGCTCGCTCTGGCCCACCCTGCCGCCGAGCAACGCCCCCAACGTCTTCGGGTTCCGCTCGCCGGGCGACGGCAAGGGCGTCGACGGCATCTTGAGGAAACGTCGAGGCGGCCGCGTCGCGGTGGTGGGCGGCGGCGCCATGGGGCTCGAAGCCGCCGAGGGCTTCCGCCGCGCGGGCTGCCAGGTGGCCGTGATCGAGAAGTCGAGCCACGTGCTCGACGGCGACGCCGATGGCTTCCACCGTTTGGTCGAGGAGCGGCTGCGCAAGGCGGGCGCGCGCCTGCATCGCAACGCCACGGTGGCGGCGGTCTCCGTCGACAAGTCCGGCGCCATCAAGACTCTGACCCTATCGAGCCGCGCCAAGCTCCAAGTCGATCTGGTGGTCGTCACCTCCGGGAGCACGCCCAACGCCGAGATCCTGCTCGCCGCCGGAGCGCAAGAGGGCCCGAGCGGCAGCGTGCTCGTCGATTCTGCGCTGCGGACATGCTTGCCCGACGTCTTCGCCGCGGGCGCGTGCGCCGCCCTGCCCCACGCCATCACCGGCGAGCCGGTCTGGCTGGCGCAGGCCGGGCCCGCCTTCCGTTCGGGCCGCGCCGCCGGCCACAATGCCGCGACCACGACCGGCGACCCTCTGCGCGCAAGCGTTCTCGAAACCTCCCTCCTGCGCGTTTTCGACTCTGTCTCCGGCCGGACCGGTCTCGACGAAGCTGCCGCCGCTCGATTTCTCGGCGGCGAGCCGGCGGTGGGCCGCATCGAAACCACGCTGCCCGCACGCGACGCCTGTTTCCGCGACCAGGCGCCCTTGCGCCTGCGCTTGCTTTTCGCCAAGGCGGACGGCCGCATTCTCGGCGCGCAGGCCTTCGGCACGGCCGGGGTGGACAAGCTCCTCGACACGCTGGCCACGGCCATCACCGCCGGGATGCGCCTGGCCCAGCTCGCAGGGCTCGACCTGTGCTACAGCCCGCCCTTTGCGCCGCTGCCTCATCTACTCGCGCGCTTGCCCGTGGAGAAACCGGGGCCTGGCCCCGCGTAGCAGCTCGCACTCGATTCCACGCAGGCGGCGTAGCCGACCGGGATTCCACGCACGCCGACCGGCGTCCCATCCGCCTGTTGCACGACGGTCAAAACCCCGACGAGCAACCGGCGCGACCATCGGATCAGATCCGGAAGAAGTACGAGATCCCCCCTATCGGCCAGAGAACCCGGCGCGACGTTTGGGTCTCGGTTCCGTCCGGGGCCGTCCTCGATTCCCCTCGCCAGCCGTACCAAGCGCCGACGTCGAATCCCAGCGTGTGCCGGCGGCGAGCGCCGAATGCGTACCCGACTCCGATGCGCCCCGAGAAGTAGTTGACGTAGTCGAAGGTCTCCGTGGCCTCACAGCCCGGAGTATCCGGCTCGCACCCTGCTGGGTAGCTTCGCCCGAGGATCCCGGCATGTCCCACGGCGAGCCCGATATGCGGGCGCCAGGGATCGTCCACCGGAGGCGCGACGAGCAAGCCGAAGGTGGCGTGAACCGGGCTGTGCGGCAGACCGAAGGCGCCCACCTCGAGGTGCAGAGGCCCCACGACGCGCAACCGATACGCGAGCTGGAACACGCCGGAGCCCCCGACTTCGACGCCGAACTGATGCCGGCCCAAGGTCGTGCGAGACGGGGCGGCGATCGGGACCAAGGCCTGCGGCGGGATTGCCGGATCCGGCGGCGATGGCGCGACTGCTGGCTCTGGCGGCAGCGTCTCGGCCACAGCGAGCCCCATCGTGCTGCAGCACACCAGGGGCAGCAGTAGCCATCGCAAGCCGCAGACCGACATTTCCGTCGTGGTTCGGTTTCGCCAGCACTGAGAAAAGCGCATCATGTCTGGCTTTCAAGCAAGAAGCGGGCCCGTGGCACAACCCTTCTTCCTGCATCGGGGAAACGCTCTACACCCTAGCGGTCGAGGCCGTCGGATCTGTGCGCACTCGCGTTTGTCGGGCTGCTTGCATCTAGTTGGAGCAGGCGCAGGCGTCGTCGGAATCGCAGGCGCCCCATGCGTAGCCGTTCGCGATGCACTCCTGGCGACAGGCGGCATCGTCGCAGCCAGTGCCGCCTTGCGGGCACTGAATCGAGTTCAGGGTTTGCGTCAGCGTGCACGTGCGCGCTTCGATCTGCGTCTCGGGCATCCAGAAAGCAAACGCCAGCAGGTTGCACAGGGGCCAGGTGCCGTGGATCTGGACGAGCAGATAGCCGACGGTGCGGATCCCGCTTTGCGTGCAGGAATAGACCATCTCGCCGCGAGGGATCTGGATGCCCGCCACGACGTCCACGCCTTCCTGCCAGGACAGCTCCTTGAAACCGACGCAGTCCTGGTTGTTGGCGAACATCCAGGTGGCGATTCCATGCGGCGTGCAGGTGGCCGTGCCCGTGGCGTCCACCCCGGCCATCACCGACGAGCCGGTCACCCGGCTCTGGTCCTCCACGACGAAGGTCATGGGCGTGCCGGCGCCGATGGTCTGCCAGCTCGCCGGAGCGTAGAACGTACATCCCAGCTCCCCGGCCAGGACCATCTGCCAGTCGACCGGCACGGTGAGGCGGCTCTGCGGCTCGCACGCGGCGGCGGCGGCGGCCAGCCGGTCCACGGCGGAGCTGCCGGCTAGCATTTCGTTTGCGGCGTCCTTCGCGCCAACGGGAGCGTCCTGCGGGAGATCGCTTCCGATTTCGCGTTGGCTGCCAGCCTCGGCTGGCGCTTGCGGCGCGTCGGATGGGATCTGGGGGGCATCGCCGCTCGTAGCGTCACCGCCGTCTCGAGCCACGAGCGCAGTGTCCGCACGGTCGGGCTCGCCGAGCACGTCGCCCGTCGCGGCTGCGACATCGGGAAGGCCCGGGCTTGCGTCGATCCCAGGGAAACCGCCGTCGACTTGGCTGCCGCCCCCGTCTGCGATGGTCCCGGTCAAGGAGAGATCGGCATCTCGATGCCCGCTCGATCCGGAGCAGCCCACTGTCGCCAGCAACGCGCCCGCAAGAATCAGCCGTCGCAGTCCCAGCCAGAGTCTCATGCCACGTGCTCGCCTTCCGCCGGCGCGGGCTGCGGCTTGCGCAGGGGCGCGAGCTTGAGCGATTCCCAGGCCAGCACGAACAGGATGATGCCGAAGCCGATGAGCAGAAGGAAGCTCTGGTACGTGTAGCGCAGATCGGTCCACCCTTCGGCCAGGGTGAAGTACTGGCCTATGCACTGGGCGGCCAGCACCAGGAACACGATGGCGAAGGTTCTGTCGCGATCCAGCTTGGGCCGGATCACGACCAGGGGTAGCAGAAACACGAAGTGGCAGTAGTAGTTCGACGGATAGAAGTAAAAGGGAATGGTCAGAAGCCCGATGAGCGAGGCCTCTTCGAGGCGGCGACCCCGGCAGGCGAGAAGCGCCAGCGCCGTGGCGAGCAGCAGGATGGCGTAGAACAGCGGCCGGCGCGAGGCGAAGGTCATCCTCTGCGCGTAGCCCCAGTCGCCCCACGGTCCCGGCCGCCGGTGCTCGGCCAGAGCCTTGGCCGACAGGCTGGGCGAAAACGCCATCACGTTGCGCAGACCCACGTTGTTGGTGCTGGGGCCGGTGGCGTGCACCTCGATCTTCTCCTTCCACGCGACCCACGAGCCGCGCACCCCGAAGATCGCCGAGGTCAGGGCCACGAGCACGGTCACGCAGATGGCGGCGCCCACGAAGGCGCGCAGCGCCGGCCGCTGGCCCTCGCGCCACTCGGCGCGCGTGGGCAGCTTGCGCCGCGCCAGCCACGCGTCGAACGCGAACCAGCCCAAAGGCACCAGGAAGAAGAACGTCGCCATGGCCGGGAAGGCGCGAATCAGCCCGCCGTAGGCCACGAGCACGCCGCCCAGGGCATAGCGGCCCTTCTTGAGCGCGCAGGCCCCCAGGCCGAGCGCCACCAGCCAGTCCTGGCGCAAGGTCGAGCCCATGAGGTTCGAACCGAAGTTGTAGAAGTCGGTCGCCCCCCAGATCACCATCACGTAGAGCATCACGCGCAGGCCGAAGGTGCGATACAGCACGTAGAAGAAGAACAGCACCAGGATGGGATCGATGAGACCGGCCAGGGAGATGATCAGCTCACCGGCCGGCGCGGCGTTGAACATGAAGTAGGCGGGCAGGATCCACACCGGCGTGGCGTTGCCGCCGTGATCCTGCATGCTGTTCAAGTAGTCGGTGCCGCCCATGGTGTCCGAGAAGTACTTCATGTCGCGCTTGAACTCTTCCCAGCGCTCGGGCGAGAAGCGCGCGCGGATGCCGGGCAGCTCCGCGGCGACCTCGGTGCCGGTGCGCATCTCGGCGTCGCGCAGGTCGCGCAGGTGCACGTTGCGCAGCTTGTCCGGGGAAAAACCCGGCGTGTTGTCGATGTACGCGGCCAGGCTGCCGAGGTACAGGCCGTCGAAGCGCAGCTCGGGGAAGTACTTGGCAACCGGGTAGTAGTGGCGCATGTCCCACGTGTGCACCAGGGTGCGCCGGCCCTTGGCCTGATCGAAGAACTGGGGCATACCGAAGTGGTAGTAGGTGCCAAATGCCACGAACGCGGAGAAGCCGAGGGTGGCGAGCGAGACGGCCTTGTGGGGCGGCCAGCGCTTGGCCAAAAAGGCCTCCTTGAGCACCACGAGCGCGGCCAGGCCCGCGGCCAGGGCGCGCAGGGGCGGCTCTTGGTTGAAGAAGGGGTAGAGATCGACGAGCTCGGCGACGAGCATCCAGAGAGCGCCGAACACCGGAAAGAGCAGCACGTACTGGAGGTTGTTGCCCTTGCGCCGGTGGAAGAGCACGAAGGCGCCGGCCAGGATGCCGAAGACCAGGACCTTGGTGTCGGTGGCGTCGCCGGCGGGGATCCCGTGCGCGTGCGGCAAGTCGGACGGCCAGGGCACGGGGGGACATTCGGCGTACGCCGCGATCTCGCTGACGCTGTACAGGGCGTCGCCGCCGGTGGCCGACAGGCGCAGGTAGCGGGTGGCGAGGTCGAGCTTGGTGGTGCGCGCGCGCATGCCGGCCCCGGTCTCGGTGCCCACGCGCCAGATCTGCTGCCAGCTTTGCCCGTCGAGCGAGGCGTACATGAAGTACACGTCGTTGTTGTCGGCCTGGACCAGCACGCAGCGGAAAGTCTGCGGGCTGCCCAGGTCGTACTCGACGAACGAGCGCGACGAGGAGAAGCGCGAGGTCACGTCGGTCAGCCACTCGTCGCCCTCGTTGCTGAGCAGGCCGTCCGTCAGACGCTCCGCGTGCTTGACGCCGTAGCTCTTGGTCGGCCGCAGGCCGGCCAGAAGGTTCTTCGGCTCGGCCGCGGCCCGGCCGGCCAGAGTGCCGGTCGCGGCCAAAAAGAAGATGGCGGCAACCAGCCGCGGCGCGCTGCGCCCCGGCTGGCGTTTGGCTGTCTGTGTGATGGATCGCACGTCTTTGCGGAACGGCATTTCGCCAGAAAGCTACGTGCGAGAAGCGCCACCCGTCAACTGTCCTCGAACGTCCTCGAACGAGAAAGCCCTGCCCGACGGACTGCCCAGGCCCGGAATCCACCCGTAGCGCTGGCCGAGGAAGCACAGGAAGAACGGCCGGCAGCGGTCGATGTTCTGCAAGCACACCTCCACCACCCGCTGGTTGTGCGTGGCATCCGCCTCGCTCACCCCCCAGCGCAGGTCGATGTCCACGAGGCGCAGCTTGCGCTCCTCGCACCAATCGCGTAGCTCGGGGAACACCTCCTTGACCAGGTAGTCCCGCTCCGCGTGCATGTCGTTGAACGTGCTCGACACGAAGACGTGGACGGTCTTCCACGCGGGGGCTTGTCTGGGCGTACCGGGGTCGTTCGAGCTCACTGGCCGCACTCTACAGGACGCGCGAGCTCCGGTGATCCTGACCCGCACCCGGAACGACCGGGATAGGCCACCCGTCGCCCGGACCTCCTCGAGGTGCTACGTACGCGGTTTTCGAGTCCCAGAAAGCCAAGTACTCGCCGCTACCTGTCTCGATTCTCTTCCCGCACCCTCGCCTGCAGGTCCGCCAGCACGTCCTCGATCTGCTCCAGGCTCGCGCGCAGATCGTCGGCGATCTCGGCGGCGATGACGTGCGGGTCGGGCAGGCTGGTGGAGTCTTCCAGGCTCTCGGGAGTCCAGGTCCGCGATTGCAAGGATGATTCGAGCGAGCTGGCGGCAGAGCTGGCCGGAACGGCGGCGGGGTAGCCACCGGCGAACTCTAGCTCGGCATCACCGCGCGCGGGCCGGACGGCGCGCTCGGGGGCGGGGCGGCCGCCGCGGACAGCAGGCGGGCCATGCCGTCGAAGAGCGCGGCCAGGGCGCC
>JAFGPX010000293.1 GCA_016935975.1 Deltaproteobacteria bacterium
CTGGCCGCCACCGGCACGTCGCCCTACGCCCCGCCCGAGGCCCCGAAGCCCGCCACGTAGGACCGCGATTCATCGCGCCCCACCATCGTCCAGCGTTGGCGGGCGCAATGAACTGCGACGGGCGCAATGAATTGCGCCCCTACTGCGCTTGCCCGAGGCGACGTTTCTCGGCGATGCGGGCCAAGGCTTGCTTCGCGGGCCCTGTGCGGGCGTCGCCGGCGGCGGCCCACGTTTCCAGCACCTCCTCGCACGCCGTGCGCACCTCGGCATTGGCGTCGTAGACCGCGAAGTGCCGCAGGATGGCGGCCGACTCGGGCTCGCCGATGGCGGCCAGGGCGGCCACCAAGTTCACCTTGCCGCGCGCCGAGGCGGTGTGCATGGCGGTTTCGATCTGCGGCACGGCCCGTCGTCCGCTCTCGCGCAGGCGCGCGATGGCCGGGCCGGGCAATTCGTTGCTTCTCTTGGTGAGGAAGTCGATGGCGCCGCCGATCTCCCGGTACGAGCGATCGTCGCAGGCGGGCCAGGCCAGCAGGGCGCAGAACCCGACGGGAATCACCCCTCGCATGTCTCGGTTCCCCCCTGCCGGACGGATCTGCGTCGCGCGTGCTTGTCCAGCCACTTGGCCCGCGGCGCCGCGGCCGGCTCGCCCAAATCCGCGCCGCATCTCGCCTCGCGCTCGGACAGACGGGCGAAGTACGCCTCGCCCAGGGCCAGCACGGCGTCGGGGTCGGGCTCGGCGAAACTGCGGCGGCGCAGAAACGCGCCGCCGAAAAGGCCGTGCGAGTACCAGGCCAGGGTCTTGCGCAGCTCGTGGAGCAGCATCTTGGGCGCGGCATATTCCGCCACGAGATCGGCGTGCCGGCGCCAGACCGCGCGTCGCTCGGCCACGGTGGGTGGCCGAGGCGCGGGCTGTCCTCGCTCGACGGCCAGCACGTCGCGGAACAGCCAGGGATTGCCGCGGGCCGCGCGGCCGATCATGACGGCGTCGCAGCCCGTCGCTCGTTTCATGGCGAGGTAATCGGCCACGGTCTTGACGTCGCCGTTGCCGACCACCGGCACGTGGCGCGGCAGCAGGGCACGCACCTCCGCAATCGGCGCAAGACGAACCGAGCCCGAGAACCCCTGATCCCGCGTGCGGCCATGCACCGTGACGAGCGCCGCGCCAGCCTCGACCATCTTTCGCGCGAACTCGGCCGCGTTCGGGCTGCGGTCGTCCCAGCCCGCGCGCTGCTTCACCGTGACCGGAACGCCGGAAGGCAGGGCCGCGCGCACGGCGGACACGATGCGCGCCGCCAGATCCGGCTCGCGCATGAGGGCCGCGCCGCACAGGCCGGCCGTCACCCTGCGGGCCGGGCAGCCCATGTTGATGTCCACCAGGCAGGCGCCGATGTCCACGGCCATGGACGCCGCGTCGGCCACCACCTCCGGCTCGCGGCCGAAGACCTGCACCGCGAAGCGCCGGCCGCCGAGGCTCGCCCACAAGCGGGCCGTTGCCTTCGCCACACCGCGTGTCAGGGCCTCGGCAGACAAAAACTCGGTGTATGTCAAGGCAGCCCCATGCTCTTCGCAGAGGGTGCGGAACGGTAGATCGGTCACCGCCTCCATGGGCGCCAGCAGCGCGCCCGGGCCGATGTCGATGTCGCCGATTCGCATGGGCGGGCAACCATAGCACGCAGCTTCTTGACGCGTTGGCCGAAGGAGCTTTCGGTTCGGCGGTTTGGAGCGAGCGCCAAAGCCGGATCTGGGTTAATGTCCACCCCCCATGGGGGCAGGTATGCCGACAAAGGACAAGGTACTGGACGGTGCCGCCGCGGCACTGGGGCTCAAGGACGGTGGCGAGCTGGCCGGGCTGGACCGCAAGGCGCTCGCGGGCTACACGCAGAAGCAGCTGTTCGAGTGCGCCAAGCGGTTGGCATTGCGGGGCGTTTCCAAGCTGAGCAAGGGCGAGCTGGCGAGCCGCGTTGCGGTCGAGGTGGCGGCCAGGCGCGGCCCGGCTGCGGTCCAAGCCGGCAGCCGCGAGCCGGAAAAGGCGGCCAGGCTGGCGGTGGACCTGCCCGAGGCCAGGGGGCCTGGCGACGGCGCGGCCCCGGCGTGGTCGCACAAGTTCGAGGTGCGCGAGCCTGCCCGTGTCGAAGCCCCGGCCACGATTCCGTGGTCCTACGGCTACAACCGCGTGACCGGCATGGCGGTCGACCCGGATCGCCTGTTTGCGTATTGGGAGGTGACCGACGACGCCATGGAAGGCGCCCGCAAGGCTTTGGGGCCGGCGGGCAAGCGCGCATGGCTGAACCTGCGCGTCTACGACACCACGGATCGCATCTTTGACGGCACCAACGCCCACTCGTATTTCGATCATGGGGTCGAGCGCAGCGACCGGCATTGGTTCTTCCACATCGGCAAGCCCTCGTCCTCCGCCTTCGTCGAGGTCGGCATGAAGTCGAGCGAAGGCTTCTTCGTGAAGATCGCCCGCTCGGGCCGCATCGAGTTTCCGCGCAAGGAGCCCGCGCCGTGGGGCGACCCCGAGTGGCTGAGCGTGCGCTCGATGCTGGATTCCGTCGAGCACGCCGGTCGCGGAGCGCAGGCGCGCCGGCCGCAACCCGGCATGGGGGCGGGGCCCCAGCACCCGCCGGTGCCCGGCGAAGGCCAGCGCCGCCACGTGGCCCTCTTGCCGTGGGAGGAGGCCTTCACCATCGGCGAGGGCGGCCGCCAGGAGGTCTACGAGTGGGAGGAGCACCACAGCGACGGCACGATCGAGTTCCATCGCGAAACCACCTGGGAAAGCCCGGTCATGGTGTCGGCCTGGGAGGCCGGCCCGTTCAGCTTTCCGGTGGCCGCGCCCGAGCCCGTGCGCGAGGACTTCACCGGCCCCACGCACGTGTATCGCGTGGGCGGTCGCGTGCACGTGGTGCACGGCCCCTGGCAGGTCGTGATCAGGGGCGTGGGAGCGCACCACGGCCGCCGGGTGGTGGCGCGTTGGGAGATCCATCGTTCGTGGGTGGGCGAGGAGACGGCGGTGGCTTCCGGCGTCGGCATGCGCGAGATCGCCATTCCGGGCAGCTCGGAGCGGATGCTGGTCGGGGCCAGCGAGCGGCGCTGGCGCCACGCCAGCGAGGCACGTCTGGGCGGAGCGTCCGAGGTCTATCTCCTGGGCGCCAGCGAATTGCGGGCACGCGGGGCCAGCGAGCGCCTGTTTCTGGGAGCTAGCCAGTACAAGGCGCGCGGCGCGAGCGAGCGTGTGTGGGGCGGGGCCAGCGAGGTGCGCATGCGCGGGGCCAGCGAGCGCATGCTGGCCGGGGCGAGCGAGCGCCTGGGGGCCAGCGAGCGCAGGTTGGGTGGGGCCAGCGAACGCATGGGTGCCAGCGAGCGCATGCTGGGCGGCAGCGAGGCACGGCTTTCGGGCGGCGAGACGGGGATCGCGCCGCCCGCGCCCGGCCAGTATCCCGACCCCGAAGCGACGACCAAGAAGCCAGACGAAGAGGACTAGCCATCATGCCCACCGGATACTTCGCGCTGGTTCTGCACGCCCATCTGCCCTTCGTCCGTCACCCGGAGGATCCGTCGGTGATGGAGGAGCGGTGGCTGTACGAGGCCATTACCGGCACCTACCTGCCGCTCGTCCAGATGTTCGAGGGGCTGCACGCGGATCACATCCCGTACCGCTGCACCGTCTCCCTGTCGGCGCCGCTCATCGCCATGCTGACGGACGACTTGCTCAAGGTGCGCTACGCCGAGCACCTCGACGATCTCATCCGTCTGGCCGAGAAGGAGCTGGAGCGCACCAAGCACGAGGCGCACTACCACCGGCTGGCCGAGATGTACCACGGCCGTTTCCAGAGCCTGCGCCACACCTGGCGCTGCCACGAAGGCAATCTGGTCGGCGCTTTCCGCAAGCTGCAGGACGCCGGCGGCCTCGAGGTCATCACGTCGACGGCGACGCACGCCTTCTTCCCGCTGCTCGACCGCAACTGGGCGACGTTGCGCGCCCAGGTGCACACGGCGGCCAACTTCTACGAGAAGCACTTCGGGCGGCGGCCTTTGGGCATGTGGCTCGGCGAGTGCGGCTACGTGCCGGGCGTCGACGAACTGCTGCGGGAGGCGGCGATCCGCTACTTCTGCGTGGACAGCCACGCCATCCTGTTCGCCGATCGGGCCCCGGTGTATGGCGTGTACGCGCCGCTCTACTGCGCCACCGGCGTGGCGGCGTTCGGCCGCGACACCGAATCGTCCGAGCAGGTGTGGAGCGCCAAGCACGGCTACCCGGGCGACCCGCACTACCGCGATTTCTACCGCGACATCGGTTTCGACCTGCCGCTCGACTACATCGGTCCCCACATCCACCCGGAAGGGCACCGCATGTACACGGGCTTCAAGTACCACGCCATCACCCACGACAAGCTGCACGACAAGTGGGTCTACGATCCGGACGCCGCGCGCGGCAAGGCCGGTCTGCACGCCTCGCACTTCCGCGGCAACATGGAGAAGCAGGCCCAGCGCCTGGCCGAGGGCATGGACAGGCCGCCCATCATCGTCAGCCCCTACGACGCCGAGCTCTACGGTCACTGGTGGTACGAGGGGCCCACCTTCCTCTCCGACGTCTTCCGCCAGTTGCACTTCGACCAGAGCGTGATCGCCCCCATCACGCCGGGGCAGTATCTGGACTGGCACCCGACCAATCAGTTCGCCACGCCGTGCGCGTCGTCCTGGGGTTTGCGCGGCTACGGCGAGCAGTGGCTCAACGAGAGCAACGCCTGGACCTGGCGCCACATCCATGCCGCGGGCGAGCGCATGGTCGATCTGGCGCGCACCCACTGGAACGCATCCAATCCGCTGATCGTGCGCGCGCTGAAACAGGCGGCGCGCGAGCTGATGCTGGCCCAGGCCAGCGACTGGACCTTCATCATGGCCACCGGGACGACCGTGCCCTACGCCACCCGCCGATTCAACGAACACATCATCCGCTTTTCCCGCCTCCACGACCAGATCAAGAAGGGGCAGGTGGACGAGAAGTACCTGGCATCCGTTGAAGCGCAAGACAACATCTTCCCGGACATCGACTACCGGTTCTACGCGTCCTAGCCCCAAGGCGCGCTCGGGGCGCGCGGGCGGCGGCGCGGGCTCGGCGTTGACCAGCACCGGCAGAAGCGGCAGGCCCGCCGGGGGGCCGGGCTCCGCGCGCGCGACGCCGTCCGTGCCCGTCGCGTGGGTGCGGCCCGAGCGGGTGTCGCCGCCCACGGGCGAGCGCAAGCTGAAGGTCCTCTATGTCGCCCCCGAGGTCGCGCCCTACAGGAAGACCGGCGGGCTGGCCGACGTCGCCGGCGTCTTGCCGCGGGCCGTGCGCCAGCGTGGCGTCGACATCCGCGTGGTGATGCCGCTCTACCAGGGCATCGACTGGCACAGCCTCGAGCGCCTCGAAGGCACCCTCGGCGTGCCCATGTACTTCGGCCAGGCGCGGGCCAGCGTGCGGCTGGGCCGGCTGCCGGGCAGCGATCTGCCGGTCTACTTCATCGAGTACAACCGTTTCTTCGACCGCCCGCACCTCTATGGGCCGCCGGGGCAGGCCTACTCGGACAACCTCGAGCGCTTCTCGTTTCTGTCGCGCGCCGCGCTCGAGCTGTGCAAGACCATCGGTTTCTTTCCGGACGTGATCCACGCCAACGACTGGCAGACCGCTCTCGTGCCCGTCTACGTCAACACCGTCGAGTGGGCCAGGCCCATGCACGGCGCGGGCACCCTGTTCACCATCCACAACCTGGCCTACCAGGGCAATTTCGAAAGCGGCGCCATGTTCATCACCGGGCTCGGGTGGGAGCACTACAACTCCTCCGAGTTCGAGCACTTCGGCGACATGAACCTGATGAAGGCCGGCATCCGGCACGCCAATCTGCTGTCCACGGTCAGCCCGACCTATGCCCGCGAGATCCAGACCTCGGCCTACGGCTTCGGCCTGGACGGCGAGCTGGCCCTGCGCGGCCGCGACCTGCGCGGGGTCCTCAACGGCATCGACGCGCACGCTTGGGATCCCGAGCACGATCCCCACATCGCCGCTCCCTACGGCGCGCGCGACATCGCGGGCAAGGCCGTGTGCAAGGCGGCCCTGCAGCAGCAGCTCGGGCTGCCGGTGCGGCCGAACGTCCCCATCTTCGGCGTCGTCGGCCGTCTGACCGCGCAGAAGGGTTTCGACGTCTTGGCCCACGCGCTGGAACACATCCTGTCCTGGGACGTGCAGATAGTGCTTCTGGGCAAGGGCGACCACGAAGCCGAGCATTTCTTCGGCTATGTAGCCAGCCGGCGCGGCGAGAAGATGCGCGCCTACATCGCCTTCGACGAAGGGCTGGCGCACCGGATCGAGGCCGGCTCCGACTTCCTGCTCATGCCCTCGCGCTACGAGCCCTGCGGGCTGACTCAGATGTACAGCCAGCGCTACGGCACCCTGCCCATCGTGCGCGGCACCGGCGGTTTGCTCGACACGGTCAGCAACTACAACCAGGCGAACGGGGAGGGCACCGGCTTCATCTTCTGGGATCTGACCCCGGGCGCTCTCGCCGACACCGTGGGCTGGGCCCTGTCGACCTACCACGATCGGCCCGAGCACATCCTGGCCATGCGCAAGCGCGCCATGGAGCAGGACTTCTCGTGGGATCGCGCCGCCGTCGCCCACGAGCATCTCTACCGCGAGGCCTATCGCATCCGTCGCGGACACGAGTTCGGAGCGCGCTGAGGCTATTTCGGCGTGCTCTCGGCCGCGCGCCGGCCAAGCGCGGTTTCCGGAGCCAGCTTGGCGACCTGGTTCCACAGCGCGCGCGCCTCGCTGGCGCGGCCGACCCCGGCCAAGGCGAGCGCCCGGTTGATGAGCAGCGCCCTGTCCGACGGCGCGACGGCGAGCGCGCGGTCGAGGAGCGGGAGGGCCTCGTCGAAGCGGCCGGCGCCGACGTCGAGCGAGCCGATCCATGCCGCCGCCGCCCGCTCGTGCTCTCGCTCCAGGCACCCTGGCCCGGCGGCCAAGGCCGCCCGGTACGCGGCCGTGGCCCGTTCGCTTCCGCCCTGGTCGAGGTCGAAGTAGAGATCGCCCAGGCGCGCCTGCCATTCGCAGTCGGGCACGGGCGATGCCGCGGGTCGCCTGGAAAGCGGCCGCAGGAGCGCGCCGTTCTCGACGGTGAAGGAGAAGGTCGCGGGGATCTCGAACCTGGCGATCAAGTCTCGCCATTCGTCGCGCCGGCGCACGAACACGCGGCTGTCCTTGGCGCGGAAAACCAGCGCCCAGACGTCGGGATCCCAGAGCGCCATTCGCCGGTTGATGCCCGCGTAGCCGAGCAGGGCGCTCTGCACGCCAAGCTCGCTCATGGCCCGCGTCCACTCCCCGCGCGTGATCGCGAAGCGGCCGAGCAAGCCGTGGAAGTTGCGCGGGTAGGCGGGCAGGCGCGGATCGACGAACACGCGGTAGCGCGGGTAGCCCTGCCAGAGCAGGTACGCGCCGAACTCGAAGTCGTTGTACATGCGCTCGCGCAGGCCGTGCCGCTCGACGAAGCGGAGAGCGGGAAGCGGCAGAGCGCTCTCGTCGAGGCCAATGGCAAGAAAGCGGCCGCCATGGCTGGCTTGCGCGAGGCGGGGAACGAAAGCGGCGAGGCCGAGAGCGACCAGCAAGCCGGCCGCCTGCAGGCGTGGCCGCCAGGCCCAAAGGCGGCCGGCGAGGTGTTCGAGCGCCGGCGTCGCGACCACGGCCAGCACCAAGATGGCGTCGGCCGCGAAGCGGACGTGCCAGAGCGCGAGCCCCAGAAGACCGGCCGCGGGCAGGCGCTCTTTCCACAAGCCGCGTCGAGAAATCGCCAGGATCAGAAGCGCGCCCAAGGCGAAGAGGACGAAACCCGCGTCCGAACGCCAGGTCGCGGGGCGAAACTCGTCGACGGGGTGCACGTCGAAAATGCCGACGTGGAACGCCAGGTAGCGGAAGACGCCGGGACCCACCGGGGTCGCGAGCAGGGCCGCCGCGCTCAGCAAGGCGGCCAGCGCGAAACGCAGAGCGGGGCGCGGCCCGCCCCGATCGAGCAACGCACCCGCGCCCGCGAGCCCGAGCAGGATCGGGGCCACGAACGCCCCGGCGTGGAGGTTGGCCCACAGGGCGACCAGGGGGAGCAGGAGCCAGGCTCGTCGATTGCCCCTATCGAACCAGGGCAGAAAGGCCAGCACGGCAACCTCCCCGAACAGCGAGAAGAGGTGCGGCCTCTCGACCAAACGCTCCCGCATGCAGAAGAACGCCAGCGCGAGCCCGAGACAAGCCACGACCGGACTCGCGCCGCGGCCGCGGCACAGGCGATAGGCGAAGCCGGCCAGCGCCAGCACCAGGGCGGTCTTGGCCAGAACCACCGCGGGAAAACCGCCGAGCCGGAACATGGCTGCCGCCAACGCGTCGAACAGCCACGCCGGATCGAGATAGGGCGTGTTGGGAAAGGTGAACGAGAACAGGTTGCGATGCACGATGCGCCCCGAGCGCAGGAACTGCTCGCCCGCGGCCAGGCGGAAGAACAGATCGGTCTCCTGCATCGGGCCGAGGCACAGCCCGGCCACGAACACGAGCAGCCCCAAGAGGGCCATGGGAGCCCGTTACTTGAGCGACTTCGAGAGCGAGGCGACCTCGGCCTTGGTGCACACCTTGGTCGAGGCGGAAACCATGACGTAGTGGCCCTTGCCCTTGAGATACAGTCCGGTGGTGGCGTTGCTCATGGCCGCGGCCTTGGGCGACTTGGCCTTGTGGGTCATCCAGACCTTGCCGACTTTCTTGTAGCTGAAGAAGGGATCGGTGGGCTTGTCGGGTATCTCCTTACCCGTCCCGACGTAGATCTGGACCGTGGTGTTCTCGGAGTCCTCGCCCGCGACCTTGAAGTGGTATTTGCAGGTGAACATGTCCCTCGAGGCGGCCTCGCCGATGAAGGTCGCGTCGGACTCGCCGCAGGCCGCGTAGATCGCCTCCTTGGCAAGGTGCATGGTCACGTCGGGGCTGCAGCACTTGCCGGCGCCGAAGGTCTTGCAGCTAGCCGTGGGCGCGGCCGGCGCCGGCGTTGCGGGAGTGGGCGCCGCCTTGGCGGCCGGCGCGGGTGGTGCCGCGAGCGTTGCGCCGTGCAAGAGCAGCAGCGGCAGGGCGAGAGCGACGGTACGAGTGGCAGCAAGAATGCGCGTCGGTGTCATGGGGCTCATCCTAGCACCAAACGCGGCGGGCGTGCGGCGGCCGGGTGCTTACCTGAAACGGGGGCCTGGGGAGAGCGCGAAGCTGGATCTCCGGCCCCTTCTCCCCCGTCCGCGGGGGAGAAGGTTGGGATGAGGGGGATGCTGGTCGCACGTAGAGCGGCAAGAGACTGGACAGGATTGCGCATCGGTGTGAGGTGGCTGGCGCCCCCCGCGCGAGGGCGAAAGATGTCTCGCCGCCGTCGGAAACCGAAGC
>JAFGPX010000294.1 GCA_016935975.1 Deltaproteobacteria bacterium
GGCAAACCATCATCGTCAGTCGAATCCGACCGTGCGTCGCGGAGATGTCTCTGGCCAAGTCGTGGGATGGAGTTCTTGCGGCGGACACCCGGTCACCTGGGGTGCGCCGACCACGGCCGCCAAGCCATCGTCGTCGGCCGAATCTGAGCGTGTTTCTTGAAGGCGTTTCCTGCCTCTTCGTCGGACGGAGTCTCTGCGGCGGACAACCAATACTCTTCTCCCGCAGCACCGCTGTGCTACTAGCCGCCGTTGCCCTTGGTGGGACGCTCCGCCGAGCTGCTCCTCGCTGGCACGATCGGATAGGGTTTCTCCGCGGCGGCGCCTCGACCTGCCAGCGGCACGATGCCGGCCATCTCGCCGATGATGTTCACCAGTTCTGAATTCATCGGAACGACGATCTTCGTGTTCGTGGCAAGCGATTTCTCGACCGCAATCAATCTGCGCAGTAGTTGCGCGTTGCCCACGAAGTACTTGTCGGCAGCCTCGTTCACGAGCTGGATGGCCTGTGCCTCTCCCTCGGCCTCGAGGATCTTGGCCCGCTTGATCCCTTCCGCTTTCTTGATCTCCGCTCGGCGCGCACCATCCGCCATGGTCTCTGTGGCCGTCGCGAAATCGACGGCCGCGACTTTCTCGTTTTCGGCCTTCACCACCTTGTTCATCGTTTCCTGGACGTCCTTCGGAGGATCGATTTCCTTGAGCTCCGTCCTGACGATCTCGATACCCCAATGGTTGGTCTCTTCGCGCATGGTCCTCTGCAGATCGCTGTTGATCTTTCCCCGTTCGCTGTTCGCGGACTTCAGCGTCAAGGTACCGATGATGTTGCGCAGGGTGGTCCTTGCCAGGTTGACCATCTGGTATTGGTAATCGAACACGCTGTACTGAGAGTTCTTGACGCTCTCCTCGTCGCTCCTCACCTTGAAGTACACTTGCGCGTCTACCCGCGCGTTGAGCTTGTCGCTAGTGATGATCTCCTGGGGCTCGGCGTTCACCATGACTTCGGTGACATTGACCAGGATCAGTCGGTCGACCCAAGGGATGACCCAGTTGAACCCGGGCTGTGCCAGGCGCTTGTACTTGCCAAAACGCTCCACCAAGCCCCTGCTCGTGGGCCGCACCAAGCGGATACCAAGGGCAAAGTACATAACCAGAAAGAAGATCCCAATACCGATTTCGAGCATGTGTTTCCCCTAGCCTTTCGAGACGCGAACTCACGCCACCATCCTTGCATGCATCCTCCGGGCCAACGTCGAAATCGATTCGGTGGCGCTCCCTTGCCATCGACGCGCTCCACGGAAAGACGGACGAGCAATCAGAATGAGATGGCGATCCGCTCGAAGTGACGGTGACGGGAACCGCTCTAGATGACGCAGCCACCAGGAGACGAAAGGGGGCCTATCGAGGACGGCCAGCATTCGTTGGAGACCTCGGCAGATCTTCGGCCAACGTCGACGAGGAGGATTTCCGATGCTTCCGAGGCGGTGAGTGAAACCGCAGGCTCGGCCGTGAGGCCAGCGCCATCCCCGGTAGTCAGAACGATGTTGCCGAGGGTGCCCTCTCCTCGCACGAGGTGGAGCCACGCGCTTCTCCCTGGTGACAGTTCGTGCACCACGTGTTGTCCGGGGTCGAGCAAGGACGAGTACACCAGGGCGTCCTGGTAGATACGCAAAGAGCCTCTGCGTGCGTCGAGCGAGGCGACCACACTCAGCCGGTTGCGGCGGTCGGCCGCACTGAAGCGCTTCAGTTCATGTCCGGGCTCGAGCTCGGCCTCCGATGCGCGCAACCAGATCTGGTAGAAGTGGGCCCAGTCGGTTCGTGAGGCATTCATCTTGCTGTGGCGAAGGCCACGTCCGGAGGTCACGCGCTGGAACTCACCGGTTTGCACCACGCCCGAGTGGCCGATGGAATCCTCGTACGCAAGCACGCCTTCGTGAACGTAGGTCACGACCTCGGCATCGTGACGTGAGCAGCGCGGGACGCCGGCTCCCGGTGCTAGACGGATTTCGTTCAATTTCTCGAGTGTCCCGAAACCGTGGGCGAGTGGATCCGCCGTATTCGCCAAGTCGAACGTGCACCAATTCTCTTGTTTGCGGCTTCGGCCGTGCTGACGCTCTGTAGCCCTGCGTACGATGATCATCGGCCCGCCCCCGTCAACTACATCCCCATTCCGCCCATGTCGTCGTGGGCTCCACCACCCGGTGCTTCCTTCTCGTCCTTCGGTCGTTCGGCGATGAGCACTTCCGTGGTGAGCATGAGCGCAGCCACCGAGGCCGCGTTCTGCAACGCAACGCGCACGACCTTGGTGGGATCGATGACGCCGGCAAGGACGAGATCCTCGTACTCGTTCGTGGCGACGTTGTAGCCGAACGCGCCCTTGCCTTCGCGGACCTTGTTCACGACCACCGCGCCCTCGTCTCCTCCGTTCTGCGCAATCTGGCGAAGGGGTTCTTCGATAGCGCGACGAATGATATTCACACCGTACTCCTGATCTCCGCCTGGCTTGAGCGCCGACAGCGCCGGGAGCGTGCGCAGCAGGGCCACGCCACCTCCTGGAACGATGCCTTCCTCGACCGCGGCGCGGGTGGCATGCAGGGCGTCTTCCACGCGGGCCTTCTTCTCCTTCATCTCGGTCTCGGTGGCCGCGCCGACTTTGATGACGGCCACGCCGCCCACGATCTTTGCCAGCCGCTCCTGCAGCTTCTCGCGGTCATAGTCTGAGGTGGTGTCCTCGACCTGCGCGCGAAGCTGCTTCAGCCGCGCCTGGATGTCTTCTTTCTTGCCCGCGCCCTCGACGAGGGTGGTCTTGTCCTTGTCGATGGTGATCCTCTTGGCCCAGCCGAGATCCTTCAGCGTCAGGTTCTCCAGCTTGAGACCCAGGTCCTCCGTGACGGATTGACCACCACAGAGCACCGCAATATCCGTCAGCGTCTCCTTGCGCCGATCGCCGAATCCCGGGGACTTGACCGCGCAGACGTGGAGTGTCCCCCGCAACTTGTTGACCACCAGGGTGGCCAGCGCCTCTCCATCGACGTCCTCGGCAATGACGAGAAGGGGCTTGCCGCTCTTGGCCACCAGCTCGAGCACCGGCAAGAGATCCTTCATCGTCGAGATCTTCTTTTCGCAGATGAGGATGTAGGCGTCGGCCAGAACCGCTTCCATGCGCTCGGCGTCGGTGACGAAATACGGGGACAGATAGCCCCGATCGAACTGCATGCCCTCGACGACATCGAGCGTGGTGTCCATCGACTTGGCTTCCTCGATGGTGACGACGCCCTCCTTACCCACCTTCTCCATCGCCTCGGCGATGAGGTTGCCGATGGTTTCATCGCCGTTGGCGCTGATGATGCCTACCTGGGCAATCTCGCTCTTCCCCTTGGTGGGCTTGGACTGTTTCTTCAGCTCGCCGACCACGGCGAGAACGGCGGCATCGATACCGCGCTTGATGTCCATCGGGTTCGCTCCGGCGGTAACCAGCTTGGCGCCTCCGACGTAGATCGCCTGCGCGAGCACGGTGGCGGTGGTGGTGCCGTCGCCGGCCACGTCGGAGGTCTTCGACGCGACCTCCTTGACCATCTGCGCGCCCATGTTCGCGAAGCGGTTCTCGAGCTCGACCTCCTTGGCGACCGTGACACCGTCCTTGCTGACGGTCGGTGCGCCCCACGACCGTTCGAGAACCACATTGCGCCCGCGGGGACCTAGGGTCACCTTCACGGTATTGGCGAGTGTGTTGAGCCCGACGGCGATCTGCTTGCGGGCCTCATTCCCGAAGAGAATTTCCTTGGCTGGCATGGTTGCGCTCCCTATTTCTCGAGAATCGCGAGGATGTCGTCCTCGCGCAGAATGATGTGTTCTTCGCCGTCGAGCTTCACTTCGGAGCCCGAGTACTTGCCGATGAGCACCTTGTCACCGACCTTGACCGAGAGCGCTTGTGTCTTGCCGTTCTCGAGGATCTTGCCGCTGCCCACGGCGATGACTCGTGCTTCGAGCGGCTTCTCTTTGGCGGTGTCGGGAATGAATAGGCCGCCGGACGTCTTGGCATCCTGGACGAGTCGCTTGGCCAGAATCCGGTCATGGAGCGGACGGATCTTCATGGGTCTCTCCCCTTGTGTCGTTCACGTGAACGAGGCCATTCGTCAGCCGGTCCAACGCGATTTCGAAGTTGGTCCAGGCCACCTCAATGCCGGACCTGAAAAGCGGCCATTGCGTACCGCCGGCGTTCCTGAACGCTTCGAACCTCGCGCGTGATATCTCGTACTTCGCCTTCAGATCGTCGATGGCCTTGTGATAACTGGTTTTGGCATCCGACCCGGGAGCAACGACTCTGGCAACGAGGGCATCGAGTCTCGTACCCCATTGGTCGAGCTGCGTTGTCATCTTCTCGATATTGGCCTCGGCGATTCTGGCAACCTGCGCGTTGGTCGTTCCCACGCGTGCGGACATCGAGGGCATGGAAGCAGGCTCTTTGACCCGATTCATTGGCTTTTCCCTATCGACTGCATGCTCCCGTTGCCCCTGGAGAATGCAGCTTTCGTACCAGCGTGAGAAGCGCATAGGTTCAATCACTTGGGTTGCAGATATGTCCATGCGACGGATCGCTCCCATCAAGATGAAGTACCCTCCCATTCAATCCGAGGGAGGCGGGGGTGAGTCGTCCGGACTTGCCCGAAGCAGAGCACGCGCTCTGTCAACGTCATCGTCGCGAACGCAAGGCCGTCTGATCCACCGTGCCGAGAAGACCATCGCCGTTCTTCGGTTGAACGTCGATTTCGCGCACCCCGGCACTGGGCAGCGCAGCGCCCGACATCCCACGCACTCGTGACCGGCGCGAGCCTCGATGCGGTGGAATCTCTCCGAGTGGCGGGGTGAAATCCCGAGGTACGGACACACAGCCCCCTTTCCCCCATGCTCCCCCGCACCGTTCTGCCGCCCGTTCTCAGTTCAGAAGGTGCGGCCGCGGGGCCAGGCGGAGCCACGGCGAGCGGCCATGCCGCCCGAGCCGGCCCGGCACCACAATCAAAGCGCGACGGATCCACGGCGCGCGCCACCAGGTGATCGCGGGCGCCAGGGTGAGCACGTACCGTTTGAGCAGGTTGTGCGTCAGCAGCTTGACCAGGAGCGCGGCATGGTTCGCTAGGAAATCAGCCGACGGTATCTTGCCGATGCCCCAGGCGCCCTTGAGGTCCGCGATGAGCGGCTCGATGCCGGCACGGCCATCGTACTCGCGCGTCAGCTCGTCCGCGTCCGCCTCCAGGTCGTTGGTCAGGACCGCCTGCACGCTCCACTCGCTGTCTTCCCACAGGTAGAGCTGCTTGCCGCTGTCGCGCTCCTTGGACCTGACCGCGACCACGCGCACCACGAGGCCCTGCGCCCGCCACTCGTCCCGCGCGAAGTCCACTTCGGCCACCTGCCTCGTGGGCTTGCCGTCGGCATCGACGTCGACGGTGCGCCAGCAGCCACGGGGCACCCGATAGATGGCGTCGCACAGGTCCGCCGTGGGCCGGGCCTTGATGCGGAAGTAGGCTTTCTCCTCGGCGATCGTCCGCATGATGGCGGTGCAGTCACCCGCCGAATCGATGCGCA
>JAFGPX010000295.1 GCA_016935975.1 Deltaproteobacteria bacterium
CCGACCGAGTCGCCGGCGTTGTCGCCGGTGCAGTCGGCGATCACGCCCGGGTTGCGCGCGTCGTCTTCCTTGATCTTGAAGACGATCTTCATGAGGTCGGAGCCGATGTCCGCGATCTTGGTGAAAATGCCGCCCGCGATACGCAGAGCGGCGGCGCCCAGCGACTCGCCGATGGCGAAGCCGATGAAGCACGGGCCGGCCCAGTCGGCAGGGATGAAGAGCAGGATGGCGAGCATGATGATGAGCTCGACCGAGATGAGCAGCATGCCGATGCTCATACCGGCGCGCAGCGGGATCGCGTAGCAACTGTAGGGCTTGCCCCGAAGGCTCGCGAACGCCGTGCGCGAGTTGGCGAAGGTGTTGACCCGGATGCCGAACCACGCCACGCCGTAGCTACCGCCGATGCCGACCAGGCTGAAGGCCAGGATGACCAACACGCGCGGCGCCGACATGTGCGCGAGCACTCCGAAGTAGAGAACGATGATGGCGCCGATGAAGATCTCGAGGATCAAGATGAACTTGCCCTGCCGCAGGAGGTAGGTCTTGCAGGTCTCGTAGATGAGCTCGGAGACGTCCCTCATCGCCTTGTGCACGGGCAGCCCCTTGAGCTGCCTGTAGATGATGTAGCCAAACAACCAACCGAGGGCACAGATGCCCAGGCCGATCATCAGAAGCCTGTTCCCCGACGTCCCGTGGAACGTGACCAGGGACAGGTCAGGCATGATGAGATCGCTCTCGCCTGCCAGGGCCGACGAAGCGGACAGCAGCAAGGTCATTGCGCCGCCCAATGCAGCAAAAACACAGCGCAGCAGTTTCATGGGTCTCCTTCTGATTTGGCGCGCAACCTATCCATGCTCGGGCTGGTCGTCAAGCGAAAGCGTGCGGTTTCCGAATCGACGGGTGGCGCGCACCGGGGAACCGGGAGCCCTGCCCCCTGCGTGCTTCTGCGATACACTTCGGCCCATGCGTCTCCCATCGTGCCTCTTCTGGCTCGCCGCCGCGCTGCCGTCGTTTGCGCCGGAACCGGCCGCGGCCGACGTGCCCGACATCGCCTTCGAGAAATACCGTCTGAAGAACGGGCTCGACGTCATCCTCCACCCCGAGCACCGCGTGCCCATCGTCCACGTCGAGGTCTGGTACAAGGTCGGCTCGAAAGACGAGGCGGAGGGCAAGACCGGGTTCGCGCACCTGTTCGAGCACATGATGTTCCAGGGCACGAAGCACATTCCCGAAGACGCCTTCTTCAAATACCTGGCGCGGGCCGGCGCCTCGGCGCGCAATGGCTCGACCAGCATGGATCGCACGAACTACTACGAAACCCTGCCCGCTTCCCAGCTCGAGCTGGGCCTGTGGCTGGAAAGCTCGCGCATGGGTTTTCTTCTGGATGGAAACCCTGAGAGGGTTCCCATGCCCTCCCGCGATGCTGCGCTGCCGGCGAAGCCGGCAGGCTCCGCACGCGATCGACTGGATGGGAGGGGGCGGGTGGGGGCCCCCACCCTTCCCCCTCCCAAACCCTCCCGCGATGCTTCGCTGCCGGCAGAGCCGGCAGGCTCCGCACGCGATCGACCGTCCCTCCGGGAAACCTTCGCCAACCAGCTCGACGTGGTCAAGAACGAGCGCCGCCAGCGCGTCGAGAACGTGCCGCTCGGCGCGGTTGCCCGCCTCGAGCTCGAAGCCCTGTTTCCAGCGGGCCACCCGTACCGCCACGAGGTCATCGGCTCGATGGAGGATCTCGACCGAGCCAGCGAGGCCGACCTCATTGAGTTCTTCGACCGCTACTACGCGCCCGGCAACGCCGTGCTGCTCATCGCGGGCGACTTCGACACCGCCGTCACCAAGGGCCTGGTCGACAAGTACTTCGGCCCCATCGCTCCCGGGCGGCCCGTCGCGCCGGTCAAGGTACCGCCGTTGCCCGAGGCACGGGACGAACGGCGGCTGGCCATGGAGGCCAAGATCAATCTGCCGCGCGGCCGCATGGCGTGGGTCACGGTGCCGGTCTTCGCCCCGGGCGACGCCGAGCTGGACATACTGGCCAACATCCTCGGCGAGGGCAAAGGCTCGCGCCTGTACCGGCGGCTGGTCTACGACCTCAAGCTCGCGCAGTCGGTGACCGTGCGCCACGCGAGCCGCGCGCTCGGCGGCTCGTTCGACATCGCCTACACGGCCATGCAAGGCAAGCGCTTGGCCGAGATCGAGAAGGTCATCGACGAGGAGCTGGAGAAGTTGCGCACGGCCGCGCCCACGACCGAGGAGGTGGAGCGCGCTCGGAACCAGATGAAGACCGACGTGCTACGCGGCATGGAGCCGCTGTCCGGCCTGGCCTCGCGCCTGCTCTACTACCAGGTGTTCGCCGGCGATGCCGCGTACTTGCGGCGCGATCTTGCGCGCTACGACCGGGCCACGCCCGAGGTGTTGCGGTCCTGGGCCCGCAAGGTCCTGACCAAGAAAGCCCGCGTCGTAACCAGCGTCGAGCCCAACGCGCAGGCGCCCATCATGGGCCGCCTGGTGAACGCACCGGCGGCCGACCGCGCGCCGGCACCCCTCGCGGCCGTTGCCGCGAAACCGCATCCCGCCGTGCCCCTGGCGGCCGCACGCAAGACGCCCGACGCCCCCTTCCGCGCCAGGCTTCCTGCCGCCGGCAGAACGCGAGCCTTCAAGGTGCCGGCCGTCAGGCGCTTTCGCCTGCGCAATCGCTTGCCGGTCATCCTGGCCGAATCGCACAAGCTGCCGCTCGTCTCGATGGATCTCGTGGTGAAGACCGGCAGCAGCGCCAATCCCAAGGACAAGCCCGGACTGGCCAGCCTCGTGGCCAACATGCTCGATGAGGGGACCAAGAGGCGCTCGGCCACGCAAATCGCCGGCGAGGTGGCGCAACTCGGTGCCAGGCTCCTCACCTACGCAACCTGGGATGCCTCGGCGGTTTCGCTCGCCACCATGACCGAGAACCTGGACCGTGCCGCGCCGATCTGGGCCGATGTCCTGCTCGCTCCCGCGTTCGCCGAGGACGAGCTTGGCCGCGTGGTCGACAACCTGCTCTCCGCCTTGGCCCAGCGCAAGGATCATCCGCCCGTCGTCGCCAACCAGGTCTTTGCCCGCGCCTTGTGGGGCGACGCGCACCCCTTCGCCTGGCCCGACCTGGGCACCAAGGCGTCGCTGCCCAGGCTTTCGCGCGCCGAAGTGAGAAGCTTCTACGACACCTACTACGCTCCCAACAACGCCGTGCTGGTCATCTCGGGCGACATCACCGAGAAGGAAGTCCGCGCGAAGCTCGAACCGCTGCTTGCGTCGTGGAAGCCCAAGAAAGTGCCGCCCGTCAGGGTGCCGAAGGTCGACGCGCCCGACAAACCGCGCATCGTGCTCGTGGACAAACCCGACGCTCCGCAGTCGTCCGTCCGCCTCGGCCTGCCCGCCATCGCGCGCAAGAGCCCCGACTACTACCGGGCGCTCGTGGCCAACCACATCCTGGGCGGCACCTTCAAACGCTTGACCATGAACCTGCGCGAAACCCGAGGCTGGACCTACGGCGTGTATTCCCACTTCGACGCCCGGCGCGCCGAGGGTTCTTGGAGCGTGGCCGGCGAGTTCGTGGCGGCGCACACCGCCGATGCCATCGCCGAGATCGGCAAGGAAATCGAGAAGCTGCGCGCCGACGAAGTGCCCAGCAAGGAGCTCGACGAAACCAAGGACGAAATCATCGGCGCCTTCCCGGCGCGCTTCGCCACCGCGGCACAGCTCGCCTCGCAGATGGCCGCGCTCGCGGTCTACGACTTGCCCCCGAGCGAGCTCGACGGTTTCGTCGCGAAGATCGCGGCCGTGGACAAGGAAGCCGTCAAACGCATGGCCACCAAGTACATGCGCCCCGACAACCTGCTTGCCGTGGTGGTCGGTGATCGCGCGCGTCTCGAAAGGTCGCTCGGCAAGCTCGCCCCGCTCGAGCGCCGCGACTTCGACGGCAACCTCATCGAGCCGGCCAAGTGACCCCATTTCGGCGGTTGCGGCAAGAGCGCCTCGCCGCCGAGCGTGGCACGCTTTTCGCGCAAGCCGAGCTGGCCGTGGCGCTCGTCTATCCGAGCCCCTACCACGTGGGCATGTCCTCGCTCGGTTTCCAGACCATCTACCGCGTGCTCAACGCCCTGCCCGGCGTGGCCGCCGAGCGCGCCTTCCTGCCCGACGACGTGACGGCGGCGCGGCGGGCCCGCGAGATCCTCGCCACCTACGAGTCGCAGCGGCCCGTCGCCGACTTCCCCATCGTCGCCTTCTCGCTGGCCTACGAGCTGGAGCTGGCCGGCCTCGTGCATTGCCTGGACCTGGCCGGCATCCCGGCGCTGGCCGCGGAGCGGGACGCGGGCGACCGGCGCTGGCCCCTCGTCGTGGTGGGCGGACCGCTCACCTTCGGAAACCCGCTGCCCGCCGGGCCCATGGCCGACGTCATCGTGATGGGCGAAGCCGAGGATGCCGCCCCGACGCTGGTGCGAGCGTTTCGCGCGGCGGGCGACAAGCGCGCCTTGCTCGAAACCCTGGCGGCCACGCCCGGCTGCTACGTGCCTTCGCTGCATGGGGCGCGGCTGCCAGGGGTCCTGGCCGCCAGCGACGCGCATGTGCCGGCGTACTCGCAGATCGTCACGCGGCAGACCGAACTCGGCGACATGTTCCTGGTCGAGGCCGCGCGCGGCTGCAGCCGCACCTGCGACTATTGCGTGATGCGCCGATCGAGCTGGGAACCCTCAAAGGGTTCCCAGGCCCTCCCGCACTCTGGCTCCGCCGGGCAAAGCCCGGCTACGCCAACGCGATCACCGAGCGGTGGCATGCGCAAGGTTGAGCCCGAGCGCATCCTCGCCAGGATTCCGGAGCACGCGCGGCGGGTTGGCCTGGTGGGCGCGGCCGTGTCCGACCATCCTCGCTTGCCGGAGATCCTGAGCGCGCTCGTCGCTTCGGGACGCGGCGTGGGGGTGTCGAGCCTGCGCCCCGACCGGCTCGACGACGAGGTCGTTTCCCTGCTGGCCAGAGGTGGCTATCGCACGCTCACCGTCGCGGCCGACGGCGCTTCCCAGCGCCTGCGCGACCAGGTCCGGCGCGGCACCAGCGAGGAGGATCTGCTGGGGGCGGCGCGCCTGTGTCGGACGCACGGCATGGCGGCGCTCAAGGTCTACACCCTGCTCGGGCTGCCGGGGGAGACCATGGCGGACGTCGAGGATCTCTTGCGCCTGGCCAGCGAGCTTTCGGCCATCGCCCCCCGGCTGGTGCTCGCCGTGGCGCCTTTCGTGGCCAAGCGGAACACGCCGCTTGCCGGCTCTCCCTTCGAGGACATCGCGCGCCTGGAGGAAAGACTCGGGCGCCTGCGCGTCGGACTGCGCGGTCGCGCGAAGATAATGGGCGACCCGCCCAAGTGGGGATGGATCGAGTATCGCCTGGCGCAAGGCGGCCTGGCCGAGGGCCGCGCGGTCGTGCAAGCGGCCCGCGCGGGTGGCGGGTTCGCGGCATGGCGACGTGCCCTGGCGAGCGACCAGGCGCGATCCGTGTTAGAAACGTAGGCCACGACTGGAGGTTCTGATGCGCGATTCGCTTCGCCCCCTTCCCTTGTCCGTTCTCATGGTGAGCGCGCTGGCACCGCAAGCCGCGGGCGCACAGACCGCGCCGGCGCAGCCCCCCGCGCAACCGGGCTATGCGCAGCCCGCCCAGCAGCCCCAGCAATACCAGACGCCCCAACCCACCCAGCAGACCGACCAGTACCAGCAACCGCAACAGCAGTACCCGCAGCAATACCAGCAACCGCAGCAGCAATACCCGCAGCAGTACCAGCAGCCTCAGCAGCAGTACCCCCAGCAGTACCAGCAGCCCCAGCAATACCAGACGCCCCAGCCCACCCAGCAGACCGACCAGTACCAGCAGCCCCAGCAGCAGTACCCGCAGCAATACCAGCAGCCCCAGCAGCAGTACCCCCAGCAGTACCAGCAGCCCCAGCAGCCCCAGCAGCAGTACCCCCAGCAGTACCAGCAGCCCCAGCAATACCCCCAACCCGACCAGTCCCAGCAGTACCCCCAGCAATACCAGCAGCCCCAGCAATACCAACAGCCCGGCTACTACGCGCCACAGCCAGCCTACCAGCCGCAGCCGGCCTACGCGCCGCCCGCGCCGCCGCGCCATCGCGGCTTTCTGATGCTGCCCTACCTCGGTCTCAGCATCCCGTCCGGCGATGCCGCCGAAGGCCTGTCGACCAGCCTCCGTCTGGGCGGCCTCTTCGGGTTTTTCGCCGGTCCCTTCGTGTCCCTGAGCGGCGAGCTCAGCATTGACATCATCAATCCCGACACGCCTTCGGGTACGAGCGCGGTCGGCGCGCTCCTCGGCCTGAGCTTCAGCCCTCTTTTCCACATCGGCCCGCCACGCCTCGATTTCGTCATTGGACCGCGCCTGGGCTTCTTCGCCGACTCGGTCACCTACTCGTCCGACTACGAGGTGGACAACACCTATAGCGGGAGCGGCTACTTCGCGGGCTTCAACACCGGCGCCTTCTTCTCCCTCGGACGCGTCTACCTAGGCGGCTTGCTCAGCGTCACCGCCCACAAGTACAGTGAAAGGTGCCTCAACGACAGGTGTGTCGATCCCGGCAGCGACAATCCAGCGTTTTGGATTGTCGGGCTCAACGGGGCGATGATGTACTGAAACAGAGAGAGCCCGAGGTCGGAAACGGCACGGAGGGGAAGAAGCACGGCCCTGGGCTTCGCGAGGCGACTGTGGTGAACTAGGGGCCATGCGGCGGGCGTTCTCCCAACTCAGGACCGTGATCGAGAGCGCCATGGGCTCGGGCGAGGTGGCCGCGGTCATCTCGCGCCGGGCGCGCGTCGGGATCTACATCACCCGTTTGGCGATACGCATCGTCAAGCAATGGTTGCACGACCGTTGCCCGCAGCAAGCCGCGGCCCTGACCTACCAGACGACCCTGTCGCTCGTGCCCCTGCTGGCTCTCGTGTTCGCGGGTCTGCGCCAGACGCGCAACCTGGACGTCGAGTCTCACTTCGTCAACTTCATCTCGACGCAGATCCTGCCGGACATGGAGGGCGTGGTCGGCCATCTGCAAGCCTTTGCCGACAAGGTGTCCACCGGCGCGGCAGGCGGGCTCGGGCTGGCCTTCACCGTGGGCACCACCTTCTATCTCTTCTACACGATCGAGGGCACGTTCAACGACATCTGGCGGGTGGTCGCGCGACGCACCCTGATGCGCAAGTTCATGATCTTCTACCCGCTCGTGACGCTGGTGCCCGCGCTCGCGGCCGCCTACCTCTACTGGTCGGGCAAGCTCATCGGCAGTGGCCCCGCGGCCCGCTTCTTCGGCCCGCTACTCATCCAGTTCCTCGGCCTCTTCCTCGTCAATTGGCTCGTGCCCAACATGCGCGTGCGCTGGTACGCCGCCCTCGTCGGGGCGCTGAGCACCGGTTTCGCCCTGGAAGGCTTGAAGTGGGCTTTCGTCCACTTCGCCAAGCGAGCGCTCCTCGCCAACTACGGCGGCGTGTACGGCCCGCTCGCGCTGGTGCCGCTCATGCTGCTGTGGATCTACATCTCCTGGTGGCTCGTGTTGCTCGGCGCGGAGATCGCCAACGCCATCCAGAACCTGCG
>JAFGPX010000296.1 GCA_016935975.1 Deltaproteobacteria bacterium
CTAGCCCCAGTCCCAGCCCGTCGGGCGGAAGCACAGAGGGGAACGAAGAGACAGAGGCGGCCGGCAATGGTGGAGTCCTCCGGCTCCCGGCTCCGTCCCCCGGTTCCTCTGTTGCCACCCGTTGACACACTCCTAGACGACCAGGCCGCGCGCCAGGGCCCGCGGCGGAAACCCGGGGAGGTTGGTCTCCACGGCAAGCGCCTGCTAGGCTCGCGGACACTCCATGCTGAAGAAGACGCTGCCGCCAAGACCCTGGCTCTTCCCTCGCCCGGTGCTGCTCCTCAGCAGCCGCGATGCCGCGGGCCGGGACAACATCATTACGGTCAGTTGGGCCGGGGTGGCCTGCACCACCCCTCCCATGCTCACCGTCGCCTTGCGTAAGACGCGCCATAGCCACGGCATCGTCTCGGCAAGCCGGGAATTCGTCGTGAACCTGCCGACCGCGAAGCAGCGCGAAGCGGCCGAAACCTGCGGCACCGCCTCCGGCCGCGACACCGACAAGTTCGTCGCCGCTGGTCTGCGCAAGGCGCCGGCCGCCGTGGTCGCGGCTCCGCTCATCGCCGATTGCCCCATCAACCTCGAGTGCAAGGTCCGACACGTCTTGCCGCTGGGTAGCCACGACCTCTTTGTCGGTGAGATCGTCAAGATGCACGTCCGCCACGCCATGTTGCGCGAGGATGGCGGTCTCGACGACGGGGCGCTCGACTGCCTGGCCTGGGGGGCGGAGGAGTTCCTGCGGGTTCTCGCTCGCCGCAACCATCTGCGCGCGCCCCGTTTCCAATAACCCTCGCTCGTGTATCCTGGTGTGACGCACGCATGAGCGCAGACCGCCCCGGGCAGCCTGCCCCAACGCCCCGACGAGCCAAGCGCGGCCTGCGCTATGGCCTGGCCGTTCCCTTCATGCTCGCGAGTCTCGGCTTGCTGGCCTATCAGGTCTTCTGGCCCGCCGAGGACGAGGAGGGGACGAGCCGTTTCCGGCGTGTCGTGTTTCCCGTCAACAAACGCGTATCGTCTTCGGCCAGCCTGGGCATCGAATACCATTTCGACCGCAATGCCGTCCTCGACAGTCGGCTCGTGGCCGGGCAGCTCATGAGCTTGACCGCCTCCGGCAATCTAGTCGTGTTCGATGCGGAGTCCTTCTCACTGCGCGGCGAGAAGGTTCTGCGCAGACGCGCGACCTGTCTTGGTCCTGTCCACGACGGCCACGTGCTCGCGGGCATCGCCAACGGCAGCATCGTGCGGATTGCGATCGCCGATCTGGCCATCGCCTCGGTGGACGAGGTCCCGGGGGTGCCGCGTTGGATTGGCAAACGCAGCAAGGGCGGCGGGCTGGTTGTCGCCTATCAATCCGAGCCGGGTCCCGCGGGTGGAACGCGCGTCAGGGATCAGGCGCAGGGCCGCGTCTATGACGTGGGGAGCTGGCCCGTCTTCTTCCTGGACAGCAAGGATCGCCTGTGGGTCGGCAGCAAGGATCGAGTGCAGGCCATCGACCTGGAATCCGGCGCGCGCACCGACGTGCCGCGGAAGCAGGGCTGGCCGGGCGTGCGCGGTTTCTCCGAGCTTCCTGACGGCCAGGTCTGGTTCTATGGAGGTGTCCGCGGCGGCGGCGCGATGTCGAGCTACGTTGCGCGCGTGCATCCGGGCCCCAAGCCTGCGTTGCTCTACCAGGCCGGCGGCGAGGCGTCGCCGCCCGGGGCACCCACCGCGCCGATCAGTCACGTCGTCGACGAGGGAGAGGACGGCCGCGTCCTCGTGGTCTCTCACGACAGCGTCTCGGTCACCGACCGCGAGTTCGGCGCTTGGCAGCCCCTCGGGGCCGTGGGGGGCGGGCGCCTCTTCGACGACGCTCTCTTGTCGCTCGGGCAAGCTCATCGCACCAGCCGCGGTCTGCTCACGAGTCTCGCGCGTGGCGGCTTCATGGAGATGACCTCCGAGTACAAGCGCCGCCACGTCATCCCGGGACAGTACCCCGTTTCGTGGCCCACCGAGATCGTGCGACTGGAGAAAGGCATGGCCTTCTTCGGCGACGGCGGGCCGGGCTTCTACGCTGGCGGCAAGTGGAACCGGCTGCCCGACCCCGTCATGCCGCCGGCGGAGCTGATGGGTCCTGGCCGGGCCGGCGAGCTGGAACGGGTGTGGGCGGCGATGCTCAGCATTCCGCTCGGGGGGGAGACCAGCTACCTCGTGGCGAAGGCCGGGGCGCCACGACACTATGCGGGGCACCTTCATGGCCTGCGCGACACCTTTCTGACCGCGCGCTGGGACGGCAAGACCTTGACCACGCTGGGCCGCGAGGACTTGCCCATCGAGCCGGCCGACACATTCGCGACGCCGGATCGGCGGCTGTGGAACGTCGACGATCAAGGGTTGTGGCGTTTTTCGGGTGGGCGCTGGCAGATGGTGATGCGCACGTCGCCAGGGCCAGGTGGTGGGGGCGCGCACACGTCCCATGCCGACAAGGGGTCCGTGCGTGGTCAGATGGTCTTCCGATCGGCCATTGGCGAGCCTCTTCGCTTCGCCGCCTCGGCCGCGCCGCCCTTCTACGGTCTGCCTATCTCGGCTTCGAGCTGGGCGCTGGTCCGGTTGGACCGCAACGAGGAAGGGGGCATACCCCTCATCGACGAAGTGCCGGTAATGGTGGACGGCCGCCGCGCGCTCATCTACGACCTCACGGTGTGGGACGACAAGCAGCACGAGTTTCTGCTGGCCACCGACCACGGGCTGTGCATCTGGAGCGCGAAGTGGGGCACCTGCGAGCTGCAACGGCCGCAAGGCCTCGGCGACAAGGTCACCCGACTTCTGCGGGACAGCCGCCAACGCCTGTGGCTGGCAGGGCGCGGCTTGTGGGTGCTGCGCGATCTCAAGCGCGTCGCGCCGGTTCATCCCTCGATTCCCACGTTGGCGGACACCCGCGTGGTCGTCATGGCCGAAGCGGCGGACGGTCGGATGGTCATCGGCCTGGAGGACCGGGGAACCGTCTTCCTCGGCCTCCCCGTCGGATGGCTCGACCGACCGCCCGATCTACCGAGCGCGCCCATCTCTTGGGAGAGCACGCGGCCGCACGAGCCGGCGTACTCGGATCCCAGCGTCGTTCTGCGCGAGTGCCGGGACGCGGGCAGAGGCGTGCCGGATTCGGTGGCCAACTCGCTGCTGGCGGATCTGCGTGGGCTGGTCGAGAAGCTCGACGGGCGTTTCCGCGTGGGCATGGAGATGGTCTTCGAGGGGCGTCCGGATATCGTCGTGCGCGGCGCGGACGTCGAGAAGCTACTGGCGGAGGCGACCTTGGTCCTGGGGAAGTACGGTTCCAAGGCGCGCTTCTCGGTGTGGAAACGCCGGGGGGCACGGGGCAGCGAGGCCGTGCCGGTCAAGGGGTGCCCGCAACCCTAGTTCAAACGGCACTCGAGCACGAGCACCGTGATGTTGTCGGTGCCGCCCGCGGCGTTGGCGGCGTCGACCAGCTTGTTCACGGCCACGTCCAGGTCGGCGTCCACGTGGAGGTGGTCGAGCAACCCCGCGTCGGGAACCATGCCCGACAGGCCATCCGAGCACAGGACGAAGATGTCGCCGTCCTGGATCTCCTCGGAGGTGATGTCCACCTGGACGGTGTCGCGCATGCCCAGGGCGCGCGTGATGACGTTCTTGTGGGGGAACTTGCGCTGTTCCTCGTCGCTCATGCCCGGACGGGCTTCCTTGTAGTCCTCGAGCAGCGAATGGTCGCGGGTGAGCTGTTTGATGTCCTTGTCGCGGACGCGGTAGCAGCGTGAGTCGCCGACATGGGCCACGTAGAAGCGATCCTCCGTGATCTGGCCGATGACGACCGTTGTGCCCATGCCGCTCAGGCGCACGTCCTTGGACGCCGATTCGTGGATCTTCTTGTTGGCCAGGCGGATGCCGACGTTGAGCCGGTTCTCGAGCACCGTTAGGTTGCGGTCCATCTTGTAGGGCCAAGTGATGTCTTCGTCGCGCGTGCGCGCGAAGAATTCGCGAATGACGTCGGCCGCCATCTTGGAGGCGATCTCGCCGCACGCGTGCCCACCCATGCCGTCGGCCACCAGAAAGAGCTGCTCCTCCTCGATGAGGCAGAAATAGTCCTCGTTGTGGTTTCGCTTGAGTCCTTGATCCGTCTTGGCGGAGTAGCGGATGCGCATGAGCTGCTTGGCACAGTTGACCGTCGGAGGTGGTCCCTTGTCAACCTAGGAAAAGCGAGTGCCGCGATTGTGTTTGTGGTTGTTGACTGGGGCAAGTGCCCTCGGTAAGGTACTGAACAAATGTCTAAGTTCCGTCGGGTCGCTGCCAGCATGGCGCGTAGCCAAAGGAAGGGGGCCGCGGGTGCTGGTCGCGGCCCTGCTGCGGCCTCTGGCCGCAAGTCCGTCCGGCCGGCAGCGAAGGCAGGCAAGACCGCGCGTGGGTCGGTCGGCACGTCCGGGGCGAAGCAGCGCCAGGCCGCGCCCGCCGCGTTCAAGGCCCCGCCGGGAACGGCCGTGGTCCTGGCCATCGGCGACGAGATTCTGCGCGGCGAAGTCGCCAACTCCAACGCGGCATTTCTGTCCGATTTGCTGTCCGACGCCGGCTACGACGTGCGCGCGCATGCCGTGGTTTCCGACCGGGTGGCCGACATGCGCGCGGTCATCGAGCGTCTGACGCGCGAGGCGTCCGTCATCGTCGCCACCGGCGGGCTGGGGCCGACCGAGGATGATCGCACGGTCGACGTGGTGTGCGACATGCTGGGCGTGGCCGCGGTCGAGCACGCGCCATCGCTCGCGGCGATGCAGCAGCGCTTCTCCGCCCATGGGTTCGCGCTGACTCCGAACAACCTGCGCCAGGTACGCGTTCCCGCAGGCGCGCAGGTTTTCGCCAACACGGCCGGCATCGCCCCGGGCTTTGGGGTGACCATCGGCGCAACCGAGGCCTACTTTCTTCCCGGCATTCCTCGCGAAATGGAGGGCATCTTCGTCGCTCACTGCATGCCCCGCCTGATTGAGCGCCTTTGCGAGCAAGGCGTGCCCAGGGCCGCGGTGCGCACCTTCCACGTGTACGGCATGGGCGAATCGCACATCGATCATCGCCTGGTCGGCCTGCTGCAGGGGTTTCCCGAGGCGACCGTGCACTTCCGCACGGCCGCGCCCGAGAACCATGTCAAGGTCGTCGTGCGTTCGGGGGACTTCGCAAAAAGCCGGGCCATGCTCGATGAAATCGATCACGAGCTGCGCAAGCGCATCGGCCAGGGCGTGTACGGCACCGACGGCGAAACCTTTCCCATGGTGGTGGGCAAGGCGTTGCGCGAGGCAGGCGCCACGCTGGCCTTGGCCGAGTCGTGCACGGGCGGCTACGCGGGCCAACTCATCACGTCCGAGCCGGGGGCGAGCGACTTCTTTCTCGGCTCGGTGGTGGCCTACAGCAATGATCTCAAGGTGAAGGTGCTGTCGGTGCCCGCGGAAGCTCTGCTCGAGCACGGGGCGGTCAGCGAACCTTGCGCGCGCTCGATGGCCGAGGGGGTGCGCAAGCTGACGAACGCGACCATCGGCGTGGCCATCACGGGCGTGGCCGGCAGCCGCATGGACGGACGCCCGTTGCCGGCACCCGCGCGCGCGCCGGGCGAAAAGACGGTGGGCACGGTGTGCTTCGCCGTGGCTGGGCCGCGCCCCACGAAAGCGGCGACTAGGATCTTCTCCGGCGACCGCGAGCGCATTCGCAGGGCCGCGGCCTACTACGCGCTCGATATGGCGCGTCGCTATTTCACCTAGTGCTACTCGTTCGAGGAGAATACATGGCGAATCAGGAGCGAAGCGAGCATGGCAAGAGCGAGGCGGGCAAGACGCCGGGCGGCCGCGATCCCGGGCGTGACCGGGCCATCGAGCTGGCGGTTTCGACCATCGAGAAACAGTTCGGCAAGGGCAGCATCATGCGGCTGGGCGAGGAGGTGCCGCCGCCCGAGGTGCACGTGGTGCCCACCGGCGCGCTCGGCCTCGACATCGCGCTCGGCATGGGCGGTCTGCCGCGCGGCCGCATCGTTGAGATCTTCGGGCCGGAAGCCTCCGGCAAGACCACGCTGGCGTTGCACGTCGTGGCGCAAGCGCAGCGCGGGGGCGGCATCTGCGCTTTCGTCGACGCCGAGCACGCGCTCGACGTGGGCTACGCGCGCAAGCTGGGCGTCAAGACGGACGACCTCTTGGTGTCGCAGCCCGACCATGGCGAGCAAGCGCTGGAGATCGCCGAGATGCTGGTTCGTTCGGGCGCGGTCGACGTCGTAGCGGTCGATTCGGTCGCGGCGCTGACCCCGCGCGCTGAGCTGGAAGGCGAAATGGGCGATTCCCACGTCGGCCTGCAGGCCCGCTTGATGAGCCAGGCGCTGCGCAAGCTGACCGGCACCATCGCCAAGTCCAACACCCTGGTCATCTTCATCAACCAGATTCGCATGAAGATCGGCGTGATGTTCGGCAACCCCGAGACCACCACCGGTGGCAACGCGCTGAAGTTCTACGCCAGCGTCCGTCTCGACATCCGGCGCGTGGGCGCGCTCAAGGACGGCGACAGGGCCGTGGGCAACCGCACGCGCGTCAAGGTCGTGAAGAACAAGATGGCGCCGCCCTTCCGCGAGGTCGAGTTCGACATCATGTACGGCGAGGGC
>JAFGPX010000297.1 GCA_016935975.1 Deltaproteobacteria bacterium
ACGTGGGAAGAGGATCCCCACATCTGGTACAGCGCCGGCACCTACCACATCATCTACTCGGGTTCCGGAGATCGCGTCGGCTACCACCTCTATTCGCCCGACGGCATCAACGACTGGAAGGATAACGGGTACGGTTGGTCGCCGCGGGAATACAAGAAGATCTTCTGCTACGAGGGGAGCACGGTCTGCAACGCCTGGTACAAGATGGAGCGGCCGAGCGTCGTCCTGGAAAACGGCCACCCGACCCATGCCACGTGGGCGGTGTCCGATGTCGACAAGGACTTCGAGGTCAAGCCCGGCACCAATCACGGCACCAAGATCGTCGTCATTCCGTTCGACGGGGTGGCCTTCGACAACGACTTCGGGGTCGGCGGCAGCAGCGGCACGGGCGGCACGACCGGGTCTGGCGGCAGCAGTGGCACGGGCGGCCGTGACGGTGGCGCGGGCGGGAGTGGCGCTGGTGGCGCCTCTGGCACCGGCGGTCGCACGGGATCCGACGGCGGACTGGGCGGCAACGCCTCTGGCGGCGTCTCTGGCACTGGCGGTCGCACGAGCGGCAGCCGCTTGGGCGGCGCAACTGGCCGAGGCGGGATGGGCGGCGACGGCTCCGGCGGCACCTCGGGCACCGGCGGTCGCACGGGCGGCACGACTGTCGTTGCCTCCGGCGGCGCGGGCGGCTCCGGCGGCTCGGGCTCGGGCGGCGTGACTACAAGTAGTGACGGGGGCACCGGCGCGGGCGGGGCAACGACCGGCTCGGGCGGACAGGGCTCTGGCGGCTCGGGGAGCGGCGGCCGGGGAGGCGGCCAGGCCGGTGGCGATTCCGGCTCGGGCGGAACCTCGATCGCGACGAGCGGCAGCGCATCCTCCGGTTGCGCGTGCGCGATGCAGGGACGCACGCCGGCGAGCGGAAGCGGATGGTTGCCGCTTCTCGGATTCGTCCTTCTCCCTCTGGTTCGCCGACGACGCTCCGCGAAGAGCTGACGGCTTTCCAAGGAACGCGGGGCGCGCCGTCCACGGCGCCGCGCGGGCACGGCCGCGACAGCGGGGACGGTGGGCGTGCGCAGAGAACCCGACATCGCGCGTGGCTTTCGCGTCGCACATGTAATCGAATGGACGCCCTCGGTGTCTTGTCCCACTAGCCACCCCGTTCACATCTCACCTCATTTCGCACGGTACGCGAGGTGTCCATGGACCCCGAGAGCACTCGTCTGCGCGACCTCGCGCTCAGCGACACCGGTTTCGTCTTCGATCCCCTCACCGGCCACACCTTCACGGTCAACCTCACGGGCCAGCTCGCCTTGCGCTGTCTCAAGGACGGGCTGAGCCCGGAAGCGACCGCCCGCCGTCTGACCGAGGAATTCGAAAGCGACAAGAACACGGATCCGGTCCGCGACGTGCAGGATTTCGTGCTGCAGCTGCGCGACTGCGGGCTGCTCGAATGAAAGGGAACACCGATGGATAGAGTCGACGTCACGGTCGCGGTAACGGGGATGAACGCCACCGACAACCCCGCCCCTGGCGTGCCGGTGGCGCGTGCGCTCCGTCACGAACCGAGCTTCAAGGGCCGCATCATCGGGCTCGGCTACGACGCCCTCGATCCAGGCTTCTACGCCGAGGGCTTGGTCGATGGTGGCGCCATCTTGCCCTATCCCTCGGCGGGTCGCGAGGCCCTGCGGGACCGGTTGCGTTGGATACGGCAGGAGCTGGGCACGGATGTCCTCGTCCCCAACCTCGACTCCGAGCTGCGCGCCCTCATCGCCCTGGCGCCCGAGCTGGAGCGGGCCGGCACGCGCACCTTCCTGCCGAGCCTCGACTCGCTCGAGCGCTCCTCCAAGACCCACCTGCCGAGACTGGCCGCGCACGCCGACCTCGACATCCCGCCCTCCGAGGCCTTGCTCACGGCCGACGGCATCTCGGACGCGGCAAAGAAGTTCGGCCTCCCGCTGGTGGTCAAGGGCGTGTACTACGGCGCCGTTGTCGTCCACACGGAAGCCGAAGGGGTGGCGGCGTTCCACAGGTTCGCGGCCCAATGGGGCGTGCCGGTGATCGTGCAGCAGTACGTTCCCGGCGAGGAGTACAACGTCGCCGCGCTCGGCGACGGCAAGGGCAACCTGGCGGGCGCGGTGGCCATGCGCAAGATGATGCTCACGGACAAGGGCAAGGGCTGGTGTGGCGTGGCCATCGACAATCCCGAGCTCATCCGCATCTGCGAAGCCGTCGTGGGCGTCTTGCGCTGGCGCGGTCCCCTGGAAGTGGAGATCCTCCGCGGCACGAAGACCGGCGAGTACTTCGTCATCGAGATCAACCCGCGATTCCCGGCGTGGATCCACCTTTCCGCCGGCGCGGGGCTGAACCTGCCCTACTACGCCGTCCGTCTGGCGCTCGGCCTGCCCCTGCCGTCGCCCATCCCCCATTATCGGGCCGGCACTCTCTTCGTCCGCATCGCCATCGACCAGATCACCGATCTCTCCACCTTCGAGCAGCTCGCCGCCACCGGCGTGCTGCGCTCCGAGCAACGCGCCTTTGCCGGCAAGGTGTCGCACGCATGAAAGCGAAGTACGAACCTCCGCTCATCGTCCGACACAGCCTGGCCGGCGTGAACAAGCTCGGCTCCATCCCGGCCATCCGTCCGATGAGCAGCATCGACGGCGTGCGCATCGAGGAGCTGGTGGTGGCCTACGGCTCGCCGCTCTTCGTATTCTCCGAAAACACCTTGCGCGAGCGGGTGCGCGAGCTGCGCGGCGAGCTCGGCCGGCGTTTCGCCAGCTTCGACCTCGGCTGGTCCTACAAGACCAACTACCTGAGCGCCGTCTGCCGCGTCTTCCACCAAGAGGGCTCCCTGGCCGAGGTGGTGTCGGGCATGGAGCTGCGCAAGGCCCTGGCCGCCGGCGTGGCCGGCCAGCAGATCATTTTCAACGGCCCGGCCAAGACCGCGGCCGATCTGACGCTGGCCTTCGAGAAACGCGTGCAGGTCCACATCGATCACCTGGACGAGCTGGCCCTGGCGGAAACCGTGGCCGAGGGCCTCGGTATCGTGCCCGAGGTCGGCATTCGCGTCAGCCAATCCGATCTGCCGGTGCCCACCTGGGACCGCTTCGGCTTCCATCTCGAAAGCGGCCGCGCCATCGAGGCGGCGCGCCGGATCGTGCGCTCGGGGCGCCTCGGTCTGCGCAGCCTGCACGGCCACATCGGCACCTTCATTCCCAATCCCGACGCCTACCGGATGGCCGCCCTGGCCATGACACGCTTCGCACGCCAGATCGAGAGCGAGCTCGGCGCGCGCATCACCACGATCGATCTCGGCGGCGGCTTCGCCTCGCACAACACGTTGCACGCGCAGTACCTGCCCGGCGAGGAAGCCACCCCCTCCTTCTCCGAGTACGTCGAAGCCATCGCCAGCGGCCTGGAGGAAGGCCTGGACGGCGCCGAGACGCCGCGCCTGGTACTGGAAACCGGTCGCGCCCTGGTCGACGACGCCGGCGTGCTGGTCGCCACCGTGCTCGGCAACAAGCGCCTGGCCGACAAGCGGCGGGCGGTGATCGTCGACGCCGGGGTCAACATCCTGCCCACGGCCTGGTGGTACCGCCACGACGTGCGGCCGGCGCAGGAGATCCTGGGCACCGCCGAGCCCACGGTGTTCTTCGGGCCGCTCTGCATGGCCATCGACGTGGTCCGCGACCGCGTCATGTTCCCGCCCTTGCGGGTCGGCGACCGCGTCGTGATCCGTCACGTGGGAGCGTACAACGTGACCCAGTGGATGCAGTTCATCTCCGAGCGGCCCAACGTCGTCATGGTTTCGCCCAAGGGCCAGCACGCCATCATCCGCAAGGCCGAGACCCTGGAAACCCTTCTCCTGCAGGAGCAAATGCCCGCGTGGTTGTGAAAGGCACCCACGGCGTACGGTTGCCAGGGCGCGTTCCCGGCGTCGGGCGTGCCGTCCTCGAGATCCTGCTGCGCCCCTACGCCCAGGTGGTGTTTTCGCGCGACCTCGCGGCGGGGGCCTTGGTGCTGGCCGCGGTGGCGTGCATGCCCAAGTTGGCCGGAATCACCCTCGCGGCGGTGGCCATGGCGGCCGTGGTGACGTGGCTGCTCGGGCTGGGCCGGGCGGCGGTGCGCGAGGGCATCTACGGCTGCATGGCCCTGCTTACCACGCTCGCCCTCCTGGCCTTCGCGCCGAACGGCGGGTCACTGGCGGCGCTGGTCCTGGTCGGGACCGTCACCTCCGTGCTGCTCGGGGCCTCCTTCCAGACTTTCTTCGCCCGCCTGTCCCTGCCCGCCTACGTTTTGCCCTTCGTCTCGGCCGCCTGGCTCGTTCACCTGGCCTCCCGCTCCCTGTCCCCGCGCGGGGGCGCGTTTTCGCCCGTCGTGGAGTGGTCCCTGCTACCGGCCGCGCTCACGCGGCACTCGTGGCTCGACGTCCCCGCCTCGTTGCTCTTCGTCCACGGCGTGGCGCCCGGGGTGCTCGTGCTCCTGGCCCTGCTCGTACACAGCCGCATCGGCTTCTTTCTGGCCGGGGTGGGCGCCGTCACCGCCTCTGCCCTGCGCGCGTGGTTGCGCCCGGATCTCGCGTGGAGCGCGCTCGACACCATGGCCTCTTTCAACGCCATGCTGACGGCCATGGTCGTGGGCGGCGTGTGGTTCGTGCCGCAGCCGTCGTCCATGGCCTTGGCCGCGGGCGCCGCCGGCTTCTCGGTGCTGGTCACCTACGCCCTGATGCCCATGCTGGCCATGCTCTCCTTGCCGGTGCTTTCCCTGCCCTTCGTGATCACAGTGCTCGCGGTGCTCACCGCCGCGCGCATGCGCCAGCAGGACCGCTGGCCTCGCTCGGCCGCGCCAGCGGATCGGCCCGAGGACGCCCTGGCCCGCCATCTCTCGCGCGTGCGTCGCTTCGGCGAGCTCGCCTGGTTGCCTTTCCGCTTGCCTTTCCGTGGCGAGTGGTACGTGTCGCAGGGGTGGGACGGCGAACACACGCACAAGGGGCCGTGGCGACACGGCTTGGATTTCGAGGGCCGCACCGCCGAGGGCAAGGCCCACCGGGGCGAGGGTCGCGACCTGCGTGACTACGTCTGCTACGGCCTGCCCGTGCTGGCGGCCGGCGCGGGCACCGTCGCCTTGGTGGTAGACGGCATCGAAGACAATCGACCGGGCGAGGTGAACACGCGGCAAAACTGGGGCAACGCCGCGGTGATCGCGCACGGACCGTGGCTGCATACGGTCTACGCCCACCTACAACCCAAGAGCATCCGCGTGAAGCCGGGCGACGTGGTCACGCCGGGCACGGAGATCGGCCGCTGCGGCAACTCCGGACGCTCGGCCGTGCCGCATTTGCACTTCCAAGTGCAACGCGGTCTGGCCCTGGGCTCGCCCACCATCCCGTTCGAGTTCGGCGACGTGGTCGAATGCCAAGGCGAGGTGCCGACCTTGGGCACGCACATGCTTCCCAGGCAAGGCACCTTCGTGCGCCCGGTGCACCGCGACGACAGCGTGGCGCAGGCCGCGGCGCTGACCCCGGGCACCAAGATCGAGCTGCGCGAGCGCAACGGCACGCGCGTCGAGCTGGCCAAGGTCGAGATGGACCTGCTCGGCACCCGTTGGCTCAGCTCGCCGCACGGCCGGGTGGCCTTCGAGACCTACGACAACGGCCTCGTCCTGCTCGATTGCCACGCCGGCCCCGATTCGCTCCTGCGCTTCCTCGTGCTCGCCTGGGCGCGCCTGCCCTTCGACCAGTCCGCGCAGCTTCGCTGGCAGGACTCTCTGTCACGGCGCTGGCTCCTGCCACGCTGGTCGCGTCTGCTCGCGGACGTGCTCACGGTGGTCGCCCCGGTGTGGGGCGGCCTGGACGTGAGCTACAGCCTGAGACGCAGGGAAGGCGCCGTCGAGGTCGAGGGGCATGCTGCGGACTGGTCCTGCCGAACCGTCCTCTCCCTGTCGGGGCCGCATGCCTCGCACATGCTGTTCGTCGAGCACCACGGCAAAACCCATGAGATCGAAATCGGCCAAGCGGACGCCATGGCCAGCGAGGAGGCCGCATGAGGGCCAAGGCCGTATGCCTTCTGACCGTGCTGCACATCGCGAGCGTGGCCCGGGCCGAGGCGACGGATCTCGCGAGCGCGCCGGAGAGGCCCTGGGAGCGATCGGTGCGGTTGGAGCGAGCAGGCGATTTGCGCGCCGCCGAGGCCGTGCTGGTCGAGGCGTGGGGCAAGCATCCCGACAACTACTACGCCCAGCTGCGCCTGGCCTATCTGGCCCTGGTCACCAAGCGGGCCAACGCCGCGCTGGCCCGCTACAAGCGCGCTCGCCGCTTTCCCGAGGCCAGGGACGACGCCGACGCCAAGGCCGGCTATGCCGCCGCGCTCGCGCTCAAGGGCTGGAAGCTCACCAGAGCCGGAAAGACGGACAGGGCTCGCGTCTATTTCAGACGAGCCCTGGCCGTGGAGCCCAAGCAGCCGGATGCCCTGTCCGGCCTTGCTGTCGCCAACCCGCCGAAAAGCCAACCGGAGCTTTGGGGTGCCTTGGTCGGGCAATCGTTCGGCTCGGCCTTGTACCAGGGACTGGCCGTGTTCGCGCAGCTCCCGTGGCGTTTTTGGGACCGACTGACCGTGCGCTTGGCCGGCCGCCACATCGAATGGCGGCAGACCTCCACGCCCCCGCCCTGGGCTTCTCCCGAGCACGCCACGGGCTGGACGGTCAACGAGATCTATGGCGGAGCCGGTTACGACACGCCGACGCTGGCGGCCGAGGGGCTCGCCTTCGCCCTCGCCTCGAGCGGTAGCCCCGCGCTCGCGGGCGCCGGCCTCAAGCTGCGCTACGGGCGCCAGTGGGGCGCATTCGCCGATCTCGCAGCCCTGCGCTCCGAGCGGCGTTTCGTGAACCTGCAGCTTCGCCCGGCCGCGTTCCTGGCGGTCGGCGACCATGTTCTGCTCTACGCTGGCGCCCGCCTGACCCGCGAGCAGACCGGCCAATGGACCAGCCTGGCCACGGGAGGCTCGCTGTGGCTCGGCGCCTTCGCCGCCCACCTGCAAGGCCACCTCGGCACCGAGCACTGGGCCGCCAATCTCGCCAGCCCATCCCTTCTGTCCATCGCTCCACACACGCGTGGGGGAGCGAGCCTCACGGCGACCTATGATGTCATTCCCGTGGTTCGCTTGGCCGGCCAGGCCGAGGCCTGCGCGATCGAGGCCGAGGGCGCCACCGGGATGTTCTGGTCGTTATCGCTGGGCCTGCAACTACGCTACTTCGGTTCTTGACCATTCGAGGATTCCCATGACCTCTCTCGTCTCCATTGCCGGTATTTTCGTATCGACCCTGGTTGCCGCATCGCCGGCGCGCACCCAGGACACAGCCGCCAGCCACCGCGCCTCGTACCAGCTCGAGGCCAAGGGCGACTACGCGGGCGCGTTGGCCAAAATGAAGGCCCTGCGCGCGGCCGGCGACAAATCCTATTTCGTCACCCTGCGCATCGCCTGGCTCCGCTATCTCGGCGGCGACTATGCGGGCGCCGAGGCCGGATACAGGGCGGCCATGGCGGCCAAGCCCAAGGCGATCGAGCCCAAGGTCGGCATTACCCCCGTGCTCTATGCCGCCGGCAATTGGAAGGGTCTCGAGGCCGCGTGCAAGGCCGCGCTGGCCCACTTGCCCACGGATCCGACGCTACGAGCGCGGCTCGCCTCCGCACACTACAACCTCGGTCGCTTCCCGGAGGCGGCGAGCGCGTACCGCCGGCTCGTCGAGGAGTACCCCGGCGTGCTCGATTATCAGACCGGCTTCGCCTGGGCCTTGCTCCGGATGGGCAAGCAGAAGGAAGCTCGCGCCGTCTTGCAAGCGGTGCTTCGCGTGTCGCCCGACAATGCGAACGCGCGGCAGGGACTGGAGGAAAAATAGACGGCCAAGCGGACGGAAACGTAGCAACATGCGACGGCTCATCATCTTCGGCTGGCTCGCGGCGACGTTCGTCCTGGCCGCCTGCTCCTCGAACCTCGCGGTACCCGTGGGTGGCGGCTGCTCCTCGGACGACGTGTGCTTGACCGGCTTCTGCATCCTCGATACCGACGCGAGCGGCCAGGCGACCCACTGGGAGGGCGGGTATTGCTCCGGCAATTGCCAGAAGTACTCCTGCCCGCAGGGCAGCTGCCTGACCCTGGCCGACGGCAAGAGCTACTGCGTCGCCACCTGCGCGACCGACGGCGACTGCCGTCAAGGCTACATCTGCGCCCGAGCCGTCTCCGCCTGCCTGCCCGACTGCCGTCTAGGCTGGTCCTGCGGCGACACCCTGACCTGCAATATCGACGACGGCAGCTGTGTGTTGCCGGCGGCGACTCCATAGACCCGCCGGGCGGAACCAGACGCCGGGATTGGCAGCCGCGCGAAACGGAAACGCGAGGCTGCTGCCACTGCCCTGACAGTTGCGCCATTCCGCGCGCGCCGCGCTTCCCGGGAACAGGGGAGCGCAAGGGATCTGTTTGTGCCAAGAGGTCCGACCGTGAGGAATCGAGAAACCACGACGGACGGTTTGCAGCACAACAACTCGGCGCTGGCGACAGTAGGTTTGCTGGAAAGGGAGGCTCTCTCATGAGCGACAAGCACCGAACCGCCGGTCAGATCCTGCTATCGACAGGTGTCATCGGATTTCTGGCACTCGCAGCGTGTGAAACGAAGAACGCGGGGCCACCTGCGCAGTCCGGCGGCGCGACGGGCAGTGGCGGGCAGCAATCGAGCGGCGGCGAAGGAGGGGGCGGCGCGAGCGGTTCCGGCGGGACGCGAAGCAGCGCCGGGGCGGGCGGAAGCGCCGGCGCGACGACTTCGGGTGGGGCCGGAGGCGTTGGCGGCGCGACTGGCGGCGGAGGGACGGGCTCCGGTGGTGCGACGAGTGGCGGAGCGGGCGGCCGGGCCAGCAGTCGGACGGGCGGCGCGGGCGCTGGGGGAACGAGCGGCCCCGTGGGAGGCAGCGCGGCGGGCGGCCGCACGGGCGGCACGACGTCGTCCGGCGGGACCGCGGCCGGCGGCACGAGCACCCAGCCCGGCTCGGGCGGCACGACTTCGCCCGGCAGCGGCGGTCAGACGGGAAGCGGCGGCTCCACCGTGACGTGCACGGACCCCCCTCCGACGAGCAGCGGGGTGACCGTCGATGCGGCGGGCGTCGCCTTCACCGTGGGCAGCGGCAAGATGAAGGTGTACGTCTGCCGGGACGACATCCTCCGAGTTCAGTACACCAGCACCTCCACGCTGCCGAAGAAGGACTCCCTGTCCATCTCCAACAAATGGACGACCCCGACCCCGTTCTGCGCGAGCGAATCCGGGGGCAATGTGATCGTCACCACGGCGCGCATGAAGGCCAAGGTCAACCTCAGCACGGGCCTGGTCAGCTACACCGATCTGGCCGACAAGGCCATCGTGGCGGAGACCAAGAAGGCCACCACCGCCGCCACCGTCCAGGGCACGAGCACCTTCAAGATCGA